>RFVF01000330.1 GCA_009922615.1 Pseudomonadota bacterium
AAATGAAAGTGCAACTGAAGGAAAACGACTTTGACACCTACACCCTGCAATCGGTCGCGGACGAAGAAATCAGAGTATTCTTCCTAAGTGACGAAAAGAGCAGTCAAACCCTACTAGCCAGGATGTTACCGTTTGTAGACAAAAAAGCCCCGACGGAACTGGACGTAGCACAACTGATATATCAACAAGGCGGCTACTGGGTATACCGGCTACCGTAAACACCAGCGAAATAGCCATTTACACAAAGCGGCGATAGCGTACAATACGAGCCATCAAAAACTTGAATTAAAAAAGCATAAAGGAGGAAGGATGAAACACCCAATAACCTATATACTGGCTGTTCTGGCAACAGCCGCATTTTTTTCAGGCGCAGCGATAGCGGACACCTTTGAAGGACGCGCGAAATGCAGCTCCTGCCACAAATCGCAAGCCAAATCCTGGAAAGACACTGCACACGCCAAAGCGATGGAATCGCTGAAACCAGGCACACGCAAAGAAGCCAAAGTTAAAGCCAAACTGGATCCGGAAAAAGACTACACCCAAGACAAAGACTGTGTAGGCTGTCACGTAGACGGATTTGGCAAAAAAGGCGGCTACACCATAGAAGCAGCCAAGAAACCACTGGCTGCAGTAGGCTGCGAATCATGCCACGGACCTGGCAAGAACTACCGGGGCGACCACCGCAAAGCCGGACAAGCGTTTGAAAGCAAAGGCACCACCACACAACGCAAAGTGGTAGCTGACAAAGGCCAAGACTTCCAATTTGAAGAAGCCTGCGCAGCATGCCATCTGAACTATGAAGGCTCACCCTGGAAAGGCGCAAAAGCCCCATACACCCCATTCACCCCGGCAGTAGACCCCAAGTACACCTTTAACTTTGACAAGATGGTCAAAGATGTCAAAGCGATGCACGAACATTACAAACTGGACGGCACCTTCGTAGGCGAACCTAAATTCAAGTACCATGACGAATTCCAAGCCAGCGCAAAGGAAAAGACAGGGGACAAAAAAGATAAAGGA
>RFVF01000034.1 GCA_009922615.1 Pseudomonadota bacterium
GAGCAGTTTTCCGTAGGCTCGCGGATGGATTTGCGTTTGCTTCCGCGACGCGGTTTTGGCAATTCACTTCAATTGATGAGACAACTTGCTTTCACTCTGCTGGTCGGGTGGGTCGTGCTCGCGGCTGGCTGCCGGGAGAATCCCACCGCGCCGCCCTCGCCCAAGCCCGTTCCGGTGCCCGCCGGCCCGGTTTTTCGGCTGCACTTCGCCGGGTTGAACCACATTGCGACCAATGCGAGCGCGGCGAAACTCAACACGCTCCTCAACACCCCCGAGGCCGTTGCCACGCGCAAGCAAGTCCACGATCGCCTTGCCGTCACGCTTCCGGCGACGCTCTTCGGCACCAGCGGGCGCACCAACGCCGGGCCGTTGCTGCGCCCGCTGCTCGACGAACTGGCCGCCAGCAAGTTTCTCTTCGAAACGCACGATGCACAGGCCGCGAGTTGGATACTCACCGTTTTCCTCGATGCGACTCAGCGCGTCCGCTGGAGCACGAATTTGTGGCAGGCCGTGGACGTGAAGCCCGTCGCGCTGCCAACGATGGGCTCGGGCACGAGCGCCTGGAGCGCGAAGACGGCGAATGGTCATCTGCTCACGGTCGCGAGCTTCGAAGATTGCCTGATGCTGTCCAAGTCCGCGCCTGCCGTGCCGCTGCCGTCGAAACCCGTCGGCAGCCACCCCGCACTCTCCACCAACCTCCTGGACCTCGTTGCCGATCTCGCCCAGCTGCAATCCACGCTGGATTTGCCGAACGCCATCGCGTGGCCGCACTGCTCCATCAGCGTCATGGCGAAAGGCGAAACGGTCCGCAGCGAGGCCACGCTGAAGTTCGTCAACGCTGTGCCCTGGAAACTGGACGCCTTCCGACTGCCAACGAATTCCGTCCGCGATCCGCTCATCAGTTTCACCGCGATGCAGGGCTTCGGCGACTGGCTCGCACGCCAGCCGGAATTCAAGGAGTGGGAGCTGAAGTCCGCACCAAACCAACTTTTCACCTGGGCGCGCTCGGACGTGCCTTACAACCTCCTCGCCGCCGCCCCGATGCCCAACGCCTCGAACACCGTCGTTCGCATCGCACCTCACGCTTTGCACACGCTCGGCACGAACATCGCGAAGGCCGGTGTAGGACGCATCGCGTTCACGACCAACCGCACCGAGATTGGCTGGGTGGGCATGCCCATCCTCGTGCCCTTCGTCCGCCCCGCGCCGGAGGCAGGCGACGGCTTCCTCTTGTTCGGGAGCATGGCCGGCATCATTCCGCAGGGGCCGAACACGAACCCGCCGCCCGCCGAGTTGCTCAACCAGTTCCTGCCGCGCACAAACCTCGTTTACTACGACTGGGAAATCACCGAGGCGAAACTTGCGCAGTGGGTGCCCATCTTCCAACTCACCGCGATGCTCTCGCCAACACCGTCATTCCCGCCTTCCGCAGCAGCGCATGGCTGGCTCCGCGCCGTTTCTCCCAAGCTCGTCAATACCATCACCGAAGTCACCGCGAGCTCGCCGACGGAGTTGAAGGCCGTGCGCCGCTCGGACCTCGGGCTGACCGCCATCGAACTCACGCTGCTCGCGCGGTGGCTGGACAACCCCGCCTTCCCCGCCCTCGCGTATCCAACGAATGCGCTGCCGGGGCTGCCGGCACTGCCTGGCGCGAAGAAGTAAGCGGCTTTTCCTTCCGCCGCATCTCATCGGTAACTACGCTCTCAACATGCTGAAACTCGGCGTCAACATTGACCATGTCGCCACTGTCCGCGAGGCGCGCTATCGCGGGCGCGGGGCGGGCGAGCCTTGCCCCGTGGCCGCCGCGCTGGTTTGCGAGGCCGCTGGCGCGCACGGGATCACCGCCCATTTGCGCGAGGATCGTCGGCACATTCAAGACCGCGATGTGGTCGCGCTGCGGAAGAAGATTTCCACGCGGCTGAACTTGGAGATGGCGAACTCGGAAGAAATCATCCGCATCGCCCTCAAGCTCAAGCCCGACATCGTCTGCCTCGTCCCCGAACGTCGGCAAGAAGTCACGACCGAAGGAGGCCTCGACGTCGCCGGACAACTCGCCGCGCTGAAGCGCACCGTCCGCCGCATGAATGACGCGGGCATCGAAGTAAGCCTCTTCATCGCGCCGGACCCGATTCAAGTCGCCGCCGCCGCGATGACGGGCAGCCAGTCTATCGAGCTGCACACGGGCGCTTACGCCGAGTGCTTCGGCAAGGCTCGCGAGCGCAAGGCCGAGTTGAAACGTCTCGCCGCCGCCGCCGCACAAGCTCACGAGCTGGGTCTCCAAGTCAATGCCGGCCACGGCCTCACCGTCGCGAACGTTCCACCGCTGCTGGCCGTTGTCCCGCATCTCGTCGAACTCAACATCGGCCACAGCATTATCAGTCGGAGCATCACCGTCGGGCTAACCAAGGCGGTGAAGGAGATGCTCGAGGTGATGCGTTAAGTCAATGCGGCTTCTGTTCGTCATTCTTTTCTGCTGGATCGGCGCTTCCTGCCGAACTGATAAGTGTTTGTTTCCACACGACCCCGGTTTCATCTGTCTCATACATGCGGCAAGTGAGGAATCACTAGAAAAATTCCGAACGAAGGCGGCCGAATTGCTTGCAAAGGAGGACGTGAACTCGTCTTTTGAACGGGATGCGAATCGAACCCCCATTTTCGAGGTTCGCCGTGACGAGGTTTTGGTTGGCTTTGTGATGAAGGCGAAGAATCCGGCCGCCTCTCAGCAGCGACTTGTCCGAGTATTCTCGTTCCATCGCCAAACCGGTGAGTTCATTTCCAATTCGACAGTGTCGACAAGTCATTAGCCGTCGGCCAACTCACTAAAGGACGTTCCATCGAAGCTCTTCTTTCTGCCGCTTGCTTCAGCCGCCTGACCTCGACTAAAACCTCCCGCCCGCGACATCTTACATGAAAGCCCTACAACTCGAAAAGCCCCAGGCCTGGCGCCGCATTGACATCGCCGAACCCTCCGCGCCCGCCGCCGGCGAAGTCCTCCTCCGCGTCCATCGCATCGGCATCTGCGGCACGGACATCTCCGGCTACCTCGGCAAGATGCCCTTCTTCAGCTACCCGCGCATCCCCGGCCACGAGCTGGGCGTCGAGGTGCTCGCCGTCGGCGCGGGCGTCACGAACGTCGCGCCCGGCGACCGCTGCTCCGTCGAGCCCTACATCAACTGCGGCCACTGCTACTCCTGCCGGCGCGGCCACACCAACTGCTGCGAGACCAACAAAACCCTCGGCGTCATGTGCGACGGCGGCATGACGGAGCGCATCATTCTGCCCGCGCGGAAAATGCACCCGTCCAAGAAACTCTCCTTCGACCAGCTCGCCCTCGTCGAGACGCTCGCCATCGGTTGTCACGCGATCAATCGCGGTGAGCCCAAGCCCGGCGAGGCCGTCCTCGTCATCGGCGCGGGACCGATTGGCCTCTCCGTCGTCGAGTTCGCCAAGCTCTCCGGCGCGAAGACCATCGTCATGGACATGAACGAGCAGCGCCTCGCCTTCGTGCGCAACACCATGGGAGTGCCCGACACCATCCTCACCAAGGGCGACGGCGAGGAACTAAAGCGGCTTGCCGAACTCACCAACGGCCAGCTCGCCGACGTGGTGGTGGACGCCACGGGCAGCAACAAATCCATGGGCCACGCGTTGAGCTACTGTGCCTTCAAGGGCCGGCTCATCTACGTCGGCATCACGCAGTCGGAGATCAGCTTCCTCCAAGCCCCGGCGCTGCACCGGCGCGAGCTGGACATCCGCGCCAGCCGCAATGCGCTGCCCGGCGACTTCACCCGCATCATCCGGCTCATCGAGGACGGCCAGATAGACACCCGCCCGTGGATCACGCACCAGTCCGGGTTCGAGGACATGATCGGCGTCTTCCCGAGCTGGACCAAGCCGGAGACTGGCGTGATCAAAGCCGTGGTGGCGGTGGATTGACTAGCCCGCGAATCAAGCGCGAATCGTAGGTCAGTGCTTCCAGCCTGTCATCTGAATGGTGTCTGCCAGCAGCCGCTCAAGCGGAATTATTTGAATGGAAAGACAGGCGAGACGCGCTGTCCTACATGGAGACGACTAGACTGACACCCGCCCGTTGAAGCGGACGAAAGGCTGCGCGCAGTCGTTATTTCTTCTCCTGTTTCCGCAGAATCTCCGCGTGGACGCGGGCCACGTCGCCCATGTAGCCGTTTTGGTCGGCGCGCTCGGCGGCTTTGAAAATATAGTCGCGCGCCTGCTTCGCATCGCCGAGGGCTTCATAATAGATGCCGAGATAGAGGTGCGCATAGAAGAGCGGTTCGCCGGAGCGGGTCTCGGCAGGCGCGGCCTTGGCGGCGGCGAGGACGTCCTCGGGCTTGGCTTTGCCGGCGAAGAGTTGGTGGACTTGCGCCATAGGCACGCGGCTGTCGCCTTCGATGGGGATGAGATTTTTCTTCGCTGCGGCCAGGCCGTCAGCACGCGCGGCGCAGAGGAAGTGCCAGACGGCGTTTTCCACGTCGTTGGAGTTGACGGTCTGGTGGATTTCGAACTGTTCCTTGCCGTCCTTGAAGCGGCCGGCGTAGTAGAGGGCGATGCCGCGCTGCCAGTGATGCGGGCGTTGGGCGGGGACGCGTTCGAGGAACTGGTCGAAGTCGGCGATGGACTCGGCGATTTTGCCGAGCTTGAAGTAGGCTTCGCCGCGCGCTTCCCAGGCGTTGGGAGATTTGGGATCGAGTTTGATGACTTCGGAATAGTCGGCGACGGCTTGGGCGTGCTGGCGCTGGGTGACGTGGAGCTGGGCGCGGAGGAACCAGCCCGAGGGTTGCTTCGGAGCGGCCTCGGTGAGTTTGGTGGCGAGGGCGAGGGCGGCGGGGAGGTCGCCCTTGCGGTAGGCGGCGATGGCCTGTTGCGCGATTTCGCTGGTGTCGGCTTCCTTGGGGCGCAGCGGCTGGGCGGATACGTGCGCGACGGCGAGCAGCGTCGTGAGGACAAGTGTGATGGACTTCATGAGATTCAGCGGCTGTTGGTGGCCCCGAGGAACTTGAGCCGGCAGTAATCCTCGTAGCGGTGGTAGTTAGGGGCGGTGAGCGGAGCGCAGCTCGAGAGGTCGGGCGACTCGAAGTGCTTCGAGTAGTCGTAGCGGCAGAGGGCGAAGCGCCACACGTCGCCCGTCTTCGGCGCGCCGCCGGTGCGGTTGAAATCCTTCCACGGGATACGGCCTTCGACGGACCAGCCTTTGTCGGTGTCGCGCCAGTTGTTCAAGGTGCCTTGCAGGAAGACGGCGGTCTTCAAGGCGAACTTGCCGTCGTCGGGGGAGCTGATGGCGCGTCGCATGCCGCCCGCGCCACGCGAGGGCAGGAAGGTGTGGAACTGCGCGTTAAGCGGGTTGATTTGGAATTCGTAGTAGGCCAGCGAGGTGTCGCTGGGTTTGAAGAACAACTCGAAGACGTCGTTCTCCCAGATGTGGCCGTTGGTCTCGCGCACGTCGGCATAGAGGTCGGCGTCCTCCATCTCAGCGTGGAAGTAGAGATGCTCGTCGTCCCAGAGCAGGCGTGCCTTGGTCTTGGTCTTGGCCGGGCGGGCGGCCCAGAACGCGACGAAGGAGTCGATCACCAGAGCCTTGGCCCAGGCAGGCTCGTCGGCCCGGCCGTCGATCTTGATGGGCCCAGTAGCGCGCGGGCATTCGTAGTAATCAGGGATGGAGAGCCGGTCAGCGGCCGTGGCCGTGCAGGCCAAGGCGAGCAGCCCGAAAACAAACCCGCGACGGCAGAGGGAAGTGGCGTTCATCGGCGCAGAGTAGGAATCCCCCGCGCGCGCGTAAACCGCGAAGTTGGCCAGCGGATCAAGTCGCGGGACGCGGGTCGTTTGAAGCTTGGAGCCGGGCAGTTCGTTTCCTAACGTGTGCCCGCTATGAGTCCTTTCCGCCTTGCCGCGCTCGCCGTTGCTCCGTCCTTTGCGTTGACTGTCGCACTCGTTGCCGCTGATTACCAAGTGCCGCAGAAGAACCTCGGCTTCCCCGTTTACAAAAACTTGCCGCCGGGCAAACAGATGTCCGGCCAACACGCGCCCGCCACCACGCCCGCGCTGTCGCCGGAGGAGGCGCAGAAGAAGTTCACGCTGCCGCCGGGCTTCGAGATCCGCCTCTTCGCCAGCGAGCCCGAGGTCGTGAACCCCGTCGCGATGACGTGGGACGAGCGCGGACGGCTGTGGGTGGTGGAGCTTTACGAGTATCCGCTCGGTGCGAAGCCCGGCACGCGCGGCCGCGACCGCATCAAGATTCTCGAGGACACCGACGGCGACGGTCGCGCGGACAAGGTCACGGTATTCGCCGACGGCTTCTCACTCGCGACGGGCATCCTGCTCGGCCACGGCGGCGTGTTCCTCGGGCAAGCGCCGCATCTGCTCTTCCTGCAAGACACGAACGCCCCGGCGGGCGCGGGCATTGGCGCGTTTCAGAAGGCGAACAAGCAGACGGTGCTGCTCACCGGCTTCGGCCTCGAAGACCGGCACGAGCTGCTCAACGGCTTCACGTGGGGCCCCGACGGCCAGCTCTACATGACCCACGGCGTCTTCACGCGCGCGAATGTCTCGAACCCTGAGCGCACCAACGAACCCGCCGTGCGCATGGACGCCGCCGTCGCGCGCTACAACGTCCAGACCAAGAAGTTCGAGGTCTATGCCGACGGAACGAGCAATCCGTGGGGCGTGGACTTCGACCGCGCGGGCAACGCCTTTCTCAGCGCGTGCGTGATAGACCACATGTTCCACATGGCTCCCGGCGGCATCTACGTGCGGCAGGGCGGCCAGCCGATGTTTCCCTACGCCTACCAAATGCTGCCGAGCATCGTGGACCATCGCCACAAGATGGCGGCTTACGCAGGCATCCAGGTCTATCTCGGCAATCAGTGGCCGGCGGAGCATTACGGAACCATCTTCTGCGGCAACCTCCACGACAACGCGGTGCATCAGGACACGCTCACGCCGAACGGCAGCACGTTCAAAAGTTCGTTCAAGCAAGACTTCATCCGCGCCAATGACGGCTGGTTCATGCCCGTGAGCCAGCAGGTCGGACCCGACGGCGCACTGTGGGTGATGGACTGGTATGACAAGTATCCCTGCTACCAAAACGCCCGCGCCGACCCCGACGGCGTGGACCGTGAGCACGGCCGCATCTGGCGTGTGGTTTACACCGGCAACGAAAAGGAGAAGAAAGTCCCGTCGCGCCCCGAGGTGAATATGGATTTTGGCAAACTCACCTCCGCGCAACTCGTCGAGCACCTCGCGCACCCGAACGTGTGGCAGCGCAAGATGGCCCAGCGCGTCCTCAACGACCGCCGCGACGACACGGTGATGGGCCTGCTACAAAAGCAATTTGCCGAAGGGAAGACGTTGGAATCCCGCCTCGCCTCGCTCTGGACGTTGCACAGCTCCGGCTACCTCGCGGATGACCAACTCCCGAAGGCCGTTGCGGACAAGGAGCCGGCCATTCGCGCTTGGGCGGCGCGGCTTGTCGGCGAACGTCAGCTCGGCATTGCCCCGGACCTAGCGCTGCTGCGCAAACTCGCCACGGACTCAGAGCCCATCGTCCGCACCGCCGTCGCGACGGCGTTCCGCCAGCTCACCTCGGGTTCGCTCACGGTGAACACCAAGCCACAGCGCGAGCCGAACGCGCCGGAACTCGCCGAGATTCTCGCCGCCGTCATCGCTGCGACACCCAACGCGAACGACCTCACGCTGAACCACCTCGTCTGGATGGCCGCCGAGCCGCTCGTCTCGCGCGATCCGAAGTTTGCCTTCAACCTGCTCGGCCAAAACTCGGTCCGCACTGCCGCGATCACCGGCACGCTCACCTACAAGACCATGCGCCGCGTCTGCGACTTGCAAAGCCCCGCGCAGCTCGATGCCGCGCTGGACTTCCTCGGCAGCCTGCCGGCAAGTGACGCGCTCCTGCCCTTCGCGCTCAACGGCCTCGTGGATGGCCAAAAGGGCAAGGCGCTCAAGCCCGCCAAGCCCACCGAGGCCGTGCTGAAACCGCTGCTCGCCAGCCCGCGCGAAGACGTCGCGCGCTTCGCCCGCCAGCTCGGCGCGCTTTGGGGCGACGCCGGCGCGATGCAGGCCAGCCTCGCGCTCGTCAACGACGCGAAGGCCCCGCTCGACGAGCGTCTCAAGGCCGCGCAGACCGCGCGCCAGCTCAAGAACGACGCCGCTCGCGAAGCGCTACTGAAAGCTATCGCGCCTGGCAACCCGGAGCCGCTCGTGCTCGAAGCCATCGCGGGCCTCAGCCAGCTCGGCGGGCAAACCGCCGAGGCGCTCTTCGCACAGTGGAAAAACTTCAGCCCCGCCGCGCGCCGCGCCGCCGCCGAGACCTTGGCTTCGCGGGGTAACTGGGCTTCGCAGCTCCTCAGCGAGCTGGAGCAGAAGCGCATTCTCGCCAGCGACATTCCTGTCACAGCCATCCGCACGCTCACGCGCAGCGAGGCGGATTACGGAATGCTCGCGAAGCGCGCCACCGCCGTTTTCGGCCGTGTGCGCGATGCGAACGCCGACAAGCTCAAGCTCATTGCCGCGAAGAAGGACATGCTTCTCGGCGCGAAGGGCCAACCAGATTTGAAGGCCGGTTACGAGATCGCGAAGAAGACCTGCTTCACCTGCCACAAACTCCACGGCGAGGGCGCGGACATTGGTCCCGACCTGACGGGCGTGGGCCGCAGCAGCCTCGATGCGTTGCTGGCGAACCTCATTGACCCGGCCCAAATCATCGGCGCGGGCTACGAGATGGTGGAGGTCGAGACGAAGGACGGCCGCAGCTTGAGCGGCCGGATGGTCGAGAACACCGACACGCGCGTGCGCCTCCTGAGCGCCGGCCCGAAGGAAGACGTGGTGGCCAAGAGCGACGTGGCGAAACTGCGCGTGAGCGAATTGAGCGTAATGCCCGAGGGCCTGGAGCAGATGCCCGACACCGACTTCCGCAACCTCATCGCCTACCTCCTGAACCCGCCGGGGGACAAAGCGCCGTTCAGTTGGAAGAATGACTCGGGTAGTGGGGCAGGCGTCCCGCCTGCCCCGGCTCCGAAGGGCGCGAAGAAATCCGCCTCCACCCAACGCGTGGACTGGGAATCCGTCTCCCTCTGGAATCCCGAATGGCGCGTCCTCGCCCCCGAGTTCGAGGGCACGCCCGCCAAGCTCGTCGAGTTCGCCGGGAAGCAAAACGTCCTACTCACGCACCCCTTCGACCGCGAGAAGCCCGCCGCGCTGGAACGCGAGTTGACCATCCCCGCCGGCCAGAGGACCACGCTGAAGTTCAGCGTAGCCTCGCATGAGAAAGGCGACTGGGAACTCCGCGTGTTGGCCAACGGCAAGCCACTGCACAAGCAACTCATCGCCCGCAAAGGCACCGAAGTCTGGCAATCTGTGACGGTGGACCTCACCTCACTTGCCGGGCAGAAGGTCGCGCTCCGGCTGGAGAACGCCGCAAACGGGTGGAGCTGGGAGTTCGCCCACTGGGCGGCGATTGAAGTGAAGTCCGAGCGCATCACGGCTGCGCGGTGACATCCTCCGGTAGTAGACGACGTTAGGAGTCTCACTTGTCTCCGCCCAAAAGTTAGGGACTCCCCGCGTGGTCTCCTAGGCGGCAGAACTCGTGGCCGGCCGCTCTGTTCGCGTTTCGAGGAAGGCTTTCAGCTCTTGCGCAGTCTTGCCACCGAAGCCGGGGACTTCGGCGATTTGTTCGACGGTCGCGAGGCGCAGGCGATGTATGGAGCCAAACTTTTTCAGCAGCACCTGCTTCCGCGCATCGCCAACGCCAGGGAACTCGTCGAGGATACTCTCGGAGATTTTGCGCAGCCGGAGCTGGGCGTTGTAGCTGTTGGCGACGCGGTGGGACTCATCGCGCACGCGCTGGAGGAGCTTCACCGCCGGGTGGTCGAGGCCGAGGCGGAGCGGCGCGGGTTCGTCGGGCCGGTAAATTTCTTCAAACTCCTTCGCAAGGCCGATGATGGCGATATGGCCAAGGCCAAGCTTCGCCAGTTCGGCGCACGCGGCGTTGAGCTGGCCGCGCCCGCCATCAATCAGGATGAGGTCCGGCAGGCGCGCAGCGGCGGGGACCTTTGGCACCCACGGCGCGGTCATCTCGTCGCGGCTGGCAGCGTCGTGGACGACGGCGTCGAAGGCGGAGGTGGGGCGGGATTCGGGGGCTTCCTCGCCGTCCTCCAAAGTAGGACAGGCATCTTGCCTGTCATCTGACTTCGCCGTTTCGGCTACCGTGGCGTTCAGCTCTTGAATGGAGGTCAGGCTGGAAGCCTGACCTACTTCGCACTTCAACCTCGCGTAGCGCCGCCGAATCGTCTCGGCCATGCAGGCGAAGTCGTCTTGGCCGGTCACGGTCTTGATCTTGAAGCGCCGGTAGTTCGCGCGGTCGGGCCGGCCGCGCCAGAAGCTCTCCTCCAGATCGCGCTCCGGGTGGATGGCCACCGGCAACGAGTAAGGCACGCGCGCGAACGGCTTGGTCTTCTTCGTCGCGCTGCGGATGTCCTTGAGCAAGTCGCGGAGCTGCGCGGCTTGCTCGAAATCCTGCGCGGCGGCGGCCTTCTTCATCTGCGCCTCCAACTCGCCGGCCATCTCGTCGCACTGGCCGTCGAGGAAATCGCATCCAGCAGTCACCTGCATGAGGTATTGCTCGCGCGTGACGTTGCCGATGCACGGCGCGGTGCAGACCTTCATGTGCGCGTAGAGGCAATGCTTGTAGTCGCTGGCGTCGGGGTTGAGCGGGCGACAGCCGCGCAGGTTGAACTTGTGGCGAACCAGATTCAGCGTGCGCCGCAACGCGCCACTACTGCCGAAGGGGCCGAAGTAACGCGCGCCGTCGTCGAGCTTGAGGCGCGTGAGTGTGAAGCGTGGGATAGGGTCGTTGAGGTTGACCTTGAGCATCAGGAACCGTTTGTCGTCACGGAACGAGATGTTGTAGCGCGGCTGAAACTCCTTGATGAGTTTGCCTTCGAGCAGCACGGCCTCGGCATCGGACTTCACCATGTGCCAGTCGAAGTCGTGGATGGCCTCTACGAGGGCGTTGAACTTGAGGTCCCAACCCAACCGGCGCGAAGGGTGGAAATACTGGGCGACGCGCTTGCGGAGGTCGCGCGCCTTGCCGACGTAAATCACCGTGCCGAAGCGGTCCTTGTGCAGATACACGCCGGGCCGGTGCGGCACCTGCGAGAGCTTGCTGCGGATGTGGTCGGTGACGGGCACGACCCGAATTTCACGCAAAGACGCGGAGGCGCAAAGCCCTTTGTTCGCGATGTCCTCGGCCTACTTCGCCAGCTCCGGCCGCTCCATGAACGCGTAGCACAGCAGGTGGCAGATGCCCATTTGAGCGTCCTCGGCGCGGCCATAGTGGCCGTCGGCGATGACGATGACGTCCTTGGCAATCTCCGCGAGCCGGCCGCGCTTGGCGCCGACAAGGGCGATGGTGTGCAGGCCGTTCGCGTTCGCCCACTCGATGGCTTTCACGCAGTTCGGCGAGTTGCCGCTGACGCTCAAGGTGAGCGCGATGTCGCCGGGGCGGCCGTAGTTCTGGAGCTGGCTGGCGAAGACATCGGCGTAGGAGTAGTCGTTCCCGAGGGCGGTCATCCAGCTCACGTTGTCGTTGAGGGAGAGCACGCGGAAGCGCTTGCCGAGCTTGTCGGATGCGCCTTTACCGAGGTCGGTGGCGAAGTGCGAGGCATTGGCCGCGCTGCCGCCGTTACCGAAGACGAAGATTTGCCGATCCTCGCGGTGGGCTTGACGGAGCCTTTCAATCAGCCGGGCCACGGCGTCGGGCGGGATGGAGTCGAGCGCGGCCTTTTGCTTGGCGATGTAATCGGAAATCCAGTCGTTCATTGTGACCACTGTGGCAAGGCGAAGGCGGGAGCGGCAATCAAATTGAAAGCCCGTGCCGACGACTTGCAGTCGCCGCTTCGTGGGAGGCTAACGGCGGAACGGCGGTTACAAACCGCCGGCACACGCCTAAATCTTCCAGCCCTCGCGATACTTGTGCTGGATGAATTGGTCGGCCTCGGGGCAGCCCATCGCGCGTAATGTCTTCGCATCCCAATTGAGCTTCTTGCCGACGCGGAAGGCGACGTTGCCGAGCAGGCCAGCCTCGGAGAGCGGCCCGCCGTAGGCGAAGTCGCACTCGGCCTTACCGCCGGTCTTGATGGCCTGAATCCATTGTTCGTGATGCCAGTTGCCGCCCTTGGCATCAGGCACGAAGGGCGCGGGCGGAGTGAAGTTCGCGAACTTGTCTTCCGGCAGGAGCAGTCGCTGCGTGTAGTTCGCCAGCAATCGGCCCTTGTCGCCGACGAAGAGCACGCCGCCGCCTTTCCACTTGTCCAGCAGCGGGCCGAGTTCTTGTTCGGGGCGATACTTGCCTTGATACCAGGTGAGCTTGACCGGCGGCTGCTGGCCACGCGCGGGGTATTCGTAAAGGACCTTGAGATCAACAGGCACCAGCTCGGGGTCCACGGCAGGACCTTCGGCCTCCACGGTCAGCGGATACTTCAAATCCAGCGCCCAGTGCGCGAGGTCGGCGAAGTGGCACCAGAAATCCGCGAGTGTGCCGCCGCCGAAGTTCCAGAAGTGCCGCCAGTGGAACGGCACATACTCGGGCCGATAGCTGACGTATTGCACGGGCCCGAGCCAGAGGTCGTAGTCGAGCGACGCGGGCGGCGGCGGCGGATTCGCAACGACGGTCTTGTTCCCGTAAATCGCGCCGGCCCAGACGTGGACTTCCTTCACCGCGCCGATGGCCCCGCTCTGCACGAGCTCGACGCAGCGGCGGTAGTTGTTGCCGGGATGGGAGTGAATCTGGTTGCCCATCTGCGTCACGCGCTTGGTCTGCTTGGCTGTGTCCGTCATCACGCGGACTTCGGACACGGTGCGTGCCAGCGGCTTCTCGCAATACACGTGGCGGCCGCTGCGCATGGCCAGCACCGCACAAACGGCGTGCGTGTGGTCCGGGGTGCCCACGACCACGGCATCAATGTCTTTTTGTTCGAGCATCTTGCGGAAGTCCCGATACTTCTTCGCACCGGGGAACTTCTCGCCCGCCTTGTTCAAGTTGGCCTCATCCACATCGCAGAGCGCGACGATGTTCTCGCCCTTCACGCCTTCGATGTCGCCCGCCGCACGGCCAGCCGTGCCAATGCAGCCGATGTTGAGCTTGTTATTCGGCGAGCCCTGGCTGCGGAGGAAATACGGCGCGGCCAGGACGCTGGCGGAGGTGGCGAGGAAACGACGGCGATTGAGTGAGCTGTTCATGCGTGGGCAATTGGAGTGTGGCGGGCGGGGCAGATATTCAGAGGAACTGCCCCCGCACATAGCCTGCCTGTTCAAGTCCGCGTTCTCCCGCGTTGACTTTGCCCGCTTACCGCGAACACTCCCTGCACTGCCGCAACCATGAATTCCGGTTCCCCCATCCCCCGTGCCGGCGGTTTACAACCGCCGTCCAGTGCTCTCGTCTTCGCTTTGGTCGCGATGTGCCTCCTCGCCGCTTGCGCGGTGCGACACGCCACCGCCCCACGCCTGCCGAACGTTGGCGTCGCCCGCGTGGACATCACGCCGGACTACCCGATTCGGCTCACTGGCTTCGCCGTGCGCAAGACCGAGTCTGAAGGCATCGCGCAGCGCATTCACGCGAAGGCCCTCGCTATCGGCACCGATGTGGAAGGCCCCGCCGTCCTTGTGACTGTGGACAACCTCGGCGTGTCCGATGCCATCCGCACCGAACTGCTCCGCCGCCTCGCGGATACCCGCCTCACTCACGACCGCCTCGCCATCTGCTCCTCGCACACGCATTCCGCGCCGATGATTGCGGGCGTCGCGCCGAACATCTTCATGGCCGACCTTCCACCCGACCAGCAGTCCCGCGTGGCCCTCTACACACGCGAACTGACCTTCAAGCTGGAGCAAGTCATACGCGCCGCGCTTGCTGACCGCCGGCCCAGCCGCGTCGAGTGGACGCAGGGCAAGGTCGGCTTCGCGATGAACCGGCGTGGCAAACCCATCGCGCCTGTGGACCACGACCTCCCCGTGCTGCGCATCGTCGCACCCGAAGGCATCGTGCGCGCGGTCTTCATCAGCTACGCCTGCCATTGCGTCACGCTCGGGCTGAACACTGTCCACGGCGATTGGGCCGGCTCCGCGCAACTCGCACTCGAAGCCGATCATCCCGGCGCGATCGCCCTCGTCGCCATCGGCTGCGGCGCGGACCAGAACCCGAACAAGCGCGGCACGCCGGACCTTGCCGACGCGCAAGGCCGCGAGATTGCCAACGAAGTGAAACGTCTTTTCCCCGGCCCGTGGAAGGAGCTTTCCACCACACTGACAGCCCGCACCAAGCGCATCGAACTCGACTTCGACAAGCTGCCCACACGCGCCGAGTGGGAGGCGCTCGCGACGAACAAGGCGCAGCAGATTTCCTATCATGCAAAGAAGAACCTTGCGCGCCTCAACCATGGCGAAGCGCTGCCAGCCAAGTTGCCGTATCTCGTCCAGACTTGGACCTTCGGCCCCAACCTCGCGCTGGTCTTCCTGCCCGGCGAAGTCGTCGTGGACTACGGGCTGCGGCTCAAGCGTGAATTCGACCACACGCGCCTGTGGGTCCACGGCTACTCGAACGACGATCCTTGCTACATCCCGAGCGAGCGTGTCTTGCAGGAGGGCGGCTACGAAGGCGGCGGCGCTATGGTCTATTACGACCAGCCCACGAAGTTCGCGCCGGGACTGGAGAACAAAATCGTCGGTGCAGTCCACCAATTGCTGCCTCGCGACTTCTTGTCGAAGAACACGAACGCCCCGGCTGCAACCGCCCCCCGTGCCGGCGATTTGCAATCGCCGTCGGTGGCGGCCAAAGCGGACGAACGGCGACCGCAAGTCGCAGACACAGGCAACCCGCCTCCGAAGTCTCCAACAGAATCTCTCGCCACCCTGCGCACCAAGCCCGGACTCACCATCGAACTCGTCGCCGCCGAACCGCTCGTGACCAGCCCCGTCGCGATTGACTTCGGCACTGACGGCAAGCTGTGGGTCGTCGAGATGGCCGATTACCCGATGGGTCTCGACGGCAATTGGAAGCCCGGCGGCCGCGTGAAGTTCCTCACGCGCTCGCGCCCCGACGGCCCCTTCGACCGCGCCACGCTGTTCCTCGATGGCCTGCCGTTCCCGACCGGCGTGATGGCGTGGGGCAAGGGCGCGCTCATCTGTGCCGCGCCGGACATTCTCTACGCCGAGGATACCAACGGCGACGGCAAGGCCGACGTGGTGCGCAAGCTCTACACCGGCTTCGAGACGAACAACTATCAGGCCCGCGTGAACAGCCTCTCCCTCGGCCTCGACAACTGGATCCACGGCGCAAACGGCCTCCTCGGCGGCGACATCCAGAACCTCTCTCAACCCTCAACGCTCAACTCTCAATCTCTCAACATCCGCGGCCGCGACTTCCGCTTCCGTCCGGACACCGGCGAATTCGAGGCGACCTCCGGCCTCACGCAGCAGGGCCGTGCGCGCGACGACTTCGGCAACTGGTTCGGCTGCAACAACAGCGCGTTCGCGTTCCACTACCCGCTGTCCGACCGCTACCTCGCGCGCAACCCGCACATCCCCGCGCCGCCGCCGAGTGTGAACCTCGCCGCAAGCCTCGCACGGCTGAACCCCATCAGCAAACCACTGGAGCGCTTCAACAACCCGCAGTCACTGAACCACGTCACCTCTGGCTGTGGCCTCGGCGTGTATCGCGACACATTGTTGGGCGCGGGCTTCAGCCAAAACCTGTTCATCTGCGAGCCGGTGCATAACATGGTCCGTCGCCTCGTGCTCACCCCGGACGGCGTGACGTTCACCGCCGCGCGCGCCGCGGACGAAACCGCGTCCGAATTCCTCGCCAGCACCGACAACTGGTTCCGCCCTGTGCAGATGCTCACCGGTCCCGATGGTGCGCTGTGGGTCGTGGACATGTATCGCTTCGTCATCGAGCATCCGCGCTGGATTCCGCCCGACCGGCTCAAGTCGCTCGATCTTCGCGCCGGCGCTGACAAAGGCCGCATCTACCGCATCTATCCGCAAGGCGCAAAGCTTCGGCCTTTCAACGACCTGACCAAGCTCTCCACCACTCAAGTCGTCGCCGCACTGAACACGGAGAATGGCGTCGCGCGCGACCTCGCCCACCGCGAATTGCTCCACCGCAACGACGCGAGCGCCACGAAACCGCTCACCAAGCTGTTCCTCACCTCCACGAACCCCGCTGTGCGACTGCAAACATTGGCCGCACTCAGCGCCGGTAGGGACGCGCTGCCGCGCGTCCAAGACGACCCCAAGGTCGGCGATGCAACCAGCTTGCTGCTCACCGCACTTGCTGACTCGCACCCCAGCGTTCGCCAACTCGCCCTGCGCCTCGCCGAGCCGTCCCTCGCACACGAAACCCAACTCGCGGATGCCGTCTTGAAACTCGTCTCCGATTCAACGCCCGTCGTTCGCTACCAGCTCGCCTTCACCCTCGGCACTTGGAATGACCCACGTGCGACTGCTGCGCTCGCCCAACTCGTCCGCGACGGCATGGCCGACGCTTATCAGCGCGCGGCCATCCTGAGCGGAGCCGTGGGCCGCACGGGCGAGTTGCTCAAGGTTGCCGTCACCACACCGGCCACCGCGCCGGGTCGCAACGAGTTCCTCGGCCAGCTCATTGCCACCGCGTCCGCATCGGCGAGCGATGCGGAGTTCGCGTCGCTGCTCACCGCGCTCGCGCCGGCGGAGGGTGAGCGCACGCAGTATTGGCAACTGCTCGCGATGACCGCGTTGCAGGACGCGTTCGACACACGCGGCATCGCGCTACGGAAGTTCGCTGAGTCGCCCAGCGCCGAGGTCCGCGCCGCGACCGCGCGGCTCAGGCAGCTTTACACCGATGCCCGCTCGTTCGCCGCGAACCCGAAGTCCTCCGACGCCACGCGCCGCGCGTCCGTGCTGCTGCTCGGGCGCGGCTTCAATCAACCGGACACCGACGCACCCATCGTCGCCAGCCTGCTCGTGCCGCCAGCAAGCACCGCGTTGCAGCAACTCGCACTCACGACGCTGCGCACCCGCCGCTGGCCGAAGACAGACGAACTCATCCTCGCGCAATGGGCCGCGCTGCCGGTCACGCAGCGGCCCGTCGTCGCGGACGCGCTCACGACGCAAGAAGGCTGGACGCAGTCGTTGCTCAACGCGGTCGAGCGCGGCGTGGTAGGCCTCGCAGAGATTCCGCCTGCCACGCGCAACCGCCTTCGCTGGCACGGCAGCAACGCGACGAAGGCGCGCGTTGCTAAACTTTTCCCTGAGCAAACCGCCTCGCGCGCCGCAGTCATCGCGGGTTACGCGAATGTCTCCTCGCTCAAGGGCGACGCGACGAAGGGAGCCGCGCTCTTCACCGCGAACTGCGCCGCGTGCCATGCATATCGCAGCCTTGGGCACGCGCTCGGCCCCGACCTCGCGACCTTCCGCACCAAGCCCGTTGGCGATTTCCTCATCGCCATCCTCGACCCGAACGCCGCCATCGAGCCGAAATACATCGCCTATAACGTGGACACGAAGGACGACCGCGCGCTCACCGGCCTGGTCACCGACGAGACCGCCACTGGCTTCACCCTCGCGCAGGCCAACGGTGTGAAGGACAAGCTGCTGCGTTCCACAGTGAAGGCCTTGCGTCCGTCGCCCCTGAGCCTGATGCCAGAAGGTCTGGAGTCCGCGCTGCCGCCGCAGGCGATGGCCGACCTGCTAGCGTGGCTGCGGGAGTAATCAGATTGACCGGGCCAACGCTTGACACCCCCCCTCCCTCCGCTAACCTCCGCCTTCCGCTTGAGGCGGGAAGGCGCGGTGAGCCGCGCACGCATTGTTTACCAAACCAGCTTTAGCCTATGAAACGCCAGTATCAGCCCTCGAAAATCCGCCGTCAGCGCCAGCACGGTTTCCGTGCCCGCATGGCCACGCGCGGTGGTCGCAAGGTCCTCGCCAACCGTCGCAAGACGGGACGCAAAAAGCTCACCCCGGTGTGATCCCATGTCTGCCAGCCCGTCCACGCGGCTGACACTCGGGGCCGGCCAGCGCCTCAAGCAACCGCGCGAGTTCGCCCGCCTGAAGGCTCAGGGGCGTCGACTTGCCCGGGGCTCGGTGTTGATGAACTGGGCGGAGCTGCCGGTGACCGGACGCTCCCGCTTGGGCATCGTGGCCGCCAAACGCATCGGCGGTTCGGTGGTGCGCAGCCGGGCCAAGCGGCTCCTGCGCCAAGCCTTCCGGCTCCACCAGCACGACTTGCGAGTCCCTTCGGAGATCGTCCTCGTGGCCCGTGATTCGATTGCCGACAAAAGTTTCGCCGATGTGGAACGTGATTTTCTGACCGCGCTGCGGAGTGCTGGATTGTTGAAATCCGCACCACCTGCGACCGCCACCGTCCTTTGAACCCTGTCCAGCACCTGTTGCTCTTCGCGCTCCGGCTTTACCGCTGGTTCGTGTCGCCTGTGCTCACGCTGCTATTTGGCGCAGCGTGCCGGTTTGAGCCAAGTTGCTCGGTGTATGCGATGGAGGCGGTCCGTCGGCACGGCGCACGACGTGGAAGCTGGCTGGCGATAAAACGCGTCGCTCGCTGCCAGCCGTGGGGCGGGTGCGGGTGTGATCCCGTGCCGAGCCTGAGTCCAAAGTCCAACGTCTCCGGTCCAATGTCTGGTGAGCGTGCCCCTGAAGTTTCGCTCGCGCGTGTGACCCCAGCCCACTGATATTTTTCATGGATCGCAAATCCATTCTCATCCTGCTGGTTTCGTTTCTCCTAATCTTCGGGTGGTTCCGGGTCGTGGAGTATCTCTATCCGCCCCCGCCGCCACGACCGGTCGTGCGCGGCACAAACGCCGTAGCACGGGCCACCCAACAGCCGGGCACGAACGCTTTGCCTGCGGTGCCCGCTCTGACAGCCCCCGGTGCCACGCAGTGGACCGCGCCCAAGGCGGAGGAGCAGTTGCTCACGCTGGAAACGAGCGACGTGCGCTACACGTTCACCTCGCATGGCGGCGGGGTGAAGCTCGTCGAGCTGAAGCGCTTCCCGAAAATCGTGGGCAATCGCAAGGTCACGGACCCCGCGCGCGTCGTTACATTGAACACCAAGGCTCCAGTGGCCGCGATGACCCTGCTGGGCGGCGAGGCGGTTCAGGGCGATGGCTTGTTCACCCTGGCCAAGACGGAGAAAGGCCTGCGTGCCGAGAAGCTGCTGCCCACCGGTTTACGCATCGTGAAGGAATTCACGCCCGGCTCGAACTACCTGATGCAGGTGGACGTTTGGTTGGAAAACGTCAAAGGCGAGACCATCGCCCTCCCCGCGCAGGAGTGGGTGGTGGGCACCGCCACGCCGATCAACCCGCTGGACAAGGGCACGATGATCAAGGTGGGCTGGTTCGAGGCTGGCAAGAGCAGTTCCGTCGGCGAACCGTATTTCGAGAATTCCACGCTGGGTTGCATCCCCGGCACGCGCCGCACGGAGCACAAGGTCGAAGGCAAGCTCGGCTGGGCGGTGGTGCAGAACCAGTTCTTTGCGATGGCGGCGATTCCCAAGGTGCCGGCGGATCAACTCATCACGCATCGCGTCACGTTGCCGGCTCACGATCCGGCGGACGTTCCCGAGGGCGACAAGGCGTTGCCCAACCCGCATGGCTTCCAAGCCGCCTTCGCGTATCCGGCGCAGGCCTTGTTTCCGGGCGGCACCAACGCTATCCATCGCGAATTCACGCTTTATTCGGGGCCGAAGGAATATCAGTCGCTAGCCCGCCTCGGCAAACAGATGGGCAACGACCTCGACCTCATCATGGACTACGGGGGCTTCTTCGGTTTCTTCGCCAAGGCGCTGCTGCTGTCGATGAACGGACTCCACGCGTTGGGACTCCACTACGCGTGGTGCATTATTGCCATCACGGTCATCATCAAGCTGGTGTTCTGGCCGCTCACCGGCATCAGCACGCGCTCGATGAAGCGCCTGTCCGAGTTGCAGCCACAGATGAAGGCCATTCAGGAAAAATACAAGGACGACCCCGCGAAGATGAACCAGAAGACCATGGAGTTCATGCGCGAGAACAAGGTGAACCCCATGGCCGGCTGCCTGCCCATGCTGGTGCAGTTCCCCGTCTTCATCGGCTTCTACACCATGCTGCAAAGCTGCATGGAACTGCGCGGCGAAGAATTCCTCTGGGCTCACGACCTCTCGCAGGAAGACACCGTGGCCTACCTGCTGGGTTTCCCCATCAACCCCTTCCCCATCATCATGGCCGTGACCATGTTCTATCAGGCCAAACTCACGCCCCCCTCGCCCGGCATGGACCCAATGCAGCAGAAGATCATGAAATACATGCCCATGATGTTCGTGGTCATCCTCTACCGCTTCAGCGCCGCGCTCACGCTCTACTGGACTGTGCAAAACCTGCTGACTATCGCCCAGACGAAGCTGACCAAGATTCGCGATGAGAAGAAAGCGGCCACCGGCAGCAACGGCACGCCCCCCAAGCCCGAACCCAAAAAACACTGACCCGTCACGCCCACTTTTTACTTTCGCCTTTTCCCATTTGCCTTAGAAACCCACGCCATGTCCACCGATCCTAAAACCATCCTCGCCGACCTGCTCAAACACCTCGGCTTCGAAGCCACCATCGAGGAGCAGAAACTCGATGACGGCGGCCTGTTCCTCGACGTGAAGACGGCCGACTCCAACCGGCTCATCGGTCGCCACGGCCAGACGCTCGGCGACCTGCAATACGTCGCCAACCGCATCGTCTTCAACGCCGATCCCGAGGCCCCGCGCATCACCGTGGACGTGGGCGGCTACCGCGCTGCCGCCCGTGATGTTCTCATCAAGAAGGCCAAGGAAGCCGCCGACAAAGTCCGCAAGTGGGGCGACATCGTCGAACTCGAACCGATGAACGCCTACGACCGTCGCGTCGTGCATCAAGCCCTCCGCGAAGACCCGGACATCGAAACCCAGAGCGTTGAAGTCGAAGGCACTGACAAAAAGGCGATGCTACTGCGGCCCAAACGCAAGGAGTGATGCCCGCACCGGGCTCGCCCAACCCACCATTGCCTCACATGTCCGCCGTCATGGAACTTCCCCGCGTTTTCGAGCTGCCTGACGACGTCTCCGAATGGGACGACAAGCTTTACTTCACCTTCCTGCAAGACCACCAGTTTGGCTATCAGACCCTGCTTGATGAGCTCAAGGCCCGCGGCCAGGAGCACTCGGCGGAATACCTGCATTGGTTAGAGCAGTTCAAAGCCGTGGAGCACTTTCTCGCCCGCGACTTCAACCGGCGCTACCATCAGGGCTAGCGACGATCCGTTAATCGCCCACGCCTCGCTTCGTTGCCCACCAAATGCCGGCGATGAGCGCGCCACTCACGAGCGACATCACGAGCGCCGTTTCGCAAAAGTAGGTCGCCCCAATCATCGCCAGCCCGCCGACCATCGGCACCACCCTGCTCTGCTTCTTGCCGTAGATCGCGAAACCGCTGCCGACCGCGCTCCACAACATCGAAGCCCAGAGCGTGTCCGTGTTCATCGCCCACCGCCCAGCTCGCGCCAGCGCGGACAATCCACACAGTGGTCATTCACCATGCCAACCGCCTGCATCATCGCGTAGCAGATCGTCGGACCGACAAACTTGAACCCGCGCTTCAGCAGCGCCTTGCTCATCGCCTCCGCCTCTGCCGTTCGCGGAGGAATGTCCTTCAAACTCCCGCGCGCGTTCTGCATCGGCTGCCCGCCGACGAACTGCCACAGGAATTGGTCGAAGCTGCCGCACCCCTTTTGCACCGCGAGGAACGCCTGCGCATTCGCAATCGTCGCCGCCACCTTCAACCGATTGCGCACGATGCCCGGATCGGCCAGCAGCGCGGCAACTTTGCGTGCGTCGTAGCGCGCAATCTTCCGCGCGTCCCACTGGTCAAACGCCGCGCGGTAACTCTCCCGCTTCTTGAGGATCGTCTCCCAGCTCAGGCCCGCCTGAGCGCCCTCGAGATTGAGGAACTCGAACAGCACGCTATCATCATGCACCGGCACGCCCCACTCGCGATCGTGATACGGGATGGACAGCTCCGTCCGGGCCCAGGCACAACGGCTCATGCTATTTCGCGGCGGCGAGCTTCTTGAGTTCGGCGACGAGCTGTTTCGCATCCGCATCGAACGACAACTCCCCGAGCTTCTTGCCCTCGGGCGTGAGCACGATCAACGTCGGGTAACCATCCACCTTGAATTCCTTCTGCAACGCCTCATTCGCCGCCTTCAACTCCGGTGCCTGCTTCTTCTTCGCCGGAAAATCCACCTCCACCAGCACGAGATGCTGTTTCGCGTAGTCACTGAACTCCTTCGTCGGAAAAACTTCCTTCGCCAGCCGGATGCACGGCGGGCAGAAATCCGACCCCGTGAAATCCAGCAGCACCAATTTGCCCTCCGCCTTGGCCTGCGCCTTGGCCTTGGGCAAATCGGTGAGCCAAGTCAACTCGGCGGCGGAGGCGGTGACAGTGAAAGCGATGGCCGCTACGGCGGCGCAGAATAATTGTTTCATGGTGATAGGACTGACCGGCAATTCGGCTAGCTGTTCAAAGCTTACGGTTTCTTGGGGCTCTCTGTGATTGGCAAACAACCAGTTTCGAGCTCGTCACACCATTTCCTGCCCGGCGCCGTCGTGGCCTTCGCCGTCGAGGTCAATGAGGATGTCGCGCGGCTCGGCGCCTTTGCTGGGGCCGACGTAGCCGCGCTCTTCGAGCACGTCCATGATGCGCGCGGCGCGTCCGTAGCCGATCTTGAGCCGACGTTGCAGGAGCGAGACGCTCGCTTTTTGCTCGCTGCGGATAACCTCGACGCATTGTTCGATGAGTTCCTCGTCCTCGCCTTCGCCTTCCTCGGCATCGAAAGGCTGCGCGACGCTGTTCGGCGTCCGTTGCAGAGCGTTGTGGATCTCCATCTCGTAGCTGGGCTTGCCCTGCTTGGCGATGAAGTCCACGCACTGGTTGATTTCCTCATCGGTGATCAGCACGCCCTGCGCGCGGATGAGCCGGGCGGAACCGGGCGGCAGATAGAGCATGTCGCCCTTGCCGAGCAGTTTGTCCGCGCCCATCGCGTCGAGAATGGTGCGCGAGTCAACCTTCTGTGCGACCTGGAAGGCGATGCGGGCCGGGATGTTGGCCTTGATGACGCCGGTGATGACGTCCACGGACGGGCGTTGCGTGGCGACGATGCAGTGGATGCCCGCCGCCCGAGCCATCTGCGTAATGCGCGCAATGCACATCTCCACGTCGGCGGGTGCGACGAGCATGAGGTCGGCAAGCTCGTCAATGATGACCACAATGTAACTGAGCTTCTCGGGAATGATGATGTCCTCATCCCGCGGCACGACGATCTGCTCGTCGATCTGCACCGCAAATCCATCCGCACCGGCTTCGACTTTTTCTTTCTTCGAAGTCAACGGTAGTTCCAGCTCTGGCTGCGGCAGAGGCTTGTCCTTGGGCCGGTCGTTGAACGACTTGATGTTGCGCACGCCGACGCGCGCAAAGATCTGGTAGCGCTTCTCCATCTCATTGACCACCCAGCGCAAGGCGAGGATGACCTTTTTGGGATCCGTGACGACGGGGACGACGAGGTGCGGCAGGGCGTTGTATTGCTGCAACTCAACGACCTTCGGGTCAATCATCACGAAGCGCAGTTGGTCCGGTGAGAAGCGGTAGAGCAACGAGGCGACGATGGAGTTGATGCAGACAGATTTGCCGGAGCCGGTGCTGCCAGCGATGAGCACGTGCGGCATGTCGGCGAGGTCGGCGATGACGGGCGTGCCGTAAACGTCCTTGCCGAGTGCGAGCGGGATACGGGCCTTCGAGTTCTTCCATTCGTCGGACTCGAGCAGGTCGCGCATGATGACCTTGGTCTTGATGCGGTTCGGCACTTCAATGCCGACGGACGATTTGCCCGGCACGGGCGCGAGGATGTGGATGCGCTCGGCCTTGAGCGCGGCGGCGATGTTGTTCGAGAGCGCGGTGATTTTTTCCAGCTTCACGCCGGGCGCGGGATGCAGCTCGTAACGCGTGATCGTCGGGCCCTTGGTGATATCGCCCATGGCAACTTCGATGTCGAACTGCGCGAGTGTGTTCCGCATCAACTGCGCGTTGGCCATCAGGTCTTCCTTGGACTCCGTGGGTTTCACGGTCAGGTCAGGATGCTGAAGGAAGTCGAGTGGCGGCAGTTGATAATTCCCGATCAACGGCACGCTCGCGACCGTCATTGGCTTGGGCTTCTTCGGCTGTGGCTTCGGGCGCGGGCGGGGGGCGTTTCCGCTGTTGTCGAAGACCGTCGGCAGCGCCTCAGCGGGCTTGATCGCCGGCTCGGCGGGTTTCGGCTCCTCAGCCACGGCGGCAGCCAAAGCGTCGGCCACGTGAACCAGTGGTTCGCCGGGAGCAACAGGCTCCGGAACGGGCGCCTTTTCCGGCTCAACCGGCCGTTCAGGTTTGGCTGGCTTTTCCTTGTCGGCCTTCTTCGCCAGCGCGCTGTCCTTGCCAAGAATGTCCACCGTGGTGGCGGCGGCAACCTCCTCCGCCTTGATGATGATGGCATCTTGAGCGGGCTTGGCGGCCTCGCCGGGACTCCAGTCCTCAGCGGGCGGTTCAGCAGCCGGCTTGTCTTTCCGTTTCGACTTCGCAGCGAGGTCGGCGGGTTTGGCCTGTGGCACGCTAAGGTCGCGAATGAGCGGGGTGGGAATGGGCTTCCCGTCCGCGCCAATTTCCAGACCGGGCTTCTCGGCGGGTTTCTCCACGGCGGCAACCGGCTCGCTGGCTTTGGCGGCCTTGGCTTTGCTGGTGCGTTCCACCTCGTCCTGCAGACGCTTGGCCTCCTTCTCCAATTCCTTCGCGCGCTTTTCGAGCGCCAGTTCCTCCGCCGTTGCCCCAGCGTTGGCGGGCGTGACGGCTTCGCCGCGCTGAAATAATCCACGCGCCCAGTCGAGCAAGGTGAAGTTCGTGAGATAAAGCAGCCCGATGAGGTAGAGCCCGAGATAGGCGAACGTCGCGCCGGTGGTCGCGATGTAATGCTTGAACAGGTATTGGTTCAGCCACAAGCCAAGCCAGCCGCCCGCGTGGCCGGAGTTGATCGCTCGAACAATGCGATCGAAGGGGCCGGGAAACAAATCGAAAAGCCCGACGAGGCACAGCAGGAGGACGATGCACCACGGCCACCGCCGACGCAGGTGTTGCAGCAACTCGACAAACGGAACCAGCCCGATCAACACCAGCAGCGGCGGTAGCAGATACGCCGCCGCGCCAAAAGCTACGAACGTGAGGTGCGCGAGCTTTGCGCCAACGCGGCCGATGAGGTTGTGGATCTCGACGTTCGGATCGGCCGTGTTGAAACCGATGTCATTCTTGTCGAAGGAGAACTGCGCCAGCAGCAGCAACACGGCCCCGACCAGCAACACCAAACCGAGAACGCCCCCCTCACCGCGTGGTTGCGGTTGTTCCTTCTCTTCCGAGTTGTCCTTACGAGCCACGCGCAGAGACTAGGTGAAGGAGGTTAAAAATGAGAATGTAAAAAGCGGCTTCAATCCGCCGCCAGCGCGCCGCCGCAACTGCTGCCCGCACCCGCTGTGCAGGCGAGGCAATGCTCGCCGGTGAGAATCGCCCGGTCCGTCAATGCGGCTGGCGTCACGTCCCAGAGGAAAAGGGGCCGACCTTGCTCGCGCAGTTGCAGCCCGAGCATCTGGTTGAAGTCGCAGTCGTAGAGCTCGCCGCGCCAGCCCACGCTCAAGGTGCGCCGGCACATGACGCCATCCACCGTCGCTGGATTGAAAGCATTCGCGAGCAGTTCGAGATACGCATCCCACTCACCTAGCGACCGCAACTCCTCGGCGAATCGAGCGATGGGCTGGTTCGTGATGGTGTAGAGGTGCGTGAACTCGACGCCGAAGCGCTCGCGCAACTCGGATTTGTAATCGGCTTCCAACTCGGCCTGCGGCGGCGGGAGCTTCGGGCCGAGCGGATTGTAAACGAGGTTCAACGGCAGCCGCGTGCCGTAGCCCACGGCGTTGAGCTTGCGCAGTGCACGAATGCTCTTGTCAAACACACCGTCGCCGCGCTGGGCGTTGACGTTTTCCTCCAGATAGCACGGCAGCGAGGCGATGATTTCCACCTCGTGCGCGGCGAGGAATTCCGGCAGCCAGCCAAAGGAACCAGCTTCAATGATCGTGAGGTTGTTGCGATCAATGACCTGGCAGCCACACGCCCGCGCAGTCTCCACGAGGAAGCGGAAGTGCGTGCTCAACTCCGGCGCCCCGCCGGTGATGTCTACGACCGCCGGGCGATGTGCGCGAATCCACTCAGCGATGCGCCCGGCCGTGGGCTCGTCCATCATCTCCGTGCGCCAGGGCGCGGCGTCCACATGGCAGTGGCGGCAGGTCTGGTTGCACTGGCGGCCGACGTTGACCTGAAGCGTGTGCAACGGAGCGCGGCGCAGTGCCAGACCGTGACGGGCGAGAGCTTGCGCAAAGCGATTCATAGCGCGTCCAAGAGCGGCCGCTCACAGCACCTTCATCACGATCACCGTCACGTCGTCCTGCTGCTCAAGGCCTTTGGAGAACTCGCGCACGGCGAGGTAGAGGGCGTCCACAATTTTCGCCGCGGGTTGGTCGCGGCTTGCTCGCACCACCGCCAGCATTCGGTCCGTGCCGAACATTTCCTCGCCCGGGCCCATGGCCTCCTCGATGCCGTCGGTGAGCAACAGAACTATTTCCCCCGGTTGCAACGCGATGGGAGTCACACTGCGATATTCGGTTGTGGCCCGGATGCCCAGCGGAACTCCGGTGCGCCGCAATTCCATTCGCACGCTGCCATCCGGCGCGAGGAGAAAGCCCGGCGGATGCCCGGCGCTCACGTAGGTCAGCAGCCGTTGCGCGGCATCCAGCCGACCGAGGAGCAGCGTCACAAACCGCTCCGAGCCGATGTCCTCGGCGAGCGCAATGTTCGTGCGCGTGAGCACTTCGCCAGAGTCGGCACGGTTGAGCGCGGCGATGCGCACGTAGGCACGTGTCTCGGCCATGAGCAACGCGGGGCCGATGCCGTGCCCGGTCACATCGCCCACCACGAGGCCTAGGCCATTGTCCGCCATCGGGATGAAATCGAAGTAATCGCCGCCCGCCGCCGCCGCCGGGAAACTCGCGCCCGCGATGTCGAAGCCGGGCAACTGCGGCGGCGCTTTCGGGAACAAATGCTGCTGAATCTCGCGCGCGACGCGGAACTGCTCGGCGTGCTCGAGCAGTTCACGCCGGTTGCGCTCGCGTTCGGTAATGTCGCGGATGAAGGCGACAAAGAGTCGTTTCCCGCCGAGCTCGATGTCATTGAACGCCAGTTCAAGCAGGACTTCCGAGCCGTCTTTTTTCAAGCCGGCGGTTTCGAGCGTGCGACGCTGCGCAGTGGTGACGATGTGGCCGGGCTTTTGAAACGTGGTGTCCGAAGTAGCACGCAGCTTCTCCGGCAGCAGCATCGAAAAGTTTTTCCCGACCAGCTCGGTCGGAGCGTAGCCGAAGATGCCCTGCACGGCCGGGTTGGCGAAGAGGATGTCGCTCTTGGTATCCATCAGCAGGATGGCATCGGTGGCGGTTTCCCACAGGAGGCGGTAGCGCTGCTCGCTCTCGCGCACCTCGGCCTCGGCCTTGTGGCGGGCCTTGCGAACGGCAGCGTCGCGCAACTCGCGCTCCACGGCGGGCACGAGGCGCGCGAGGTTGCCCTTCATCAAGTAGTCGTTCGCGCCGGACTTCATGGCCGCAACCGCAATGTCCTCACCGATGCCGCCGGAGACGATGATGAAGGGAAGATCGAGTTTCGTGGCCTGAAGCAATTGCAGCGCGAGGGTGGCGTTGAATCCGGGGAGGTTGTAATCGGACAGAACAAGGTCCCATTCCTTGTTCGTGAGTGCTGCGGCCATGGCGTCGGCCGTCTGGACGCGCTCGTAGCTCGTGGCGTAGCCGCCGCGTTCCAGCAGCCGGACAAGCATCTTGGCGTCAAACTCGGAGTCTTCGACTACGAGAACGCGCAAGGGCTGTTTCATGACGGCAGCTTAGAAAAAACTCAGACGCCTAACAACTCCCGCGCTTTGGCCGCGAGATCGGCCTCACGCATGAGCGACTCGCCGACGAGAATGGCGCCGGCTCCGGCGCGTTTTAGCCGCAGCACATCTGCGCGCGTGTGGATGCCGCTCTCGGCCACGAGCAGCGCGGCGTGATTTGTGGCAGGACCGGAAAAGAGCCGCGTCGCAATGCGCTCCGTCGTGGCCATATCCACGGTGAAGGATTTCAAGTCCCGATTGTTCACACCGATGAGTTGCGCGCCGGCGTCCAGTGCACGTGCCAACTCGCGTTCGTCATGCACTTCCACCAGCGCGGCCAGGCCGGCCTCGGTGGCAAGTTGGTGGAACTCGCGGAGCTGGCGGTCATCGAGGATGGCAACGATGAGCAAGATGGCATCCGCGCCCCACTGCACAGCCTCGCGGATTTGCCGGGCATCGATAATGAAGTCCTTGCGCAGCAACGGCAGGTCCACTGCGGCGCGGATGGCGGCGAGGTAATCCAGCGAACCTTGGAAGAACTTCTCGTCGGTGAGCACCGAGAGACAGCTCGCACCGGCGGCCTGATATTCCAACGCGATCTTCACCGGATCGAAGTCCGCGCGGATGATGCCCTTGGACGGCGAGGCTTTCTTCACCTCGGCGATCAGCGCCACGTCGCCACACCGGGGCTGACGTAGTGCGCCGAAGAAATCGCGCAGCCCGCGCTGCTTCAGCGCAGCGCACAACTCAGCAGCCGTCACCGGCTCGCTTGGGAGCTTGGCGATCTCCAGCCGCTTCTGAGCGACGATGGTGTCGAGGATGGACAAAGTAATTCGTGTTTAGTGATTAGTAGCGAAGGGGTGCATCGGGTGCCAAGAGCAGACTAATAACTAATCACTACTTACTGCCCTATTCCTCCTCATCCTTCACGCCCTGCATCCGCTTGGCGGGACAGCCAGCGCGGAGCCAGCCGTTTACGAAGTCGTCCAAGGCACCGTCCATGACGGCCTGCACGTTGCTGGTCTGCACGCCGGTGCGGAGATCTTTCACCATGCGGTAGGGCTGGAAGACGTAGCTGCGAATCTGCTGGCCGAAGCCAATCGCGCCCTTCTCGCCGTAGAAGCGTTCCATCTCGGACTTCTGCTGGTCCTCGCGCAACGCGTAGAGCTTGGCCAGCAGCATCTTCATACAGGTGGCGCGGTTCTGGTGCTGCGAGCGCTGGCCCTGCGATGCGACGATGATGCCCGTGGGCACGTGCGTGATGCGGACGGCGGTCTCGACCTTGTTCACGTTCTGGCCGCCCTTGCCGCCGGAGCGGAAGGTGTCCGTCTGGAGGTCGATGGGATTGATGACGATCTCACCCGCTTCCTCGATCTCCGCGATAACGTCCACACTGGCGAAGCTCGTGTGGCGGCGTTGATTCGAGTCGAAAGGCGAAATGCGCACTAGGCGATGCACGCCGCGCTCGGCCTTGGCGAAGCCGTAGGCGTTCTCGCCCTCGATGGTCATGGTGGCGCTCTTGATGCCCGCCACGTCGCCTTGAAGGATGTCGGTGACCTCGGCCTTCCAGCCGCGCACCTCCGCCCAGCGCTGATACATGCGCAGGAGCATGTTCGCCCAGTCCTGCGCCTCGGTACCGCCGGCACCGGCGTTGATGCTGAGGATGCAGCCGTTTTTATCGTGCGGCCCTTTGAGGAGGAAACGCAGTTCGAGCGCATCCAGGTCGGCGGCGAACTTTGCGACGTCGCGCGTGAGTTCGGCGAGCACGGCGGACTGGGCCTCGGGCGGTTCGGCCTCGCCCAGTTCCACCATCATCCGGAAATCTTCGAGCTGCTTCTCGGCGGCGACCAACGGGTCCACCTTCTTGCGGAGGGCATTGGCCTCGTCGATGGACTTCTGCGCCTGCTCGCGGTTGTTCCAAAAATCATCCTGCGACATCACGGAGTCTAGCTCCGCGATGCGCTTCTGCGCGCCCGGCAAGTCAAAGAAACCTCCGCAACTGGGCGAGTTTCTCGGCTGTGGCTACCAACTGGGCTTTGACCGCGTCGAACATGGGACCGGAATCTACGGGGAATCAGCGGCTTGCCCAGCAGAAATTCCCGCGCGTTGCGCTGCTCGTGGCATTGGCCTCTCGACTCGGAGTTACTCGCGGAATCCAAACCCGCAACTGGTAACCAACCGCTCTCGCAGGATAACTCCCTTGCCACTGTTCGGGAAATCCCCGACCGAACGCCCAGTTTCGCAGAAAGCTACATGGCATGGCCACTGCTAAGATCCCGATCGCGGTAAGCAATTAACTCGGTCGCCCTAGATTCAACCTTCCTCACATAAACTAGGCTCCCTATGAAAACTCCCACTCGCCGTGCCGGCTTCACCCTCGTGGAAATCATGATCGTGGTCGCCATTATCGGGCTGCTCGCGGCCATCGCCATTCCGAACTTTGTGAAGGCGCGCGCGACCGCGCAAAAGAACGCGTGCATCGCCAATCTGAAACAAGTGGATGGCGCGATCCAGCAGTGGGCTTTGGAAAACAAGAAGCAAGCCACGGACACCTACGCGTTCACGGACACGACGTTGCTGGCTTACTTGAAAGGCTCGGCGCTGCCCGGCGGCGGCGTCTGTCCTGGTGGTGGCACCTACACCGAGGGGGCCAGTGTTTCCGCCACGCCAACGTGCTCCCTCTCTGGCAGCGGTCACACCTTGTAGCCTTCAGCCGACGGGGTCCTGCGTCGGGTGCAACGAATACTGGCGAAGTTTCTCGCGCAACGTGAGGCGCGAAATGCCCAGCCACCGGGCGGCCTTGGCTTGGTTGCCATCGGCTAGCTCGATCGCCTGAGCCAGCAATTCGCGCTCGGTAGCACTAATCACCTCGGCATAAACATCCTCACGCTCACCGCGTTGCGCAGCCGCCAACAGGTCACCGATCAGCTTGAGGGTGGGTCCGGTATAAGCCGCACCGGCCACCGCCGTCGGCACCAAGGCCGTGCGGACATGCTCCACGCTGATAGTGTAGCCGCGGGCGTGCAGCAGGATTTTGCGCACGGTGTTCTCCAATTCGCGGACGTTGCCGGGCCAGAGCTGCTCCTTGAGCAGTTCCAACGCCTCGGGTTGAATGCTTGGCTCGCTTGTCCCCAGCTCCGTGCCGTAACGGCGGAGCATATATCGCACGAGGTCGGGCACATCTTCGCGCCGCTCGCGCAAAGGCGGCAAGGTGACCGTCACGACGTTGAGCCGATAGAACAGGTCCTCGCGAAACTGCCGTTCGCGCATCATGACCTCGAGGTTCCGATGCGTGGCGGCGATCACACGCACGTCAGCGGGAATGGTTTCCTTGCCGCCGAGCCGCTGGAGATTGCGCTCCTGCAGCACGCGCAGCAGCTTGACCTGCGTGTTGGGCGTGAGATCGCCGATCTCATCCAAGAACAACGTGCCGGTGTGCGCCTGCTCGAAGCGCCCGATGCGACGCATGTCCGCTCCGGTGAACGCGCCTCGCTCGTGACCGAACAGCTCGCTTTCCAGCAGCGTCTCGGGGATCGCCGCACAATTGACCGCGACAAACGGCGCCAGCGCACGGTCGCTGTGCTGATAGATGGCGCGGGCGATGAGTTCCTTGCCCGTGCCCGTTTCGCCGCGGATGAGCACGTTCACGGGCTTGGCAGCGATGCGGCCGATCTCTTTGTAAATGGCCTGCATCACCCGGCTCTGGCCAACGATGGCCGCATGGCCCACGGCCTCCACCACTCCCAAGTCGACCGGCTCGGTCATGAGCCGGTGCGCCGCCAGGGCTTTGGACACAAGTTCGATGAGTTCTCCCATGTCGAAGGGCTTGAGGAGGTAATCAAAGGCCCCGAACTTGATCGCCTCGATGGCGGTTTCCGTGGTGCCGTGGGCCGTCATGAGCACGATGGGCAGGCGCGGGCGGGCAGCATGAAGACGGCGCACAATCTCGAGCCCGCCCGTGCCGGGCAGTTTCAAGTCCGTAAGGACGAGATCGAACGATCGTTGCTGGGCCAGCGCCAGTCCGTCATCGCCGCGGGCGGCGTGCGTCACGGCCCAGCCTTCCGCCGCGAGCACACATTCCAGCGAGGTGGCGATGGCGACATCGTCTTCGATCAGCAGAATCTGACTGTTCATGAGGAGGGAGAAGCCGCAGGCAGCACGATGCCGAACACCGTGCCGTGGTTCAATCGGGTCTGATATTGCAGTGACCCACCGTGCTTTTCGACGATGCGTGCGGCAATGGCCAAGCCCAAGCCGGTGCCGGTTTCCTTGGTGCTGAAGAAGGGATCGAACAGGCGCTTTTGCACGTCCAGCGGAATCCCCTTGCCGGAATCGGCCACTTCCAAAATCACGGTGGGCACCGCTCCATGCGGCGTGGGCCGCGTGCCGGCGCGGGCCTGGAGGGTGATCACGCTCCCCGTGCCCGAAGCATCCGCCGCGTTTTGCGTGAGGTTGATGAGCACTTGTTTGATCTGCTGCGGATCGACGCGCACGTGCAGCCCGGGCCCTGCATTCAACAGCCGCAATTCAACGCCGCGCTGGGCCAGTGCTGGGGCCAGGAGATCGCGCGTGTCGCGCAGCGGTTGCTCGGCGGGGATGACGCCGAAGTCCGGATCGGAAGGCCGCGCAAAGGTGAGAAAATCCTTCACGATCCGTTCGAGCCGGCTGATTTCCTGGCTGATCATGTCCGCATCCACTCGCTCGGGTGAATTGGGTTTCAGATGCCGGGACTGCGTGTAAAGCCGGGCTTTGATGGCGGTGAGTGGGTTGCGAATCTCATGCGCCACGCCGGCCGCAAGTAATCCGAGCGAGGCCAGCTTCTCCTGTCGTTCGATGGTAGCCTGGCTTTCGAGCAGCTTCACCTGAAGAGGCGCGATGAGCGCTCGATAGACGAGCCGGGCCGCCCAAATGCCCAATGCCAGCAACGAAAAAAACGCCGCGACAAAAAACCAGCGCAGCCATTCCAGCGTGCGCTGAGATTCCGCGATGAACAGTTCGAGCGACTCGCGGTGCGCCTTGACCAGTTCGTAGCCCAGCGCGTTGAGCCGGGCCGATTCCTGTTCCACCCGCGCAAGGCTCGCGCCGGGGCTGGGCGGCTTCAGATCAAGCTGCGTCAGAAGATTCGTGGCCGCGTTGAAGTAATCATCGTAGCCGGCATTGATCTGGTCCAGCAGGCGCCCCTCGCGCATGGAAGTCAGCGTCGGCCGCTGGAGATCGATCCACTGGTCGATGCGCTTCCATTCCTGCAAGAACTGCTCGCGGTCACCGGACTCGTGGTGGCGTTCGTAGCGGTGAAGCAGGGAGTCGAGAAGTTGCAGATTGGCGCGAAACTGGTCGGCGGTCTGGAAGCTCTCCATCTGCTCGCGCGAGAGCCGCTCCCCCAAGCTCGCGACGTGCCGCCAGGTGAATTGCGCCGCCCAGCCAATAAACCCGAGCAGCAGCGCCACGGTGGCGGCCAACGCGACGATGCGAGGTTTCAGGCTCAGGTTCATGCGGGCGTCGCCGACTGCCGCGAATCTCGTGCCAAAGAGGTGGAGGGTCTTGCCACGCAGCCAGACTAGCACAACCGGCTGGCGCGCTGCCATCCCGGCTCCGGCCGAGTGGCAAGTTTCTTACCACGACAGGCCAGTAACTAGTCAACGCGCCAACCGCAAACCGGTTCTCGACGTGTTTTCTTCGGCGTGAATCCGCATTTTTTCCGCCGGCTGGCCGGCTGGCACGACCATCGCTAACAGACCGGCATGGCAACCGCACCCATGCACCAACTGGCCTCCGCTCGCGCGCTCACGCGGGCGGTCGCCAGACCAATGGCATGCGGGCGGCGTCTTCTCCACCTCCTGACCACGCTGGCGTTGACGCCGCTGGCGGCCTCGCTCGGCACGGCCGGGGAGCCTCGCCAGCTCACGCTGGCGGAAGCGAAGCGGCTTGCCTTCACACGGAACTGGGACTTGCTCGCCGCCAAGGCCGACGTGGACGCCGCGCTGGCCCAACGGCTGGTCGCCAAGGAATTCCCCAACCCAACACTTTCTCTTAGCACCTCTAAAATTTCCTTCGACAACCATCCGAACGGAACCATCGCGGGCAACTCGATCTGGAACCGCAGCTTCGACAACATCGTCGCGGTCAGCCAGCTCTTCGAGGTGGGCGGCAAGCGCCTGGCCCGCCGGGAATCCGCACTGGCCGGCGTGGCTGGGGCCGAGGCCCGCCTGCGCGATGCCCGTCGCGTGCTGGATCAAGGCGTGGCCCGCGCCTATGTAAGCGTGCTCCAAGCCCGCGACAACGTGCAAATCCTCAACCAGTCCGTCACCTCGCTGCGCGCGGAAGCGCGCATCGCGGAGGTGCGGCTCAAGGCCGGAGACATCTCCCTGGCCGACAAGATGCAGATCGAAATTGCCGCTGAGCGGCTGGCACAGGACGCCAGCGCCGCCGCCGCCGCCGAGCGCGCGGCGCGGATCGCGGTGGATGTTTTGCTGGGCGAAGCGAACTCGTCCGGTGACTGGGTGCCGGGCGACTCCTTGGAAACGCTGGTTGGCCTTCCTTTCCCGGCCAGCGCGGAGTCGCCCGGTCTCACCCGACCGGATCTCCTCGCCGCGCAGGCCGCCGAGCGCAAGGCCGAGGCTGACCTCCGGCTCCAAGGCGCAAACCGTGTGCCCGATCCCACCGTCAGTCTGCAATACGAGCACGAGCAACCGGATAAGCCCAACACCATCGGCCTCGCGATTTCCCTCCCGCTACCGCTCTGGAATCGCAACGAAGGCAACCTCGCCGCCGCGCGCGCCGCCATCACCGCGGCAAAAGTGCAGACCGACAAGCTCCGCGCCCAGATCGCGGCGGACATCGCCGCCGCCCGCGTCGCGTATGCAGAAGCCTCGGGCCGCCTGCAACGCTATCGCGAGCAGATTCGGCCCAAGTCAGAACAAGTCCGCAAAACCGTCGCCTTCGCCTACGAGAAAGGTGGTGCTTCGCTGCTCGACTTGCTATCCGCCGAACGCAACGACAATGACGTGCGGCTGGCCACCGCCGCCGCCGCCGCTGATGCCGCCACGGCCGCCGTCAACCTCAAGGCCGCCCTGAACTATTCCAGCGAACCATGAAAACCACCCCGCTCATGCCGGCTCATAACCCAACGTCCTCTGCCTTGCCTGATTCCAAGTCGGACGCTGAAGCCATCATTACAGCTCGCGAGGTTTCTTTCCGGTCGCCGACTCGCACCGCGCGTATCGGAAAAGCTCGCACGGCAAAAACACTCGTCCGCCGGCTCGTCGAGGAATCGTGGGTTGTCGGCGTCGCCCTCGCCACCCTGCTCGCCGCCGGTTGCGAGAAGAAAAAGGAAGCCGCTGAAGCGAGTGCCCCGTCCACGAGCGCCAAAGCCGAGGGTGGGGCTGTGGTCTTCCCCGCCGGCAGCCCCCAGCTCGCCTCCGTCTCCGTCGAGTCCGTCGAGGACACTCGCACGACCAAATTGCGCGTGCATGGCCGGCTCGTGTGGGATGAAAACGTCACCGCCCGCGTGTTCACGCCCTTCGCCGGGCGCGTGACGGCAATCCCCGGCGAAGTGGGCAAGCCCATCGAAAAAGGCGGGGCGTTGGCAATGATCGCCTCACCGGATTTCGGCCAGGCGCAGGCCGACGTGCGCCGCGCCGCGAGCGACGTGCGGCAGGCGGAACGCACGCTGGCCCGGCTGAAAGAATTGTTCGAGCACGGGGCCGCGCCACGCAAGGACGTGGACTCCGCCGAATCCGATCTGGCCCGTGCGCAGTCCGAGCAGGAACGCGGACTGGCGCGACTCGCACTTTACGGCGGCAGCATGGGAACCATCGACCAGGTCATCGCGCTGAAGAGTCCCCTCAGCGGCGTGATTGTGGAAAAGAATTTGAACCCCGGTCAAGAAGTGCGCCCCGACCAGATGCTCGCGGGCCTGCCGCAGTTTGGCGCGCCGCTCTTCGTCATCACCGACCCCACCCGCCTCTGGGTTTTGCTCGACGCCTCCGAGGCTGATCTTTGCCACCTCAAGCCAAGCCTGCCAATGGTCATACGCTCCCAAGCGTCCCCGGAGGCTTCCCACCCTGGCCGGCTTGAGGTGGTTTCCGATTCGTTCGACCCAGCGACGCGCATGCTGCGCGTGCGTGGCTCCGTCGAAAACGCCGACCGCACCCTCCGCGCAGAAATGCTCGTGACGGCGGAGATCGAAGTGCCCGTGTCCACGCCGCGCTCGGTGACTTCGCGCGCCGTCTTCCTCAAGGGCGACAAGCATTATGTCTATGTTGAGGAAGGCCAGGGCCGCTTCCGCCGACGCGAGGTCAAGGTCGGACCGGAAGTGGCCGGCAAGCTGCCGATTATCGAGGGACTCGACGCCGGGCAGCGCGTCGTGACCGGCGGTGCCTTGTTGATTGAGCAAGTCGCCACCGACAGCGCCGGCACCTGAGCGTCCGGTTATTTCAAAGCGTCTGCACCATCCCGCCAGCTCGGGCCATACACAACCGTTGTCGTAAATGATCAAACGCCTCGTTCACTTCGCGTTGCATCAGCCGATGTTCGTCGGGCTGATGGCCGTGCTGTTCATCGCCGGCGGCATCGTCGCCTTCAAGACCTTGCCGATTGAGGCATTCCCGGATGTCTCGGACATTCAGGTCAACGTCATCGCGCTCTATCCCGGTCGCGCGCCGGAGGAAGTGGAGAAGCAAGTCACCATTCCGCTGGAGATCGCGTTAAGCGGCATCCCGCATCAGGTGCGGCTGTTCTCGCACACACAGTTCGGACTGAGCTTCATCATGCTCACGTTCAACGACAAGGTGGACGACTACTTCGCCCGCCAGCGCGTGATGGAGCGGCTCACCGGCGTGGACTTACCGCCCGGCGTCACGCCGCAGCTCGGTCCGCTCTCCACGCCCATCGGCGAACTGTTCCGCTACCGGCTCAAAGGCGAAGGCCGCACGACGTCCGAATTGCGCACGCTCGAAGACTGGGTCGTCGAACGCAATCTCCGCATGGTGGACGGCGTCGCGGACGTGGTCACGATGGGTGGCCTCATCAAGCAATACGAGGTCAACCCCGACCTAGCCCGGATGCGCGGCTACAATCTCACGCTGCAACAGCTCTTCACCGCGCTCGGCCGAGGCAACGCCAACGCCGGTGGCAGCTACGTCGAGCAGGGTTCGCAGCAGTATCTGATTCGCGGCATCGGCCTGCTGCGCTCGGCGGATGACATCGGGAACATCGTCGTCGCCTCACGCAATGGCACGCCTGTGCTGGTGAAGGACATCGCGCAGATCAGCGTCTCTGGCGTCCCGCGCCAAGGCATCGTCGGGCAGGACGGCGACGACGACATCGTCACCGGCATCGTGCTGATGCGCAAAGGCGAGAACCCGTCGCTAATGCTCGGCAAGGTGAAGGAACGCATTGCCCTGCTCAACAAATCCATCCTGCCCAAAGGCGTGCAAATCGTGCCCTACTACGACCGCACTTGGCTCATCGGCACGACGCTCAAGACCGTGTTCAAGAACCTGGCCGAAGGCGCGATGCTCGTGAGCTTCGTGCTGCTGCTGTTTCTGGGCAACCTCCGCGCCGCGTTCATCGTCGCGCTGATGATCCCGCTTTCGTTGCTCGCCACCTTCATCGGCCTGTCGTGGAAAGGCATCCCGGCCAACCTGCTTTCCCTCGGCGCGATGGATTTTGGCATTATCGTGGACGGCGCGGTCATCGTCGTGGAAAACATCTTCCGCCGCCTCAGCGAGCAGCATGGCGAGGAGCCGAAGAACCGCGAAGACTTCCTCGCGCGGCTCAAGCACACCATCCTCGAAGCCTCCGCCGAAGTGGGCCGCCCCACGTTCTTCTCCATGCTCATCATCATCGCGGCGCACATCCCCATCTTCACGCTGCAACGCCACGAGGGCCGAATCTTCGCGCCGATGGCGTGGACGGTGACGAGTGCGTTGATCGGCTCGCTGCTGTTCTCGTTGTCGCTGGTGCCCCTGCTCTGCTTCCTGCTGTTGCGCAAAAAAATCCCGCACGAAGACAACTTCCTCGTGCGCTGGTGCAAGGCGCTTTACCGGCCCGTGCTGGGCTGGGCTTTGCGCCGGCCGGTCGTCGTCCTGCTCATCGCCATCGCCGCGCTGGCGGGGAGCCTCTCGCTGGTGCCACGACTCGGCACCGAATTCCTGCCCGAGCTGAACGAAGGCACGATCTGGGTCAACGCGAACTTCCCGCCCGGCCTCTCCATCAGCGAGGCGCAGGAGCAGTGCCGCCGCATCCGGCAGATCCTCGGTAAGATCCCTGAAGTCCGCAGTGTCATCTCCAAAGCCGGCCGGCCGGAGGACGGGACTGATCCCAAGCCGCTGAACATGGGTGAATTCTTCGTGGACCTGAAGCCGCCCGAGGAGTGGACGCGCCCGGTCACGAAGGAGCAAATCCTCGACGAGATGGACAAGGCGCTTGATGTCTTGCCGGGCATTGAGACGAGTTTCTCGCAGCCCATCCGCGACAACGTGCTCGAAAGCATTTCGCAGATTGACGGCCAGGTGGTCATCAAGGTTTTCGGCGACGACGCCGGCGCGCTGGCCACCAATGCCAACGCGATCCTGAAAGCCGTCGGCGGAGTTTCCGGAGTGACGCGGGCCTTCATCGACCGCGCGGGCGATGTGCCACAGAGCCTCATCGAGATCAACCGCGAGCGCGCCGCGCGCTACGGGTTGAACATCAGTGACGTGCAGGACGTGATCGAGACCGCGCTGGGCGGCAAGGCCGCGACCGAGCTTTGGGAGGGCGAGAAACATTTCAGCGTCACCGTGCGCCTAAAAGAGCCGCAGCGCCGCCTCGCCGAACTGGGCAACGTGCTCGTGGACACGCCGGAAGGGCTGCACCTACCGTTGCACGAGATCGCCACCTTCAAAGTCAGCAGTGGCGCGATGAACATCAGCCGCGAAAACGGCACGCGCGTCAAAGCCATCGGTGTTTTCATCAAGGGCCGCGACATGGGCAGCGTGGTCACCGACATGCAGGCAAAGGTGGACGCGCTCCAGTTGCCGCAGGGCACGCTCGTCACTTGGAGCGGCGAGTTCGAAAATCAGGAGCGCGCAATGAAACGCCTCGCGGTCGTCGTGCCCGTCAGTGTGTTCCTCATTTTCATCCTGCTCTTCGACGCCTTCAAATCACTGAAAAGCTCACTGCTCATTCTCGGCAACGTCCCCTTCGCGCTCATCGGCGGCATCCTCGGCCTGCTCGTCACGCACATTCCCCTGAGCGTCTCGGCGGCCATTGGCTTCATCGCGCTCTTTGGCCAGGCCGTGCTCAACGGCGTCGTCATGGTCAGCCATTTCAACCAACTGCGCGACGAAGGCAAAACCGCACGCGCCGCCGCCGAGGAAGGCGCGCTCACGCGTCTGCGCACCGTGCTAATGACCGCACTGCTCGCCATGCTCGGACTGCTCCCGATGGCCCTCTCGCACGGCATCGGCTCGGAAACCCAGCGCCCGCTCGCCGTGGTCATCATCTCTGGCCTCATCTCGGCGACGCTGCTCACGCTGCTGGTGTTGCCGGCCATCTACGTGCTCTTCGCGGGCGTGGACCCGAACGAAACCAAGCCGTCCACCGCAACCACCGACCTCACGCCCGGGCCCGATCCGACTACTCCTGCTGCCCCCGCCCCCGTGCCGCTAGCTTGAGTCCCTGGCATAGCAAACAATTTGACACGCGCGGTGGTTGAGCGCCGGGCGACGCTCGATACTCCGGCGGAATTCCTTGAGGTTTGACCCGGCGGACTACGTCAGACTGCCGACTGCGCAACCCGACACATTCTAAATCTATGCGACCTCTTTGTTCCCTGCTGATCGCCCTCTTTCTAGGCAACGTCATGCCCGTGGCCCAAACCGCTGAACCGCTGGTGTTCATCTCGGCTTTCGCGCCCGGAACCAACGGTGCGATCCTCGCGTTTCAACTCAACCCGACCACCGGTGTCCTGAAGCCGTTGCACCGCACCGAAGGAGTTGAGAATCCGTTCTTCATGGTCGTGTCGCGCGACCAAAAGTTCCTGTATTCGATCCACGCCAAGAGTTTCGGCGGCAAGGAACCGGAGCACGTCGCGGCCTACGCGATCGAAGGGCGCACCGGCCGATTGAAACTGTTGAACCGCCAGTCCACGCGTGGCACGGCCAGTTGCTATCTGGATGTGGATGCCACGGGCAAAACCGTGCTGGTGGCCAACTACACCACCGGCAACGTCGCCTCGTTCCCGGTGCAAGCCGATGGCTCGCTCGGTGAATCCGCCTCGTTCTTCCAGCATAGCGGTTCGAGCGTGGACCTGCCGCGGCAGAAAGGCCCGAACGCCCACTCGTTCGTCGTCAGCCCGGACAACCGCTTCGCCTTTGCCGCAGATCTGGGCATCGACAAAATCATGAGCTACCGCCTCGACGCCACCACCGCAAAGCTCACCCCCAACGAGCCGGCGTTTGCCAAAGCCCCGCCGGGAGCAGGTCCGCGCCACCTGATTTTCCATCCGAACGGCAAACACGTTTACGTCATCAACGAACTGAAGAACTCGGTGACGATGTTCGATTACGTGACCACCACCGGCACACTCACCGAGCGCCAAACCATCTCGACCCTGCCGACAGATTTCTCCGGCAAAAGCTACTGCGCCGACCTCAAGATCACGCCGGACGGACGCTTCCTTTACGGCACCAATCGCGGGCACGACAGCATCGCCTGCTACCGCCTCGCGGACGACGGACGCCTGGCACTGTTGAGCATCGAGCCAAGCCTGGGCAAAGGGCCGCAGAATCTGGCGTTGGCCGCGAACGGCAAGCTCCTCCTGTGCGCGAACATGCCCGGCAAGAATTTGGCGGTGTTTCGCATTGATGCGCAGACCGGAGCGTTGAAATCGGTCGGTGAACCAGTCGCGGTGAACAGCCCGTCCTGCATCCGGGTGCTGCCGTGAATCACGTTCTCAACCTGCTGCCTCGATCATGAAACCGCTACTCGCCGCCCTGCTGCTCTCCGCCCTCGTGGCCCACGCTCAGGAGCAGCCAGCCACGTTGCAGACAATCCGCGCGAAGGCCGGCGAGATTCCCCTTCTGGTCATCGCGCCGCCGGAGACCAAGGGCCGCCCGCTGGTGATCTGGCTCACGGGCTTCAGCGGACAAAAGGAATCGGTGGAAAACCAACTGCGCGAGTTCGCAAAAAGGGGATTCGTCGCGTTGAGTTTTGATCCCTACCAACACGGCGAACGGCGCATCGAAACGAAAGAGGAATTGGTCAAGCGCGTGCGCGGCAACATCCGCCGCCACTTCTGGCCGATCCTCGCGCGGAGTGCGGAGGAAACGCCGGGCGTCATCGATTGGGCGATCAAGACGCTGGGCGTGCGAAACGAAGTGGGCATGGGCGGCATCTCGATGGGCGGGGATATTTCAGTGGCTGCGGCAAGCGTGGACCAACGGATCATCGCCGTGTCCGCCTGTGTCGCGACGCCCGACTGGATGCGGCCCGGTTCGTTTGAGCCGCCGGGTGAGCCGGACGCTGCGGCGCAGACCGACTACGATCGCCGCAATCCGCTCACGCACTTGAAGCTCTATGCCCATCGTCCCGCCATCGCGTTTCAATGCGGCGCGGTGGACAAGCAGGTGCCGTCGGACGGTGCCACGCGCTTCGTGGCCGCGCTTAAACCAAGCTACGGGGACAAGGCGGATCGGCTCGTGGTCAACTTGGAGCCCGAGGTGCCCCATCGCTTCACGCCCCTCATGCTGACGAACTCGCTCCAGTGGTTCACCCAGCATTTAAAACCCTGAGCCCAAACTCCGGAGACATGACCATTCTGAAAAGAGTTTGGTAAGGATCAGCTTACCGAACTTCCTGACCGTGCCCGCTCATCATAGTCTGGCGGTGAAGAGGCACGGCGGCCCAATACTGCTTTGACAGCGACAGACCAAAGGCTACGTTAAGACCCACACTAGCAACGAGGCATGAAAAAAACACAGTTCCAAACCAGGATGACCACCGGGTTCACACTCATTGAACTGTTGGTCGTCATTGCCATCATCGCCATCCTGGCCGGAATGCTGTTGCCGGCCCTGTCCAAGGCCAAGAGCAAAGGCCAGCAGATTCGCTGCCTGAACAACCTCAAGCAGATCGGGCTTTTCGTGCAATTTTACTCCTCCGACGCCGACGATGTCCTGCCCGCCTGCCGGAAAATGCAACCCTCGCTGCCGGCGCAGGACGATTGGTGGGGAAATTATCTGGGCAAGTATTCCGCTGGTAATTCCAACCTGTTCCATTGCCCCGTCCTGGTCGGAGTCCGCAATCAATATACTCCGGGATTCCAATGGGACTTTTCGGCCACCGCCGCCAACCCCGGATCACGGGTCGGCTATGCGGCCAATGTTTTCTTTTTGTTCTATCCCCCGCCGAGCGCCCAGGCAGCCAGCACCGTCACGGTGGGTGGCACCAGCTTCAGCTCCGGCTACGCCGTGCGCACCACCACGATTCTCAGCCCAACCGACTGCTTGATTGTCGGCGATTCAGAAGGGTTTTGGAGCATGAGCGCCTATTGGCCAAACGCGATCATGGACGGGTCCAATAACCGGTATGAAGGCATCGCGTGCCGGCATGGCAGCACGGTCAAAAACGGAATCAACGGCGGCCGGGGAGTCGTGGTTTTTGCCGACGCGCACTCCGAAGCCCGGACCGATGACCAAATCAACCCCCAAGCAGCGAACCTGCTGAAGAACTCCATGTTCTGGGATCCGCTCAAGCGCGCCGGAAACCAGTGAATCCCCGTCAACCGCCCGCGAATACCGGACGGAAATTCGCTTCCGTCAAAATACGGGCGACCTCTTCGCGCTTGTCGCCCTGAATCTCGATCTGGCCGTCTTTGACGGTGCCGCCGGTGCCGCAGGCCTTCTGCATCGCCTTCGCGAGCCGTTCCTTTTCCGGCAGGCCGATGCCGACGAAGTTTTTGACCACCGTCACGGTCTTGCCGCCGCGCCCGGCCTTTTGCCGGATGATGTCCACGCGCCCGCGATTCTTCTTCGCCGACTTCGCGGATTGGGCCGATGGCGGCGAGGCAGGCGTAGCGGAAGTTTCGGGCGCAGACGGAAGGCCGTCACTGAACAAAGCATCGAAGGGGGTGTGGCCAAAACTTTGGCTGCCGTCAGTCGGGATGCGTTTGTAGGTGCTCATGCGTGGTGATCGTGCTGAAGTCAGGGCGAAAGCGCTGTCGCTCAGGCTGGGAGAAGGAATGACGTTGCCAATCTACGAAGTCACCAACAGCTAGATCAACTCTTCGATCGGCCGCCCCATGTCCAATAACAGGTGCGGCCGCCCGGTCGTGTCGGTGAGGGTCGTGCTCTGCGCATCGATGCCCAGATGGCGATAGAGCATGGCAAACACGTCCTGGTAATGCACCGGTCGGGAAGCCGCCTCGGCGGCGTGACGGTCCGTGCTGCCGATGACCTGCCCCGTGCGCAATCCACCGCCGGCCATGAGGCCCATCGAAACCTGCGGCCAATGTTCGCGCCCACCCTTGGCGCTGATCTTGGGTGAACGGCCGAACTCACCCCACACGATGATCATTACGTCGTCGAGCATGCCACGTTCGTCGAGATCGGTGACCAGTGTGTCGAGAGCGTGATCCAGCAACGGTCCGAGGTAGCGAAGGCGCGGGAAGTTCGCCTCGTGGGTGTCGAAATCGCCGAGCGAGAGTGAGACGCAGCGAACGCCGGCTTCGACCAGCCTCCGGGCCATCAGAAATTTCAGCGCGGCCTTGGGGCTTTCCATGGTTTCGCCCAAACCGGAGTCAGCAATCCGGGGCGTGTAGCGTTCCAACACGCGGCGGTCTTCCTTTTCGAGATCAAGGGCGTCTGCGAACTTGCCCGAACTAAGAATGCCCAACGAGAGTTGCGTGAACTTGTCCACCGCCTGCATCGCACCGCTCGCATCCACCTCCCGCCGAAACGTGTCCAGCGACTGCCGTAGGGCGAGGCGGTTTTCCAACCGGGCGGCCGTCAAGCCCGCAGTCAAAGCGAGACTCTCGCTGCGGCCGTAACTCTGCTTTTCGAGTTCCGCCTTCATACCCACCGAGAGCGCCAGCGGGAAAAGATGCGCAATGTCGGGCCGATAAGCCGACTGGGTGGCACCGAGAAAGCCAGGCCGCGCGCTGTTCCGAACGAAGGGCCGCCCTTGCAGCAGGTCCACAAAGCACGGCGCGGTGTCGCCGGATTTGCCCAGCAGCTTATTCAACACACACCCCATCGCCGGCCTGCCGCCCACGCTGGTGAGTTCCTTCTCGGTAAAACCGGACTGACATTGGAAGGCGTCGTGCTTGCCATCGGCACCCACAAGCGCCCGGAGGAAAACATACTTGTCAGCGTGCGCTGCGATGCGCGGGAGCAATTCGGTGAGATGGACGCCAGGAATTTTGGTGCGGATGGGACCGAACTCCCCACGAATCTCGGACGGCGCATCCGGCTTGGGATCAATCAAATCCATCTGCGGCGGACCGCCATCCAGGTGGATGTTAATGATGGCTTTGTTGGACGAACGAATCCCCGCCGCCGCCTCGCCGCGTAGCAGATCGGCCAGCGTCAACGCACCGAAGCCCAAGGCCCCGGCTTTGAGAAAACTGCGGCGCCGAAGTCCGTCGCAGTGACGCACCGGCCTGCCTTGAATGGTGAAGACGCCGCCGCTCATGTCGCAGGAGACCGGAACGCGGCCATTTCCGTCAAAAGGGGGAAATGGCATTCGCATCGGGATCATTCGCGGCACACTACGCTGTGCGAAGCGGAGGACAATGGTTTTTTGCACCCGCCAGACCAGACTCCAAGCGACTCGGCTGGGCCTGCGCGGGGCAGCGGCGGCCGACTAGCTCTTCACCAAGACAGCCTTCTTGGCCTTGAGATGCTTGAGCAGCACCTCCTTGTTACCCAGCGAGGAAGGGCCGCGGACGGTGTCCCCTTTGAGGAGCTTGTAATTGACCAAAGTCTTGCCCACTTGGCCGATGTGACAGGTCACGCCTTCCATGCGCCAGACTTGGCCGGCCTCAATGGTGGGCTGCGGAACACGCTGCTTCGATTTCATCGCGATTTTTGACGGAACGCAGGACCAACTGTTCAAACAACGACCGCAGGGGACTGCGCAACAGTCCGACCGCAGCCAATCCTCGGGCTTCTTGAATTCCGATCGCATGCAACAGCATGCCACCGTCATCGCCCAAGCGGGTCCGCTTTACACGGAGGCACGGTAAACGAGTTGTGGCCAACTGTCAGCCATGAAAATCACATCCTCACCTGCTCCAGCCAGTGCTCGAACCAAACTGATCACTCGCGTTTTGGAGGGACAATCACTGGAAAGTTTGTCAGCCTCTCGGCGCTGAACGAACACGTTGGCCTCGCCGCCCCCGTAGCTCAAATGGATAGAGCTCGCGTTTCCTAAACGTGAGATCCAGGTTCAATTCCTGGCGGGGGCACCAAGCCGACGCCACGCCGCCTTCACCACCCAGCCGGATTGTTCCAGCGCCACCTTCGCCGTCTCGTAATTCACGCCGGTCAGCTCACGCACGATGCGCACCGCTCGGTCGCGCAACTTCACGTTCGAGGGATTCAGGTCCACCATCAGGTTGCTGATGACTTTGTCCGTGCGCACCATCGCCAGAGTGGTGAACAGGTTCAAAATCAACTTCGTCGCCGTTCCGGACTTCAGCCGCGTCGAGCCCGTAAGAATTTCGGGCCCGATGTCCGGCGCAATGACGATGTGCGCCGTGCCGCGTGCTTGGGCCATCGCCGGATTAAAGCACAGCAAGACCGTGAACGCGCCGCGCCGTCGCGCCTCGGCCAGCGCCCCGTGAACGAATGGTGTCCGCCCGCTCGCCGCGATGCCCACGACGACGTCCCGCTTACCGATGCCGCGAAACTCCGCCGCCCGCGCACCGGCCTCACGGTCATCTTCCGCGCCTTCCACCGCGCGAAACACCGCGGCCTGCCCACCCGCAATGATGCCCTGCACCAACTCGGACGAGACACGAAACGTCGGCGGACACTCGCTCGCGTCGAGGATGCCCAACCGCCCGCTCGTGCCCGCGCCGACGTAGAACAGGCGACCGCCGCGCTTGAAGGCCGCCGCAATCTTCCCGATGACGCGCTCGATCTTCGGGGCCTCGCGACGGATGGCTGCTGGCAGTTTCTCATCCTCCGACAGCATTAGCTCGATCGCATCGGTGATCGACAGCTTGTCCAAGTTCATCGAGCGCGGATGGCGCTGCTCGGTAGGAGAAAGCGATTGCGGATTGCGATTTGCAGAATGCGCATTAGCTGCCGCCACACTAGGCGAACCTTGGGCTTTGGACCTCGGATCTTGGAGTAGAGCTCTCGCCAACTCCACCGCTCCCCACGCGCTCTCACGCTTCAATGGCGAAACCACGCAACCCGGCCAGCGCTTGGCCAACTCCTTCGTCACCGCCCGCGCGAATTGCGGCTGCCGCAGCAACACACTTCCCGCCAGAACGAACCGCACCGGCTCACCGGGCTCCGCCAGCTTCTTCGCGCAGCTCACACCGTCCTTGGCCAGACTCGCCGCCGCACCTTCGAGAATATCCTTTGCGATCGCGTCGTGATCGGTGGCAGCGGCGAAAACCTCCACTGCCAGTGCCGCGATGTCCGCCTTGCTCGCTGTCTGCACCCACGGGATGAGTTCGTTCGGCTCGTTGAGCTGCAACGCGCGCAAGATGCGTTGTCCCAGCCGCGACCACTCGCCATCGCGGTCGAGGTAAAACACGCACGCCTTCAACGCCCGCAGGCCGATCTCGTAGCCGCTGCCCTTGTCGCCTAGCAGGTGGCCCCAGCCGCCGAAGCGCGCTGTGCGCCCATCGACGCGGCGACCGTAGAAGCAAGATCCGGTGCCGCTGAGAACCAAGACTTGAGTTGAGCGAAGAGCACTCGAAACCTCCTCCTTTTGCTTTTTTCCTCTTGCCTTTTGCCCCGGCACCGCAGCCGCCAGCGCCGTCTCCAAATCATGCGTCGCGTGGCACGGCACACCGGGCCAGACCCGCACCGCCGCTGCACGGATGCGTTGCCACTCCGGCTCGCCGCGCGCACCCGCGAGGCCGATGGCCACGGCAGCGGGCCGGGGGAATTCCTTCAACGCCGCCCGCACCTCGCGCAGTCGGCGGAGAAGTTGCGCCTCGGTGAGCAACTTTAAATTCCCCGGCCCGGACTCGAAGCGCCTCAGCAAAAATCCGTCTGCATCCGCCAGCAACGCCACCGTGCGCGTGCCCCCCCCCTCGATGCCGAGGAAGACCGGACCGGAGAGATCGTTCGTTCGCACGCGCGGAGTATGGCGGGCGAGGCGGGGGCGAGAAAGTGATTAGTAATTAGTGGTTGGCCGGGCGACGTAAAGACGCGCGTCGCCGGTCTAGCGAACAACTAATCACTCTCCCTCAACCCTGACTTGGCTTCCTGCTTCACCCGCGCTACCACTCCCGCATGACCGAGACGGAGCAACACATCCTCGCCGCCCTGCGCGACCTCGAAGCCGCCGCCGCCCGCTGCCGCACCGAGAATCCGCCGCCCCCGCTCACGCCCCTCTTCGCCCGGTTGGACGCACTCGCTGCGCAACTCCCGCCCGGTGGCAGCCACGACCTCCGCCACTACCTCCAGCGCAAGAGCTACGAAAAAGCTCGCCTCTGGCTCGAAGGAGTGGACCCGGAGAAGGGCACTTGCCGGAAGTGAACAGGCCGGTTTTCAACGCAAGGACGCAAAGACGCGAAGGCGCGAAGCTGGTAGGCGTTTTGTCCTCCTTGCGTCTCTGCGCCCTAGCGCCTTTGCGTTAATCCCCATGCTTTCCGACACCATCGCCGCCATTGCCACGCCGCTCGGGGAAGGCGGCTTGGCAGTGCTACGCGTGTCCGGACCACAGGCACTCGCGGTGGCGGACAAGGTGTTTGTCCCCGTCGGCAAGTCGTCGCAGAAACCCTCCGCCGCCGCGTCGCACACGATCCACTACGGGCGCGTCGAGCGGGACGGGCGGTTCGTGGACGAGGTGCTCGTGGCCGTGCTGCGCGCGCCGCGCACGTTCACGCGCGAGGACACGGTGGAATTCTCCTGCCACGGCGGCTTGCTCCCCGCCAAGCTCGTGCTCGATGCGCTCCTCGCCGCCGGAGCGCGGCTGGCCGCGCC
>RFVF01000331.1 GCA_009922615.1 Pseudomonadota bacterium
GAGGCGGCGTAGAAGTTGCCGTAGGTGAACCACTCGTGATCCTCGCGGAGATTCTCGAAGAGATAAGCGGAACCCTTCTTCACCATCGGATCGTCGTAGAGGCCGCAGACTTGAAGCGAGTAAATCGCCGCCGCCGTGCGCGCAAAACCAGGATCGCGCTGGGGTTGGTAGCAGAAGCCTCCAGTGCGCTCGTCTTGGCAGCGTTTCACGTATTGGACGGCCTCGTCGATGGTCCGCTGCGGCACTTCGAGGCCGCCGTTCTTCGCCGCGCGGATGGCTACGAGCGACAGCACGGTCACGGAAATATCCGCATCCTTCGCAATCGGACGGTAACGCCAGCCGCCTTCATGGCCCGGCTCGGTGGCCTGGGCGCTGATGATGACCTTCACGGCCTTGTCGAGCTTGGCACGCAAGGTCGGGGACTTGGTCTGGCCGTAGAGTTCCGCCAGCGCAATTGTGGCGATGCCATGCGAATACATGTACTGGCCGTCGCTGCGCATGTTGTAGAGCCCGTCGGGACCAATGGACTCAAGCAAGTAGTTCATCCCGGCGGTGACGTTCTTGCCGTACTCGCCTTCGCCGGGGAGATGGCCGGCGGCCTGGAAAGCCATGAGGGTGTAACCGGTGAGGGCGATGTTCAAGTAGCCATTGTCTTTGACCAACTGCGCGACCGAATCAAGGAATGTGGCTTCGTCGGAGCCGGCATTCACTGTCGACAATCCAGTTCCATAGTGCAATTCAGCGACCGCAAGGGCAGTAGGTGCAGATGGGTTGGCGCTCAACGTCAACTTGTTAGAACTCGTGACAGTCACCAAGTCAGATGTGCGCAAGATGTACTTGTTGTCTGGTGTCCAAGAGAAGGAGCAGAGCGTCGCAGTGCAGGTGGTTCCGGCAACGGTCCCAACGGTCTTTCCGTTGAGCTTCACTGTGTAGCTCGTGGCAAGAGGCGTAGGCGAGAAATTCATGGTGACCGCCATGGCATAGAGCAAGAGATATGTTAGAACTATTA
>RFVF01000035.1 GCA_009922615.1 Pseudomonadota bacterium
TGACGATGATCGGCGCGGGCGCTTCCACCACCGGGGCTGGCGCGGCCGGCTTCAGCGGCCCGAGTTTTTCCTCGAGGAACTCGGCGGTGATCTTGTCCAGAGAACTGGAGGGAACCTTGGCTTCCTTGATGCCCAGCTCCTTGGCGATCGCGAGCACTTGTTTGCTCTCGATGCCGAGCTTCTTGGCGATGTCGTAAATGCGAACGGGCATAAAAAATTTAAGCGCCCGGGAGGTGGACCTCACGGGCGCGCTCTACCAATCCAACTACGCGAGCGCGCTGGCCAAAGAGCCAGACTTGGCCGCTTCTTTGATGGCGGCCAGCACGGCGCCGGCTTGCTCGCCAATCTGCGGAATCTCTTTCAAATCGTTCTCCTCGGCCTGGGTCACCACGTCTTCCAGCGCGTGGAAGCCGGTATTCACCAGGGCCTCGGCCATCTCGCGCGTCACGCCTGGCACGGCTGCAAACGCCTCGACGGCGTGCTGCACCTTGCCCTCGATGCCGATGGTGGCGACGTGCTCGGCGTCGATGTTCACGGCCCAGCCGGTAAGCCGGTGCGCCAGGCGGGCGTTTTGCCCGCGTTTGCCGATGGCCAAGGAAAGCTGGCTTTCGTCCACGAGGATTTTCACCGCGTGATTGGCCTCGTCCACTTCCATGGACTTGAGGATCGCCGGGGCCAGGGCGTTGGTGAGATACGTCTTGATGTTCGGATCCCACTTGATGATGTCCATCTTCTCGTTGTTTAGCTCGCGCACGATGTTTTTCACGCGCTGGCCGCGGAGGCCGACGCACGCGCCGACGGGGTCCACCTTCGGGTCACGGCTGTAAACGGCGAGCTTGGTGCGGAAACCGGGTTCGCGGGCGCAGCCCTTGACCTCAACGGTGCCGTTGGATATTTCCGAGACTTCCAGCTTGAACAATTTCAAGACAAACTCCGGCGCGGCGCGGCTGAGAATGATCTCCGGGCCATGCGGGCCATTTTCCACGGCCTTGACATAGCAGCGGATGCGCTCGCCGACTTGGTATTCCTCGGTCGGCACGCGTTCGCGGTTGGGCAGCAAGGCCTCGTAGCGGCCCAGATCCATGATGACATCTGAACGCTCGAAGCGCCGCACCGTCCCGCTAATGATATCGCCGACGCGGTCCTTGAATTCATCGAAGATCAGGGCCTTCTCAGCGCGGCGGACCTGCGAAAGCAGTGCCTGCTTGGCGTATTGCGCGGCGATGCGGCCGAACCCGGTGGGGGTAACCTCGACTTCCAGTTCTTCACCGATCTGCGCGTCGGCCTTCTTCTTGCGGGCTTCGTTCAGGGAGATCTGGTCGTGTTTGGAGATGACCTTGTCCGCCACGATGAGCTTGGCAAAAGCCCGGATGTCGCCCGTCTTGGGATCAATGATGCAGCGCAGCTCCCGCGCTGGTCCGACGGCTTTTTTGGCGGCGGAAACGAGCGATTCCTGGACCGCAGCGACGAGAACATCCTTGCTGATGCCCTTCTCGCGTTCCCAGAATTCCAAGATGGCTAGAAAATCGGCGTTCATAATTCGACCCGTGCCTGCGCCCCTCTAGGGGCAAAAAAAAGCCGGAAAAATTTCCGACTTCACACGCTGGCGAACCAGCTACTTCGTTGACCGCAGCTCAAGCTAGGGGAGGCTAAAATTACCGTCAAGCTCCAATTCCGCGCTTTGCGGGCATTCCGCTGGCCCGGCGCGGTTGGGGGACATCGCCTAGCCGCGCCTGTCCAACGGTGGGTCAGGAACCTTCGTGGCTGGCTTGGGCGCGTTGGCACCGTCGCAACCACGCGGCGACATCGGGCGGGGCCGGATCGAACGGGTCGAGCAACTTCAGCGCTTCGGCCCCTTCCGCCTCGATCGTTTCCCAGTCTATGAAGTATCGGAAGGGTTGCGCCTTGAGCTGGTGCATCAGGCTGGAGCGCGCGGCGGCGCGCGTGCTCGTCGGCGGAGTGAGCAGGGCGGCGTGCTGGTCCTCGGGCGAGATGATCCACGGGTCGGGCGTGCGGGCCAACGGCCAGCCGAGGTTGCGCGCGGGATCCACGGCGTGGAATTCCAAGTCCTGCGCGCGGAGCCAAGGGTCGGTCCACGCGAGTTTTTCCTGTGCTAGAAACTGCCCGTAAAGCCACCGCTTCGTCACCCAGTCCACGGTGCCGACGAGGCTTTCCACGTTTGATTCCAAGTCGGCCAGCACACCGCCCCAGATGCCCAGCAGCGCATCCGTCTCCGCGTCGCGGCCGCGAAAGGCCCGGTCCGCCGCCGTGTAAAACCACTGGAGCGCCTCGACTGCCGGGACTTCCCGACCGTCCGCCAGCAGCACCCGCCAAGGGCCATCCGGCGTGTGCGACAACGTGCGAAACGTGAACACCGCGTCCGCCAGCGCGACGGCCGGCATTTGGTCGATCTCCAGCAAGTCCAGCACCAGCGACGCCGTGCCGCACTTCAACGCGAGCGTCGCCGGCAGCACGCTCGTGTCCCCGTGGATCAAGTGCAGCCGACGAAACTTGCGCGGGTCCGCGAGTGGTTCGTCGCGCGTGTTGATGATGGCGCGATTGAACTGCACCCACTCGAAGAGGTCGTTGTTGATGTAGTCCGCGCGCTGGCTGATTTGGAAATCGCTGTCCATCGCGAGCTTGATCACGTCGCCCCGTGACTCCGCGCCGGGTGAGGATCGCACGCGGCCCGCGCCGGTGTAGAGCACGCGCAACGTGAGGAAGGCGAGGAGCGACTGGACGTTCGCCTCCGTCAGCGGAGCTGCCCGGCGGACGAGATAGTTTTCGTGGCACCCGAACGTCGCGCCCGAGTAGTAATCCACGTTGTTCCGCACGAAACCCAAGCGTTCCGCCAAGCCGAGTTCGTGCGTCGCCAGCGTGAGCATCGTATCGCCCGCGCGGTCGAAGCGCAGCAGGTCGCGGAGGGTGAGGCACTCGGGCGTGCAGATTTCGAGATGGCCCATATCCACGTAGCAGCGCCCGCCGTTGAAGAGGAAGCCGCCGTTGCCCGCCGGCTCGTCCCAATCGCGCTGGTGCAGGTCCGCGAGGCCGAAGCGGTTCTTCTCGAACATCCAGTTGCGCACGCGCGCGACGGCGCCGGGCGGCCCAGCGGGGTCGCTGCTTAGGCACCCGTATTCCGTTTCAAGGCCGACGATGCGGTTCATGCTGTGACCTCCCTCACAATGATGACCCGCTGAACAGGTGGTGGGGAGTCAGGTTCTACGTCGTTCACAATCGCCGAAACGTAGTCCGGAGCCGCGTCCCACACGCGAACTTGTCCCCGTGCTTGGAGCGCTTGCTGCAACTCATTGCGCCTTCGTTCGCCAAGTGAATTCAGGAGGCTCTGCTCCCGGGCGATCGCCTCTCTTTTCCAAGCTGCACAGGCCCTCGTAGGCAAATCCTCTGTCTCGTTCTCCTTCTGGCAAACGAGCAGGTGCCAGGGCAGCGCGTAGGGGATTACGTGTTCAAGGGCGGACTGTCTGGCTCGCCCCCTGCCACCACGCAGCCCGCAAACAACCCCTGCCGTGGCCAAAGCGCATCCGTAGAACTCAATGGCGCAACCTCCGCCTCGAGTGAGCAAGCCCGTGCCAATCGTTTCTGGCTGCCACTGCGAGTAGAAACAGTAGGCTGGGACAGGGCTTGGGTTGGTCGCGGCGCAGGACTCAATCAGATAATCGCACTGGGATTTGTGGTAGTGCCTCGGTCCGTAGTGGAGGTGCTTGAAACTGTTGGACCGAAAGTCGAGCACCTTCGCTTGCACGCGAAGGCCAAACCATTTTCTACTTCGCCCGGTGAGCCACCATTCCCAATCCGCGCCCGTTTTTCGTTCTGCGTGCTTGTGGAAGACATGTGTGCAGACCTCGTGTGAGTGCCCAGCCTTCAACGCGAGGAGGATTGAATCCGTTAGGGTCTCTTCGCCGAGTTGGAACGAATTGCTTCTGCCTTGCGTGAGTAAATCCCAAGACCGTAAGGCCAGTTGTTTGAATGTCTGGCAAAGTCTCACTTTGGTTGAGTAACCGGCCCGTGCGTCATGGGCTTGAGTTGGAACTCCTTCGCGCGTTGACGAGCCTCCGCTCGTTGCGCGGGCGTTGAGTTTGCCTCCAAGATTCGCCTCAGTTCAGCGAGCGACGCAGCGTCTGCTGCCTTCCCCAACGGCTTCGATTCGCCAAGCAAATACCACTTGTATGCCTCAGTGACATCCTTGGGTAGACTCCGTTCGTCCATGTATCTTACGCTTAGGACGATCTGAGCTTCGCCATTCCCGCTTAAAGCTGCTTTGCGGAACCAGCTCAATGCTTCATCGAAATTCTTGGCCACACCGTTTCCCTGTTCCAGGGCGATTCCAAGTCTGACTTGCGCTTCGGCCACACCTTGCTCGGACGCCTTCCGGAACCAAACCGCTGCTTGGGAGGGGTCTTTTGCCACTCCGCGTCCGGTTGCATATCTGTCACCCAATTGGAACTGCGCCTCGGGCAAGCTTTGGTTCGCTGCCAGTCTGATCCATTTGATTGCCTCGACGTCATCCTTTGCGACACCCTTGCCGACGGCATACGCACAACCGAGGACATGCTGCCCCACTGGATTCCCCTGTTCGGCCGCTCGCCGCCACCACTTGGCTGCTTCGGCATCATCTTGCCCAACCCCGTTACCTGAACTGTATCTACTCCCGAGTCTGCATTGCGCGTTACTGTCCCCTTGTTCGGCCGCTTTGCGGCACATTTCAAGTGTCTCTGAAGCAGGCGGCATATCGTCCTGAACACGCGATTTGACTACTCCATTTGAATGCAGCGGAACGACTGTTGGCTTCTGTGTGCCCGGTTGTGCCGTGATTCCCTTCGGCTCAGTGTCAGCCTTCGGGGACTTGAATGCTCTCGCTCGCTGCTGGCCTTCGAGCCGTTGTGCCGCAGACAGGGATTCCTCCATGATGCTGATGTTCGTTTTTGCCCAGTCGTATCCTTGCGCTCCTGACAACAGAAACCATTTGTAGGCCTCAACCGCATCGGCCCGGACGCCTTGTCCTGATTCAAGCATGCAACCCAATAAAGTCTGTGCTAGAAACTCATTCTGTTCCGCAGCTTTTCGAAGCCAGCTTGCGGCTTCTACTTCATTCTTTGGAACCCCCTCCCCTCTAAGGTAAGCGTTGCCAAGGCATCGTTGGGCCAAGCGGCTGCCAGCCTCTGCGGCCGGTCGCACCCACTTGATTCCCTCGACTGCGTTTTTTGGAACTCCTTCACCGCTTAGGAGGAAGTAGCCAACACTGGCTTGTGCATCTACGTCGCCATTGTTCGCCATGGAGCGAAGTTGGTCGAGTGCCGCACGGTTTCCCTTCTGAACCTGCTCTTGCAACTCGCCTATTGCTTTTTCCCTATTTGAGCAGGAAATGCAGGTGGTCGTGAGGAGGCAAATTAGGACGATTCGGCAAGTTCTTTGTGTCATGGTCAAATTTGGTTAATGGCACAGTTCTGAAAGCGCGGGCGGGAGGTATGATGCCGATTCAGCCACCCCGCCTCCACCGTCTTCTCACTCACCGCTTTCTTCCACCCTTCGCGCCGTTCCGCCTCCGCCGGCAGCTTGTCCGTGAACGACTTGTTCTCCGTCAGCACCCACCAGGCTTGCAGCAGCAGGTCGGCGACGGCGGCGCGGTCGGTCTGGCCGACGAGGGCTTGGGTGAGCCAGGTCTTCGCGGCAGCTTCGGCTTCCGGCGTGTTCGCGGCGACGGCGAGGCCGCCGGTCTGGAGTTGGAACGCGCCGTCGAAGTGCAGGTTCGCGAGCAGGTCTTGGCCGGGGTCGTTGCCCAGCTCGACGATGAGCAGCTCGACGAGCGTGGGCGCGGTGAAGAGTTGCTCGAAGTTCTGCTTGAGCTGCGGGCTGAGGCCGAAGCTCACGAGGCGGCGCAGGCTCACGTCCTCGGGCGCGCGGGTGAAGGCTTCGAGGTGTGCGGCGTCAATCGCGGCCTGCCGGACCTTCTCGATGTCCGCCGGGTGGCCGAGGCCTGCGAGCGCGAGGCGGTCGTGCAGCTCGAAGACTTTCGAGCGGCCCGTGCCCACGCCCAGCAGCAGGATGCCCTCGGGCAGGCTGACGGCGAAGACGGGCGAGCCGGTGCGGAGTTGTTCGCGGACGTATTCGCGGCGGTTCGCGACCGCCTCCAGCCAACGATAGGGTTCCTCGGTCATGTGCGGTTTAGATGTTGGTGGGACGGTAGCAGCAGGGCAGGGGAATCGCCATGAAAAGAACGGAGGGAGTCTTGCCACGAAAGGGCGCAGAGAACTCAAAGGGGAAACGTTCAACGTCCAACTTTCAACGCTCAACGTTCAGCGCCGCGCGCTCGGACTTTGGAAGTTGGATGTTGAAAGTTGAGCGTTGGACGTTTTCCCCTTCTCCGCTTTGAACCATGCCCGTAGCCTTGCGGCGCATGTCGCAAATGCTCAAGTCCTCCGGCGCGATGGGCGTGGCCACGCTCGCCTCGCGCGTGCTGGGCATGGTGCGGGAGATTGCTTACGCGGGCTTCATGGGCGATGGCTGGGTGGCGGGGGCGTTCAAGCTGGCGTTCAAAATCCCCAATCTTTTCCGTCGTCTGCTCGGCGAGGGCGCGCTCACGGCGGCGTTCATTCCCATCTTCAAGGACAAGGAGGCCAATGCGGGTCCGGTCGCGATGTGGCACGCGGCGAACGCCGTGACGTCCGCGCTGCTCGTGCTGACCGCAAGCATCGTGGGCGTGGCGATGCTGGGGCTGTCGGTGGCGTTGGCGCACGGCGGTTTCGCGGCGGACACGACACTGATGCTGGAGTTGCTGCGGCTGATGTTTCCGTATCTGGCGCTGGTCTGTCTCACGGCGGTGTTCATGGGCATCCTGAACGCGCGCGGCCATTTCTTCATGCCGGCGCTGGGTGCGGCGGCCCTCAACGTCGTGATGATCGCGTCGGTGTATTGGCTGGCCCCGCAGTTTGGGGTGCGGTTGGAGAACCAGATTTTTGCGCTGGCCGTGGGCGTGCTGGTGGCGGGCGTGGCGCAGGCGGCGTTTCAATTGCCGACCTTGCGCCGGGAAGGTTATCGCTTCGCCTGGGTCGCGCCGTGGCGGGACGAAACCGTTCGCGAGGTGGCTCGGCGCATGATCCCGGCGACGATTGGCGTGGCGGCGTTTCAGATCAACGTAGTGCTCACCGACTGCGTCGCGTTCCTCGTGGACCCGCAGATCGTGGCGTCGTTCGACTACGCGGTGCGGCTGATGGAATTGCCGCAAGGCGTCTTCGGCATTTCGCTCGCGACGTATCTGCTCACTAGTTTGTCCGGCCTGGCGGCGGAGAAAAAATTTCCCGAGTTCCGCGCGACGCTCGGGCAGGGGCTGTCGTATCTCGTCGTCATCAACAGCCTGGCTGCCGTGCTGCTGCTGTTTCTGGCGGAGCCCATCGTGCGGTTGCTGTTCGAGCGCGGCGCGTTCGGCCCGGAATCCACGGAGCGGGCGGCGATGGCCTTGCAGTGCCTTGCACCCGGTCTGCTGGCGTTCTCGATGGTGAACATTCTCGCCCGCGCCTTTTACGCGCTCGGCGACACGCAGACGCCGATGCGTGTGAGCGTCTTCTGTCTCGGCGTGAACTTGCTGCTCTCGGTGCTGTTCATCAACGACCTGCGCCAGGCGGGCCTCGGCCTGGCGAACACCCTCACGTCCGGCCTGAACGTCTGGCTGCTGTTGCGTGCGTTGCGCAAGAAGCTCGGCACACTGGAGCTCGCCGAGGTGAAGCGCAGCCTCAAGCCGGTGCTCGCCGCCGCCATCGTGGTGAGCATCCTCGCGTGGCCCGGCTACCAGGCGTGGGACACGCAGTTCGGTCACGCCACGGTGCTGGCAAAACTCGGCGCGGTCTTCGTGCCGGCCGTCATCACGAGCCTGCTCTACTGGGCCGTGCTGTGGGCGGACAAGCTGCCGGCGGCGGTGGAGGTGACGGCGTTGATCCAGAAGCGGCTGCGGCGCACGCGCGAATGACGGTGCGCGCGGTTGCCTTGCCGTCCCGCTTCGGTTAAACCCCTGCGCACGTGAAGAAACTGGCTGACAACATCCGGCGCGTCGGGCTGGTGGCCAACGTGGAGAAAAGCTCCTGTGTTGCCGTCGTGCAGCAGGCCGCCCGGTTGGTGCGCGCCAGCGGGCGCGAGCCGGTTGCCGATGCCGCGACCGCGCGGCTGGCCAAACTCAGGCTGACCACGGCTCCCGATGCGGCTACCGTTGCCCGCGAGACGGACCTGCTGCTCGTCTTTGGCGGCGACGGCACGATGCTGCGCGCCGCGCGCGAAACGGCGGACGCGGGCACGCCGATGCTGGGTGTAAATCTCGGCGGCCTCGGATTTCTCACGGCGATTTCCGCCGGGCAGTTCGCGAAGGGGCTGGCCTCGGTCTGGCGCGGGCAGTTTACCCTCGAATCCCGCCCGCTCATTGAAGTTAGCGGCGTGCTGTCGGGCAAACTTTTGTCCTGCCTGGCGCTGAATGATTTTGTGGTGAGCCGTGGTTCCGGCTCGCGGCTGATCGAGCTCGAAGTGACGGTGGATGGCGAGGAGCTGACCCGCTACCGCTGCGACGGATTGATCGTCAGTTCGCCGACGGGTTCGACGGCTTACTCGCTGGCGGCCGGCGGTGCGATCGTCAGCCCCACGGCGGAGGTTTTCACGGTCACGCCCATCTGCCCGCACACGCTCTCGAACCGGTCCGTCGTCGTGAGTCTGAACTCCGCCATCGGCATCCGCGCGTTGAGCGGCAAGATCGAGACGCTGCTTTCCGCCGACGGCGAGGTGGTCGGGCGGCTGGCGGCGGAGGAGACGGTGCTGATCCGGCGCAGCGCGCGTTCCGTGCGGTTGTTGCATCTGGCCGGCGGTTCCTTCTTCCGCACACTGCGGCAGAAGCTGAACTGGAGCGGGGCGAACGTGTGAGAAATGAGTTTGCAGTTTCCCGTTTTCAGTTTTCAGTGTGCGTCTGTGCTCCGTTGACACGGGGTCGCTGAACGCCTCCATCATGGTCCGTTTAAAAGACATTGCTTATCGCGCCGGCTGCTCGGTTATGACCGTTTCCAAGGCGCTGCGTGACGCCAAGGACATCTCTGTCGCCACGAAGGCCCGCATCCAGCAACTCGCCGAGGAGATGGGCTATGTGCCCGACGCAGCGGCTGCCGGCTTGCGCACGCGCAGCACGCGGCTGCTGGGGCTGGTCATCTCCACACTCACGAATCCGGTCTTTGCCCGCACGGTGATGGCCATTGAGGAATGGGCCTACCAGCATGGCTATGCGGTGCTGTTGATGCATTCGCACAATGACCCGACGCGCGAGGAGCAGTGCATCCGTCGGCTATTGTCTCGTCGGGTGGACGGGTTGTTCATCTCCCCCGCGACGCGCATGGACACGCACGCGGCGATCTTCGAGGAGTTGCAACGCAGCGGGGTGCCGACCGTCATTCTCGGCGCGCGCGCAAAATTCTGCGCCAGCTTCCTGTGCGTGGAAAGCGACGATGTCACCGCCTCGGCCAAGGTCACGCGGCACCTGCTGGAGCTCGGCCACCGCCGCATCGCGTTCTTCGCCGGGTCGCAGAATTCTCCCTCCTCACAAGACCGGCTGGCCGGTTACAAGAAGGCGCTGCGCGAGGCGCACGTGGAGTTTGATGACCGGCTGATTTTTCAGGCGGGCGCGACCATCGAGGAGGGCGAGAAGGCCACCGTGCAGTTCCTCAGCGAAACCACCGAAGCCACCGCCATTCAAGCCGTGAACGATCTCGTCGCCATCGGCGTGGGCAGCCTGCTGTTGCAACAGGGGCTGAAGATTCCGCAGGACATTTCCCTCGCGGGTTTTGGGAACGTGCTGATTAGCGAACATTTCCGCGTGCCACTGACGACGATCCGTCAGCCTAAGTTTCGGCTCGGCGTCGCCGCGATGGAGCTGATGCTGGCCAAGCTGCGCGGGGAGAAGGCCGAGTCCAAACGCCTTCCAGCTGACCTCGTCATCCGTCAGAGCACGGCGGCCCCGGCGAAGAAGTGATTCACCCGAGCGGGGAATTGCCGTGACTAGCGGTTGATCGCCGACACGCGTGGCACGAGCACCGGCTTTCCGTCTGGACCCGACTTGAGGGGATACGGCGCGATCCACACTTCTCCGTTGCCCAGCATCACGCCTTGATCTCTCGCGAACATGTGGAACGGGATGGTGGCCTCGATCCGCTTCACCAACTCGGGATCGAAGATCAGGTCGTAGCTCTGCTTCACGGCAGCGGAAGTCGCGAAGCGCTTCCGGCCTCCGACGTTGATGTGCATGGGGTAGGCGAGCATGCCCGCGACGACGTCCACTTCCCGCTTCAGCACCGCGGCACGGAACTTTTGGGCGAAGGCTTCGACTGCGGCATCATTCGTGAAGCCAGCAACCGCATAGCGAGGCTCGTTGGGTTTCGCGAAGCTGATGTGAGTGAGCGAGACTTGGAAGGAGTGCTCTGCGGGGTCGCCTGCTTTGGACCAGGTGCCGGTCAAAACTTCGCGGTCCAACTTGCTTGTGCCATACCGGCCTCGGGGATCCTGTTCGGGGAACTGGCCGCTGAAGGCAGCCGTCTGCCGCCCGGCTTCATCGAACTCGCGCAACTTCACCGTCCGCCCATCCGCTTCGCCTTCGAGGCGTATGTCTCGGCCATACTTGGCGTACAAATACGTCCCGCTGATTTGCCGGCGGTCCTTGCTGAACCGCAGGCTCATCCCGATGCGGAGGTTGTCGCCGAGCGTGCCGACGTATTCGTAGAGCTCGTGGGCGGAAGCCGACGGCGGTGACGCCGTCGGAGTTTGCTGTTGGGCGGCACCAGTCCCGCCAAGCAAGCCGGCGAGGCCTGAAACCAAAACCAGCAACCAAGCCGACCGACGATTCAGGCCAGTTCCAAGGACACGGCCGATGCTTTCCGGAGGTGTCATCGTAAGGTCGGGAAGGTTGACTTAGCCGTTCCGCTGCCACGCGGCGATGAACATCCCGCCGCCGCCTGTTTTTTGTGGCCACAGGCAGTGTTGCGTCTGCGGCGCTTCGTTTGTGTGAAAGGGATTGATCACCGGCAGCGGCGCAAATTCCGGATGTGCGGCCGTGAACGCCGCCGCCACTTCCTCGCTCTCCGCTTGTGTCAGCGTGCAGACGGAGTAAACGAGTTTGCCGCCGGGTTTCAGCGAGGGAGCGACGTGATTCAGCAGTTGAGTTTGCACGGCGGCGAGTTCGCGCACGTCCTCGGGCGTGACGGTCCAGCGCGCGTGCGGATTGCGTTGCCAGGTGCCCAGGCCACTGCACGGGGCATCGAGCAGCACGCCATCGAAGCGCGTCTTGGTCGGGAGTTTCGCGCCGCCATCCCAGAGTGCGGCGCGGTAGTTGAAACACTTCGCGCGGGCGGTGCGGAGCTTGAGTTTCTTGAGCCGCCACTCGGCCCGGTCACTCGCCCAGATCAGCCCCTTGCCCTGCATTTGCGCGGAGAGGTGTAACAACTTGCCGCCCTCGCCGGCGCACGCGTCCCACCACGTCTCGCCCGGTTTAGCGCCGCAGATCAAGCCTACGGCTTGCGAGGCGACATCCTGCAACTCGAACTCGCCCGCATGAAACTCCGGCTGGCGAAACAAATTCTCTTCGCCCGCGTAGGCCAGCGCGTCGGGCAGCGCGGCCGTGCGCGTGTGGCCGAGCACTTGGGCGAGCGCCTTGGCCCGGCCGGGCTTCACGCGCAGCCAGAGCGTCGGCTCGGCCTGGATGGCGCGCAACCACGCGGCGCTCACAGGCACGGCGTCGTTCACCCACGAGGGCAGCGTGCGGGCGAGCAAGTCGGCATCGCGGAAGGACTGCGGGTTCATCGCGAACTCGGCGACCAGCTCCATCGCGCTGCGGACTTGCGATTCGAGCTTCAACGTCGCGTCGATCCAGCCGCGCCAGCGGAAGTAGCCGAAGACGGCCTGGCTGATCTGCGCCGTGTCTTCTTTGGAGAGGCCGTGCGTGTCGCGCAGGTGCTGGCGCAGCAGCGCATCGGCGGGGCGTTCGCGCGAAGCCTGCGCGACGATGACTGTGGCCAGCTTGAGCCAGCGCAGCGGGTCGGCCGGCGCGGCGGAAGTTTCCGGGGATGACTCGGAGTCGGGTGGGGCCGGGACAAAGCGGCGGGGCGGACGACGATGAAAGGATGGGCGGCGAGATTCCGGCACGGCTTCCGGTAGCACGCAGGCGCTGCCCCGGCAAGCGCGCTCGGTGAGAAACTGCTTGCGTGTTTCGCCGCGCCGGTGTTTCTCCCGGCGAAGCTTTCGCCATGAAAACCAACTTGCCACCGAATTCCTTCAAGCAGGCCCTGCGCGCCGGGCGTCCGCAGATCGGGCTGTGGAGCAGCTTGTGCAGTCCGCTCGCGATGGAAGTCATCGCCGGCGCGGGCTTTGATTGGCTGCTGATTGACACCGAGCACGCGCCCAACGAGCTGCCGACGGTCTTCAATCATTTGCAGGCATGCGTTGGCGGCACGGCGGCACCCGTCGTGCGCGTGGCGTGGAACGACGCGATTCTCTTCAAGCGCTTCCTCGATATCGGCACGCAGAATTTCCTCGTGCCGTGGGTGCAGAATGCGGACGAGGCCCGCGCGGCGGCGCGCGCCGTGCGTTATCCACCGCAGGGCCTGCGTGGCGTCGCCGTGACTCATCGCGCGAACCAGTGGGGCCGGGTGACGGACTACTATCAGCGCGCCAATGACGAGGTCTGCGTGCTCGTGCAGCTCGAGACGCGCGCGGCGCTGAGTCAGATTGAGGCCATCGGCGCAGTGGACGGCGTGGACGGGCTCTTCATCGGGCCGAGCGACCTCGCGGCGGACATGGGGCACCTCGGCAACAACCGGCATCCCGACGTGAAGGCGCTGATCGAGGCCGCGCTGCCGCGCATCCTGAAGACCGGCAAAGCAGCGGGCATTCTCGCACCGGTAGAGGAGGACGCGAAGCATTGGCTGAAACAGGGTTTCAGTTACGTGGCCGTGGGGTCCGACTTGGGGCTTCTCGCACGCGGGACCGAGGCGCTAGCGGCGAAGTTCAAAGCGTGAACGTCACTGCCGAACAACTTGGTCGCCAAATCGCCGCCATCCTCCGCGCGTGGGGCATGGACGACGACAGCATCGCGGCGACGGTGGAAGTGATGCTCTACGCGGATTTGCGCGGCATCGAGTCGCACGGCTTCTCCACGCTCACGCTCTACGACGAGTATCGACGCTCGAACAAGCTCACGCTCCGCCCGCAGCCGCGCGTGGTGCGCGAGACGCCGGTGACGGCGCTGCTGGATGGCGACGGCGGGCTTGGCCACTTACCATCGCAGCGTGCGATGCGGCTCGCCATCGAGAAGGCGAGCAAGTGTGGCGTCGGTGTGGTGTCAGTGCGGAACTCGAATCACTTCGGTGCGGCGGGCGCTTACGCGACGATGGCACCAGAGCGCGGGCTGATTGGCTTCGTCACGAGCGCGACGTGGCGGCCGGGCATCGTGCCGACGTTTGGTGCGGACGCGATGTTGGGGACGAACCCGATTGCCTTCGCCGCGCCGGGCAGGAGCGGTCCGCCGTTCTGCCTTGATCTGGCGACGAGCACGGTGGCCTTCAACAAAGTGAAGATGGCCGCATGGCACGGGAAGGAACTGCGTCCCGGTTGGGCGATGGATGCGAATGGCCAACCACTCACAGACGCGGCGGCGGCGGTGAAGAGCATCCGCCTCACACCGCTCGGTGGTTTGCCGGAGATGAGCAGCCACAAGGGCTACGGGCTGGCGACGATGGTGGAGATTCTGTCCACGACGTTGAGCGGTTCGTTCTTCGCGGCGACGCGACCGGCGCTGCATTCCGACGCGCCACGGCACAACGTCGGCCATTTCTTCCTCGCGCTGGACCCGAAGGCGTTTTTGGCGGAGGACGAATTTGAAAGCGCCTTGGATGAGTTGCTTGCGGCATTGCGCGGAACGCGACGCGCGGACGAGCAACAACCGGTCTTGGTCGCGGGTGATCCGGAACGCGAGCAGTTGGCTATCCGCTCGCGCGAAGGCATTCCTTTGTCTGAAGAGATGAACCGCACGTTGCGCACGCTGGCGGAAGCGGTCGGCGCGCCGTGGCAACTCTAGTGCCATGTCAGCGTTCGTGGCCCACGTGGATCGCAGCGTCCGCCAACGCGGGCTGCTGAAACCGGGCGCGGGCGTGTTGGTCGCGGTGTCGGGCGGGGTGGACTCCATGGTGCTGCTGCACGCTCTGCACGCACTGGCGTCGCGGAACCGTTGGAGGCTGGTGGCCGCGCACTACGACCACGGGCTGCGCGGCTCGGCGAGTGCGGGGGATGCGCGCTTTGTGCAGCGTGCGGTGGCCCGGCTCGGGTTGGAGTGCGTGGTTGAAAGCGGAGACGTGCAAGCCTTGGCGCGCGCGCGCGGTTGGTCGGTGGAGATGGCCGCGCGCGAGTTGCGCCACGAGTTTCTTGCGCGGACAGCGAAGCGGCTTGGGCTGGCCACGGTGGCGCTCGCACATCACGCAGATGATCAGGTGGAACTGTTTTTTCTCCGGCTCCTGCGCGGCGCGGGCGGTGGCTTGGCGGGGATGAAGTGGAAGAGTCCGTCGCCGGCGGATGCAAAGGTGAACTTGATCCGGCCGTTGCTCGATCAACCCAAAGCCGCGCTGCTCGCGTGGGCATGCCGGGAGAAAATCCGTTTCCGTCGCGACGCCACGAATCTGCAGCAGGACATTTTACGGAACCGCGTGCGGCATGAGTTGTTGCCATTGCTGCGCCGCTACCAGCCGGGGCTGCATCGGACGGTGCAACGCACGATGGAGCTGGCCGGTGCGGAAACAGAGTTCGCGCTGGAGGCAGCGCGGGCGTGGCGAGCGCGGTCGCGGCGCGGGGCGTTCGCGCGGCTCGCGGTGGCCGTGCAGCGGCAATGCGTCTGCTTGGAACTGCACGCGCTCGGTCTGGCGGCGGACTTTGAATTGGTGGAGCGACTCCGCCTCCAGCCTCAGGTGAAGCACTCGTGGAAGAATGGCTGGTTGCTGCGACGCGCAGACGGGACCGTGAGCTGGGAGCAGCCGACAGATAAGGCTGTTGAACCAAAGCCGCAGACCGTGAAGCTCACCGCGCGCAGGGGCACGCGGCGGTTTGGCGACTTAATGGTGGAGTGGAGTTTCTGCGCAGGGCAGGGGAGTTTGGCGCAGCCGCGCAAAGTGGGAGAAGAGCGGTTCGACGCAGTCGCCGTGGGCCCGCAGGTGCGGCTGCGGCGTTGGCAGGCAGGCGACCGCTTCCGGCCCATCGGCATGCCGCGCGCGGTGAAGTTGCAGGACTTGTTCACCAACGCGAAGGTGTCGGCTGCCGAGCGCCGCCGCCGGCTCGTCGCGGAAGCGGCAGATGGCCGGGTGTTTTGGGTGGAGGGCTTGCGGATGAGCGAGCACTTTAAGCTCACCCCGGCCACGCGGCGAGTTTTGGTCTGGCGGTGGCGGTTGGCGCCGGTTTGAAAAAAAGTTCTGATTTTTTCGGTTCAACTCGAATAAGCCTCGCGTGCTTCCGTCCACAACTGGCAGACGATTTTTTAAACTAGTATGAGCAACTATCAACCCCGTTGGTGTAATTCGGCCGATCACAGCTACTTCACTTCCCGCCGCAATTTCTTGCAAGTAGGCGCGCTGGGCACGCTCGGGCTGACGCTCGGCGATGTCTTCAAGGCGCAGGCTTACGACGCCTACCCGTCCAAGGAAGGCAAGGCCAAGAACGTCATCAACATTTACTTGCCCGGTGGCATGGCGCATCAGGAGTCCTTCGACCCGAAGATGTATGCGCCCATCGAGTATCGCGGCCCGCTCGGCACGGTGAAGACCAAGCTCGACGGCGTTTACTTCTCCGAGTTGATGAAGGAAACCGCCAAGGTCGCCGACAAGATCACGGTCGTCCGTTCGATGACCCACGGCGAGGCGGCCCACGAGCGCGGCACGCACAACATGATGACGGGCGTCCGCCCGAGCCCGGCGCTGGTTTATCCCAGCTTTGGTTCTGTGGTTTCGCACGAGCTTGGACCCCGCCAGAGCCTGCCCCCCTACGTCGCCATTCCGTCCGTCACCGCCAACGGTGGCACGGGCTACCTCGGTTCCGCTTATGCGCCCTTCAGCCTCGGTGCTGACCCGGCGAGCAGCGGATACAAGGTGCGCGACCTTACGTTGCCCAACGGCATTGATGACCAGCGCTTCGCCACCCGCCGCTCGATGCGCGCCGCCGTGGACGAGCACTTCTCGAAGTTGGAAAAGACCGATGCCCTCGAGGGCATGGACACCTTCTACCAACGCGCTTACAGCCTGATCTCCTCGGAGAAGGCCCGCGAGGCGTTCGACATTGAGAAGGAATCCAGCAAGCTGCGCGACGAATACGGCCGCAACACCGCCGGTCAGCGCATGTTGCTCGCCCGCCGCTTGGTGGAGTCCGGCGTTCGCTTTGTCTCCATGACCTACGGCGGCTGGGATCATCACGACAACATCAAGCGTGCGATGGAGGGCCAGATGCCGAACTTCGATCAGGCATTCGCCCGCCTCATCCGTGACCTTGATGAGCGCGGCATGCTCGACAGCACCTTGGTGTTCGTCACCTCCGAGTTTGGTCGCACACCGAAGATCAATCAGACCGCTGGTCGCGATCACTGGCCCAAAGTCTTCTCCATCGTCATGGCGGGTGGCGGCGTCAAGCGCGGCTACATCCACGGCTCGTCTGATGCGCAGGGCGCGGAGCCGGATAACGACCCGCTCACGGTCAGCAATTACTCGGCGACGATTTACAGCCTGATTGGCATTGATCCCGAGCGCCGCCTCATGTCGCCGGGCAGTCGCCCGCAGGCCATCGTCATTGACGGACACGTCGAGAAGGATCTGCTCGCCTGAGGCGCGTGGGATTTCCGACGGCAACTTGATTATTGGCGGGGCAATGTCCGGCAGACGGCATTGCCCCGTTCTGTTGAAAACATGAAAAGCGGGAGCAGGATAGCGATTGGGATTACGAGCTGGAATCGAGTTTCCGCCCGTGTCTCGTCAGCCTGCTCTGAGTCCTGAACATAGTCTTGCTCTCTTTCCGAATGAACATCCGTCCGCTCATCCTCGCCCTGGCTGCCGTCTCCGCCTTTACCGCCGGAGCGGTCGCGCCGTCTCTACAGAACACCACCCCCAACGGTCTCCAACGCGGCACCGAAGCTGAGTTGAAGTTCAACGGAGCGCGGCTGGCTGATGCCGAGGAAGTGCTGTTCTACGAGCCGGGCGTGAAGGTGCTGGAGCTCAAGGAAGTGAAGGACAACTATGTCCTTGCCCGCGTGAAGCTCGATGCCGACTGCCCGCTGGGTGAGCACAAGATTCGCATCCGCACCAAGACCGGCGTCTCCGATTTCCGCACCTTCTTCGTCGGGCCGTTTGCACAAGTCGATGAGAAGGAGCCGAATAACACGCCGGACAAGGCCCAGAAGGTTGCGATGAACACCACCATTTTGGGCACGATGAGCAATGAGGACGTGGATTACTACCTCGTCGAGGCCAAGAAGGGCGAGCCCATCGCTGTTGAGGTCGAGGGTATGCGTCTGGGTCGCACGATGTTTGATCCCTACGTGGCCATCCTCGACCGTCACGGCAAGGTGCTGGCCAAGGCCGATGACACGGCGCTGTTCATCCAAGACACCTACGCCACGGTCATCGCGCCGGCGGACGGCGAGTATTTGATCGAGGTCCGCGAGACCAGTTATGGCGGCAGCGGCAACCCCTACCGTGTCCACATCGGTGGTTTCCCCCGGCCCAGCGCAGTCTTCCCGCCTGGCGGCAAGGCGGGCGAATCGCTCGAAGTCAAATTCATTGGCGATGCAGGCGGCAACCTCACGCAGACCTTCAGCCTCCCGCAGCCGAACCGGTTCAAGTATGGCGTGTTCGCCGAGCGTAAGGGCCTGACAGCTCCGTCTTACAACATGGTCCGCATTTCACCGTTCGGGAACGTGAACGAGAAGGAACCGAACGACGACGTGAAGAACGCCACGACCTACACCGGCGCGCTTCCGGTGGCCTTCAACGGCATCATCGACAAGAAGGGTGACGCCGACTGGTTCCGCTTCACCGCGAAAAAGGGCGAAACCTACGACATCAACGTCTATGCCCGCCGCATTCGTTCGCAGCTCGATACCGTGCTTGTGCTCGCCGATGCCGACGGCAAGACGATTACGAGCAATGATGACTCCGGCGGCGCGGACAGCTATCTGCGTTACACGTTTCCGAAGGACGGCGAATACACTCTCAAGGTCACCGATCACCTCGGCTACGGAGGGCCGGATTGCACTTATCGCATCGAACTGACGCCGGTCCAGCCGGAGTTGAGCACGTTCATCGCCGACACGGCGCGTTACGATGCGCAGACCCGTAAATCTATCGTCGTCGCGCGGGGCAACCGCTTTGCTTCGCTGCAGAGCATCCGGCGCAAGGACCTGCCGAGCGAAGTGTCCGACTTGGAGTTCGCGATGGAGAACTTCCCGTCCGGCATCACGATGCACGCCAGCCCAATTCCCAAGGATCAGACCACCTGGCCGGTCGTGTTCGAGGCCCGCGCCGACGCGCCGGTGGCGGGCAAGCTGGCCAACCTTGCGCTCCGCACTCCTGCGGACGCGAAGGTGCAGGTCAAGGGCGACACTTGGCAGAACTACGACCTCGTGCAAGATGGCAACAACGGGATCTACTACCAGACGTGGACCGACAAGATCGCCGTCGCTGTGGTCGAGGAACTGCCCTTCAAGATCAATGTCGAGAGCCTGCGTGCTCCATTGGTTCAGAGCGGTTCGCTGGAAGTGAAAATCATCTGCGAACGCAAGGAGGGTTTCGATGAGCCGATCAAGGTCATCAACCTCTACAATCCGCCCGGCACCGGCAGCACGCCGGACATCACCATTCCGAAGGGCGAGAAATCCGCCATCTACCAGCTCAACGCCAATGCCGGCGCGGCAACCAAGACGTGGAAGATCGCCTTCCTTGGTTCCGCTCCTGTCAATGGCGGCACGGCCTACGCGTCCACTGCCTTGACTGACCTGGAAGTCGCGCCCGCCTTTGTCAGCGGCAAAATCACGCAGACCAACACGATCATCGGCACGCCGGTGAAGTTGCTCTGCACGTTGGAACAGAAGACGCCGTTCGAGGGGCGTGCTGAGGTAAAGCTGATGGGCCTGCCGGCCGGGGCGACCGCCGAGCCCAAGTCCATCACCAAGGATGACAAGGAAATCGTGTTCGACGTGAACACGGCAACCAACGCCGTCAAGGGCATGCACCGCACGCTTTTCGTGGCCATGAATCTGAAGCTGAAAGGCCAGGACGTGACCCAGACTTTCGCCAGCAGCGGTGCCCTGCGTATCGACCCCACTCGCCAGCAACTGGCCGAAGCCAAGACCGAATCCAAGCCAGTGCAAAAAACGCCGACCAAGCCCGGCAAGTGAACCGACCTTTGATTTCCTATTCCCCATGAGAAACCTACTCACTGTCCTATCGCTGGCGCTTCCGCTCGCCGCGTTCGCCGCTCCGACCTTGGTCGATGTCCGCGTTTATCCGCCGGACATCAACCTGTCCTCAAAGATCGATTTCCAGACCGTCGTGGTGCAGGCCGTTTACTCCGACAGCACCACGCGTGATGTGACCGGCCAGGCGCAATTCGCGCTTGCGGACAAGACCTTCGCGCGGCTCGACAAAGCCGCCGTTTACCCGGTCGCTGATGGTGCGACGGAGTTGCAGGTGAAGTTCGAGGGGAAGTCGCTCACCCTTCCGGTCAAGGTGACCAAGTCCACCTTCACCCCGGAGATCAGCTTTACGCTCGATGTCATGCCGGTGTTCAGCAAGGCCGGTTGCAACGTCGGATCCTGCCACGGGTCGGCGCGCGGCAAAGACGGCTTCCACCTCTCCCTTTTCGGCTACGATCCCGAGGGCGACTACGGCAAGATCACCCGCCAGATGCTGGGTCGGCGCATCAATCTAGCCCTGCCCGAGGACAGCCTCATGCTCACCAAAGCCATCGGGGCCGTGCAGCACACCGGCGGCAAATCCTTCGAGAAGACGGACGAGTTGTATCAGACCGTGCTGAAGTGGATCGAGGCCGGCGCGCCGCAGGACCCCAAGGACATCGCGACTGTCACGGGCATCGAGATTTTTCCGAAGCAAGCAGTGCTTGAAGGTCCCGGAGCGGCCCAGCAATTCACCGTCCGCGCGAAATACTCCGACGGCACCGATCGCGATGTGACCCGCACTGCTCACTACGTCAGCAACAACGACGTAAGCGCCAAGGTCACCAAGTCCGGCCTCGTCACGGCGGATAAGCGCGGCGAGGCCTTCGTCATGGCCCGGTTCGACGCCTTCACCGTGGGGGCGCAGATTTTGGCGATTCCCAAGGACCCGACCTTCACGTTCCCGCAGGTTGCCGAGCACAATTACATCGACACGCTGGTCCACACCAAGTTGAAGAAAATCCGCATCACGCCCAGCGAGGTGGCGGATGACGCGACCTTCTTACGCCGCGTGACGCTCGACATCACCGGCACGATGCCGACGCCCGAGGATGTGCGCTCTTTCCTGGCCGACAAGGATGCGAAGAAGCGCGAAAAGAAGGTGGACGAACTGCTGGAGCGTCCGGAGTTCACCGAGCTGTGGGTGATGAAGTTTGCCGAGCTGCTCCAGATCCGCACGGACAACAACCAGTTCCAATACAAGTCCGCGCTGCAATACTACGATTGGCTCAAAGATCAGTTCGCCCGCAACGTGCCGATTGACAAGCTTACGCAGGATCTCCTCACGGCCAAGGGGGGCACCTTCGCCAATCCGGCCGCGAACTTTTACAAGGTCGAAACCGACCCGCTGAAACTCACCGAAAACGTCGCTCAGGTTTTCATGGGCATGCGTCTCCAGTGCGCCCAGTGCCACAATCATCCGTTCGACCGCTGGACGATGAATGATTACTACGGGTTCGCTGCGTTCTTCGCGCAGGTTGGCCGCAAGACGGGCGAGGATCAGCGGGAGACAGTTGTTTTCAACCGCGCGAGCGGCGGCGTTCGTCACCCGGTTGGCAACCGCGACGTGGCTCCGAAGTTCCTCGGCTTCGAGGGGGGCAAGAACGAGGAGGGGCAGGATCGCCGCGAGGTGATGGCCAAGTGGCTTGCCTCGCCCCAGAACCCGTTCTTCGCCCGCAACCTTGCCAACATCGTGTGGGCGCACTTTTTCGGCCAGGGCATCGTCGATCCCGTGGACGACGTGCGCATCAGCAATCCGGCATCGAACCCCGAGTTGTTGGAGGAGTTGGGCAAGCGCTTCACTGAATCCAACTACAACTTCAAGAAGCTCGTGCGCGACATCTGCGCCAGCCGCACCTACCAGCTCACACCCAAGTCCAACGCGACGAACGCCGAGGACACGCGCAACTTCGCCAAGGGCTCGATCCGCCGCCTGCGCGCCGAGGTGTTGCTCGACGCGATCACGCAGGTGACGGCGACGAAGAACAAGTTCCGCGGCCTGCCCGAAGGTTCCCGCGCCGTCGAGATTGTAGATGGCCGCACCACGACTTACTTCCTCACCACCTTCGGCCGCGCCAGCCGTGACACCGTCTGCGCGTGCGAAGTGAAGATGGAGCCGAATCTCTCACAGGCGTTGCACCTCCTCAACGGCGACACTGTCAACTCGAAGATTCAAGCCGGTGGACTCGTGAACGCTTTGACCAAGGAGGGCAAGACGCCTGAGCAGATCATCGAGGAGTTCTATTGGCGCGCGTTGTCCCGCCCGCCCACGCAGACCGAGCAAACCAAGCTCGTCGCCTTTGTTGCCGACGCCAAGACTCCCGCCGAAAAGACCACGGTGTTGAACGACCTCTTCTGGGCCGTGTTGAACTCGAAGGAATTCATCTTCAACCACTGACCGCCAGTCAGTAGTCGGAAGGGTCACGATCAAGATAACGATTATGAGCAAGACGCCTCTTAATCTCATTCTTTCTCTTACGCATCATCCCGCTATGAACACGCCGAAACTCTTCCTCGCTGCCGCCGCGTTCGTTTTCACCGCGGGCACCGCTTCCGCGCAAAAGGTCACCTTCGATGAGCACATCCTCCCGCTCTTCAAGAACCAGTGCCTCAAGTGCCACAACCCCGAGAAACCGAAGGCTGATCTCGACCTCTCGACCTTCAGTGCCACGATGAAGGGCGGTAGTTCCGGCCTGATCGTCACGGGGGGGGACCCTGACGGGTCCTCGCTTTACAAGGTCGTCACGCACTCCGCCGAGCCGACGATGCCGCCCAAGAGCAAGCTCGCCGACAAGGAGATCGAGCTGATTAAGAAGTGGATCGCCGGTGGTGTTCTCGAAAATTCCGGTAGCAAGGCCATCGTCTCCAATCGCCCGAAGGTTGACCTCAGCCTCACCGCCGCCTCATTTGGCAAGCCCGAGGGTGCGCCGCCCATGCCGGGTGATTTGCTGCTGGAGCCAGTCCTCCGCACCATCCGCACCAGCGCAAGCACCGCACTGGCAACCAGCCCATGGGCTCCGCTTGTCGCGCTTGGTGGGCAGAAACAGGTCTTTCTTTACAACACTGACACGCTGCAACTCGCCGGGGTGTTTCCTTTCCCCGAAGGTTATCCGCACGACGTGAAGTTCAGCCGCAACGGCAAGCTGCTCCTCGCGGGCGGCGGACGGGGCGCAAACAAAGGCGTCGTTGCCGTGTGGGACATCGTCACCGGCGAACGCATCATCACGGCGGGTGACGAGCTGGACGTCGCGCTCGCGGCGGACATTTCCTCAAACCAGAAGTGGATCGCTCTTGGCGGACCGGACCGGCTCGTGAAGATATATTCCACTGCCTCGGGCGAGCAATTGCACAAGATGAAGAAACACACGGACTGGGTCATGGCGGCCGAGTTCAACCACACCAGCACCTACCTCGCGACCGGCGACCGCAACGGCGGCGTGGTTGTCTGGGATGCCGAGGCGGGTCAGGAAGTGCAGACCTTCACCGGCCATCGCGGGGCCATCACCTCGCTCGCTTGGCGCACGCCGGACCTGCTCGTCTCAGCGAGCGAGGACGGCTCCGTGAAGACATGGAGCGTCAAGGAAGGTGCGCAGGCCAAGACCGTGGCCGCCCACAGCAGCACCGTCAGCGTCCGCCTCACGGTGGACGGCCTCATGGTCACGGCCGGCCGCGACAAGACGATCACGACTTGGGACAAGGAAGGCAACAAGGGCAAGACCTTCACCATCACGAACGACCTGCCGGTTCGCGCGACGCTCTCGCACGAGGGCAAGCGCGTCATCGCCACCGACTGGACCGGTCGCGTTTATGTCTGGGACACCGCTGACGGCCGCGAGCTTTCCGGGATTTCCCTCAACCCGCCCACCATCGCCGAGCAGCAACAGCAGGTGGCCAAGCGCATCGTCGACTTGGAGGCGGACCTGCCCAAGTTGCAGGCCAAGCTCGCCGAGGCCACCGCCGCCACGATCAAGGCCAAGGCCGATGTCGAGGCCGCGAAGGACGCCAACGCCAAGCGCCCGCTCAATCTCGCCGCCGAGGTTGCCGCCAAGAAACAGGACGAGGCCAAGGCCGCCTTCGAGAACGCCGAGTCCGAATTGAAGATCGCGAAATCCAGCGTGGAGCGACTCAAACTCGGTGCGTTTTACGCGCAGGTCTGGAAGGCGAAAGGCGACTTCGCCGCGCACAAGGATGAACAGAAGCGTTTGCTCGCCGAGGCGGAGTCCGCGAAGGGCGCACTCAAGCAAGCTGAGGACGACATCAAGGCCGCGAAGAAGGTCAAGACCACCACCAAGGAAGAGAAGGAAAAGATCGCCAAGCGCATCAAGGATCTGGAGAAGACCATCTCCGAGAACAAGAAGCTCGCCTCCGACTCCAAGGCGGCCGCAGAAAAGATGACCAAGCCGCTCACCGCCGAGGAGAAGAAACTCCAGGCCTTGACCGCCGACTATCAGAAGCTCAAGGCCGCCTCGACCGGAATTCCGGTCAAGTCCGCCAAGCTCTGAAGCTGGGCGTGGCCCTTCGCGTCGGCCCCGGCCTTACTTACTTCGTCGGCACCCACCAGATGTTCCGGTAGAAGATCGGGTTGCCGTGGTCCTGAAGCTGGATCGGTCCCGGAGTCGGTCCCTCTTTCAAACCCGCCGCCGTGGTGGCGCTGTTCACCGGCGCGTGATCGTGGATGAGCACTCCGTTGTGCTTCACGGTCAGGGTCGCATCCTTGGTCTTTTTCCCCTCGGCATCCCACTGTGCCTCGGTGAACTCGATGTCGTAGGTCTGCCACACCAGCGGCGGCAGGCACATGTTCACGAAGGGTTTGTGCTTCGTGTAAATTCCCCCGCACTCGTTGTTCTCACCCTTCAGGCCGAAGCTGTCGAGCACCTGCACTTCGTAGCGGTCCTGAAGATAAACTCCGGAGTTCGCGCGGTCCTGGCCGCGGCCGAGCGGCTTGAAGGGCAGGAAGAACTCGATGTGCAACGTGCCGCTCTTGATGAGTTCCTTGGACTTTGTGCCGCAGCGGAGCAATTTGCGGTCATCCATCTTGCCGTTTTGCCATGCGTCGGGGCTGGAGCCGTCGAAGAGGACGAGGGCACCAGCTGGAGGCATGGCAAGCAGCGTCGGGCTTTGGCGAAAAACTTTGATCAGCTTGAAAGCTTTGCCTGCCGCGTCCGTGCCGGTGAGCAAGCCGCCCGCTGCTTCACCCGCGGGTTTTCCGTCGCCGCCCTTGAAGACGGCCTTAGCGCCGTCGAGCACGCCTTCGATCTCGGTCTTTGCCGACTTGTCCCACCCGGCGCCGGGCAGGCCGCCTTGGTGCAGGACGAGACGGAACTTGCTGTCGCCCAGCGCGATGATCTGCGCGCCCAAGCCAGCGTCGGCGTATTCCCCTTGCAATTCAAAATCAGGCCCGGCCGCGCGGGCTTCGGCCTCGGTGAGGTAGGCGGGTGGTCGTGGCTTCGAGGCCTCGGCGGCGGGGAGCGTGGACACGGTGAGGGTGAAGGCGGCGACGAATAGGATGGCGAACTTCATGCGGCCCAACTGACGCGCGGTGCGGCGGGCGCATTCGCGCAAGCGGGGCTGCGGGATCGCCCGAGGGTAGGGGAAGGGGCTTCTCCCGATTGCGTCCGGTGCGGTGGTGGGCAACTCTTTCTGCGTGCGGATAGTAAATAGTTTTGCGTGGTGCGGGTGGTGGCTGGCCGGACTGCTGTGCATGTCGGTGACTCGGATGCCAGCGGGGGCGCAAGTCACCAACTATGTCGCGACTACCGGCAACGACACCAACCCCGGCACGCTGGCTGCCCCGTGGCGCACGATCCAGCGGGCGGCCAGCACCGTTGGCCCCGGCACCACCGTCCTCGTGCAGCCCGGCACGTATAACGAAAAAATCACCGTGAACGTCTCCGGCACCGCCGCTGGCGGCTTCATCACCTTCTTCGCCGACGGAGCCGTCACTGTCAGCGGCGCGGGCATCACCGGCAGCAACCTCTTCTACTTACTGGACCGCCAATACGTCCGCCTGATCGGTTTCGAGCTGCGGGACAACCTCGCCGTCGCCAACGGTTCCGGCGTGCGCATCGAGGGCAGTGGCGATCATCTCGAAATTCGCAACTGCCGCATCCACGAGATTCGCGGGACCGACGCCATGGGCATCACTGTCTATGGCACGAGCGTGACGCCCATCACCAATCTCATCATCGACGGCAACGAAATCTACGACTGCGAGCCCGCGATGAGTGAAACCCTCGTCCTCAATGGCAACGTCACCGGCTTCCTCGTCACCAGAAACTACGTGCATGACGTCAACAACATCGGGATCGACTTCATCGGCGGCGAGAAGATGAGCCCCGATCCCGCACAGGACGCCGCGCGCAACGGCCTTGTGCGCGGCAACCGCGTGGCCCGCGCCCGTTCCAATTACGGCGGTGGTTACGGTGCGGGCATCTACGTGGATGGCGGGCGCGACATCGTCATCGAGAACAACACCGTCACCGAGAGCGACCTCGGCCTCGAAGTTGGCGCGGAAAATCCCGGCATCACCGCCACCAACATCCTAGTGCGGAACAACGTGCTTTACCGGAACGACAAGTCCGGCCTCATCTTCGGCGGCTACGATGCCACCCGGGGTCGCGTCCAGTTCTGCCAGTTCCTCAACAACACCCTCTGGAACAACGACACGCTCCGCACTGGCGATGGCGAGATCAGCATCCAATACGCCGGCACCAACGTCCTGCGGAACAATCTCATCTGGGCCAATGCTCAAAACCGTGCCCTCACCGCCAGCGTTGGGAGCGTCAGCAACGCGCTCGATTACAACCTCTGGTTCACCGACGGCCCGACCAACGCGCTCACCTTCGTGCAGGGCGGCTCGCTCTTCACCGGTTTCGCCAGCTATCGCACTACGTCGCAGCAAGACCTGCACTCCCTCTGCCTTCCGCCCTTGCTCGCGAACCCTACCGCCGCCGATTTCCACCTCGCCACTAACTCCCCCGCTCGCGATGCCGGCGATCCCGCCTTCGTCCCCGACGTGGGTGAGACTGACCTCGACGGCCAGCCGCGGCGCTTCGGCGGGCGCGTCGACATCGGCGCGGATGAGGTGCCTGTGGCTCCCGTGTTGCAACCGCCACAACGCCAGTCCAACGGCCAAATCATCGTGCGCCTCCTCGGTGATCCCGGCGTGAACTACGAACTCCAGACCAGCAATAACCTCCGGCTCTGGACGCCGCTGGGCACCAACCAAGTGCTCACCAGCACCGTGGATTTCATCGACACCCCCGGCCCGCAGCCCCTCCGTCATTACCGGGCCATCGCCCGGCCCTAACTTTAGAAGGCTGGAGAGAGCTCACCGCTCCGCCAGCTTGTGGATGGTGTTGTAAATCTCCTGGCTCACATCGGCACCGTCGGCGGCCTTGATGTTACACTTCACCTTCATTTGCATCACCGGCTTCATGTCCGGGATTTCGAGGAAGACGGTCTTTTTGTCGGGCGCGACGCGCACAGATTTCACGTCGAGCTTCTCGTGGCCGACTTCCTTCTTGGCGAGGTTGCTGTATTCCTTCGAGCCGTAGTTGCCGGAGTAAAGGTAATCCCAGCGTTCGACCGCCCAGTTCGCGGCGTCCGCCGCGGTGGCGGTGTCGAGGGCGCGGGTGAAGGTGATTTGCACGCCGGTCTTCGTGACGTGGAGCGAGTGGGGCATGTCCACGGGCTTACCGGTGTAGCGGACGCGGGTGAACGCGCCGTCGCGCGTGCCGCGCGTCTGCCAGCCGCGCAAGCCAGTGAGGTAAAGCTGCCCGTCCTTCGGGTTGAAGCGCCCGCGCATGGTGCCGCTGGGGAATTTCAGCGGGAACGGTGTCATGCCGGCCTGCACCTGCCCGTCCACTTCCTCGGTCATGACGTGGAAGAGGGTGCCCATGCCGTAGCTGGTGAAGAGAAGGTGATTTTCGAACGGGCCCCACTGTTTGCTGGTGACCCAGGCCTGCCCGCCGCTGGAGTTGTCCTGTGACTTGGGCAGCCAGCAGATGGGCTGGTCGTAGTCGTTGAGCTTGTCCTCGGGGGGAGCCTTGCCGTGAGCGGACTGGCGCATGCCGTAGAAGCCGCCGGGGCGGAGGAGGTTGAGTTTGCTGGCGGGCATGTAGTGGCCTTCGTTGTCGCTGACGGTGAGCCAGCCGTTGGGGCCGAGGGCGGATCCATTGGGAGCGCGGAGACCGGTCGCGATGACTTCGAGCTTCGAGCCGTCCTTGCTGACTTTAATCATCGTGCCCTGGTGCGGGGACTGGACAGTCGGCGGCCACGGCGCGCCCTTGCCGTAGAAGAAATTCCCGGCGGCATCGGTGTGCAGGTCGAGACAGAACTCGTGGTAGTTGGGCGTGACGACGGTGTCGTTGTTGAAGCACTCGTAGAAGTCCGCCTCGCCGTCGCCGTTCAAGTCATGTAGGCGCGTGAGTTGGTCGCGGCAGGTGACGTAAATCTGGCCGTCCACGACCTTGAGGCCGAGCGGCTGAAACATGCCGGTGGCGAAACGCTTCCAGGAGAGCTTGCCCGACGGATCGTTGAGGCCGCTGACGATCCACACGTCGCCGTGGAAGCACGCGACCGCCGCGCGGCCATCGGGCAGGAAGTCGAAGCCGCCGAAGAAGGTCTTGGAGTTCCACGGGTTCGGCACGGGCGGCGTGATGTCGTCCACCACGTAAGGACCGTCGCCGGTGCCGGGCACGGCCTGCGTCACGACGGGCTGCGTCCAACGGCCCGGTGCGCCCTTCGTGAGCGCGGCGAGGCTGGGGAGTTTGGCGGCGCTGTTCAACGCGGCCTCCACGGGCGCGAAGTCGGCCTTCGCGCCTTTCCACAGCGCGAGGCGGAAAGACTGTTTGCCGGCAGGAATCTTCGCGATGAGGCGGCCGTTTTCGTTCGCGAGGGAAATAGCCTGACCGCCCTGCACGGCGATGGCGAGGGACTGCGCGGGTTCATTCCCAGCGGTAGGTAAATCCAACGTGAGCTTGGCACCGGTGCTGCCGCCAGCGGGCACACCGTCACAGACGAGCAACGTCTGCGGCGTCTTGCTGTCCAGCTCGATGGTGCGCGTGACGATCTTGGCTTCGCCGGCCGTTTCCACGCCCGGCATCTCCAGCACGTCAGCGCCGCCCACGGTGTATTTGAGCACGACGTTCCAACCGTTCAGATACAGGCCGCGATATTTGGCCCACTCTGTCGGAAGGCGGCCCTGCTTGTTCTCGCGTGGATCCTCGAACTTGCCGTCCTTCGCCCAGCCGGGTCCGGTCTGCGTGCCGAAGAGCGGCTTGCCCGCGACCTCGGGCGGCTGCGGGTGAACGATCTCGACCTGGCTCTTGCCGAACTTGAGATAGTCACCCGCCCACGCGACGGACACGCGCATCAAGTCGGTGTCGTAGCAGACGTGCACGTCGCGGTTCGCGCCGACGGAGACGACGATCCCCTTCATGGCGAGGTTGTTGGCGACGGGGAAACTGCTCTTGATGGTGCCGGTGAAATAAGGCCCGCGCTCGATGCCGTCGAGCGTGTTGCCCGCCGGCGCGGCGGACGCGGAGACGACGAGGGCGAGCAGAGTGGTGGCGAGGACAAGCAATTTCATAAGTGATGACGGTCGAGCCGGATTCTTTCGCCGATTCACAATCGCTGGCAATGCTTTTGCAGCGGGTGGCTTGCCTTTCCTCGCGCGCCCGCCCAACTTGGCACCGTGAACGGTGTTTCCACTTCCTACGCGAATCTCGCCAACGCCAGCGGCGCAAATGGCCCCGCCTGCCTCGCGCGCTCCGTCGCCGCCATGCTTGCGCGCGAGCCCGCGCTCGAAGCCATCACCGTCCACCGCACCGATCCCGCGATCGCCATCGCCACGCTCGGCAACAAGGAGGTCGAGGGGCTCGCTGACCGCGTCACCGCCGCCGTTGCGGCGGGCCGTCAAACCAGCGCGCGGCATCGCTGCCAGCTCCTCGCGCCCGCCGGGAGTTGCACTGAGTGCGACATTCCTCTTTCCGCCGCCGAGCAGCAGACCGTGACGATTCAGCGCGCGGAAGACCGCTCCACCATTGCGCGCGTGACGTGTCCCACGGCACCGCGCTTTTGGATGTGGAAGAATCTGCCGTTGCCTAAAATCATCCCGCGCGAGGTCGAAATCCCCGAGGAGGACGCCGACCTCGACGAATGGAAGCCGCAGATGGTCGCGGCGGGCATTTGCGGCGCGGCCACGCTCGCGGCGGTGATCGCCGGGGACGGTCCGGTGGGGCTGGGGTTCAACCTCGCGGCCTACGTGAGCGGCGGCTGGTTCGCCGCACAAGAAGTTTGGGAGCGCCTGCAACACCGCGTGCTCGACGTGCATTTCCTCATGCTCGCCGTGGCGCTCGGCAGCGCGATTATCGGCCATTGGGATGAAGGTGCGATGTTGCTCTTCCTCTTCAGCATCTCCGGTGCGCTCGAGCATTACGCGATGGGCCGCACACAGCGCGAGATCGGTTCCCTCTTCAAGGCCGCGCCCAAGACCGCGACGCTGCTCGATGACGCCGGGCACGAGCGAGAAGTTCCCGTCGCCGAACTCGCTCCGGGCGCCCGCCTGCTCATCAAGCCCGGCGCGCAGTTCCCGCTTGATGCCGAGGTCATCAAAGGCAAGACCGCCGCCGACGAATCCACGCTCACCGGCGAGGCCGCCCCCGTGGAGAAGAACGTCGGCGACGCCGTGCTCGCCGGCACCTTGAACCTCTGGGGCGCCGTGGAAGTGCTCGTGCTCCGCGCCGCGAACCAGAGCGCGTTACAAAAAATCATTCGTCTCATCCGCGAGGCACAGCGGCTGAAAGCGCCGTCGCAACGCTTCACCGACCAGTTTGGCAGCAATTACACCTACGCCATCACCGGCCTCGCGCTCGCGATGTTCTTTGTGTGGTGGCTGGGCTTCGGCCTGCCGGCGTTCACCAGCACGGGCACGACGCAGAGCGCGTTCTACCGCACGATGGCGCTGCTGGTTGTCGCGTCGCCGTGCGCACTGGTGCTCTCGATCCCCTCAGCCGTGCTTGCGGCCATTGCGTGGGGCGCGCGGCGCGGCATTCTCTTCCGTGGTGGCGCGGCCATTGAGCAACTTGCGGACGTGAATGTCGTCGCGCTCGACAAGACCGGCACGCTGACCACGGGCGAATTGCAGGTGGAGAAGGTCGAGAGCTTCCCGCCGGGCCGCGAGCAGGACATGGCTGCCCTTGCGTGCGCGATGGAACGCCTCTCCACCCACCCGCTCGCCCGCGCCATCACGCGCTATGGCAAACAACACGCGCTGCCATCGCTCGCACTCGATCACTTCGAGTCCATCACCGGACTTGGCCTGCGCGCACAGCTTGGGGACAAGACGTGTCTCCTTGGCCGGCGCGAACTCGTCCTGAGCAAGCTCCCGCGCGGTTCGCACCCCGATGCGCCGCCCACCGCCGCCGGCATTTCTGAAGTCTGGGTCAGCGACGGTGAACTGCTCGGTCGCATTCTTCTGCGCGATGACATCCGTCCCCAAGCTGCCGGCGTGCTCACTGAACTCCGCCGGGTCGGCCTGCGCAGCGTCGTGCTTACCGGTGATCGCCCCGAGGCCGCCGAGTTGCTCAAGCGCGAACTCCACTTCGACGAACTCCGCGCCGGCCTCAAGCCCGAGCAGAAAGTCGCCGCGATCCGCGAGTTCAACGCTGCGGGTAAGCGCGTCGCAATGGTCGGCGATGGAGTAAATGACGCTCCCAGCCTCGCCGCTGCGCACGTCGGCGTGGCGATGGGTGCGCGGGGTTCCGACGCCGCGCTTGAACAGGCGCAGGTCGTCCTGATGCACGACCGGCTGGAAAACTTCCTCGCCGCCTACCGCCTCAGTCAGCGCGCTCGCGCCGTCATTCGGCAGAATGTGGTCATCTCCCTTGGCACCGTCGTCGTGCTCGTCGGCTTCGCGCTCTTCGGCAAAGTCCCGCTCACGCTCGGCGTCCTCGGCCACGAAGGCAGCACGGTCATCGTGGTGCTGAACAGCCTGCGCCTGCTGCTGTGGCCGCGGGCTTGAGGGAGCGTGGAGCCAAGTCCTTTTCAACCACAGAGACACAGAGAACACAGTGTTGATCTGGAAAGCAGGAAGGCCGGAATGGAACCGTTTCCTTCCTGCTTTCCTGTCTTCCAGATTCGGGACTGCCTTCCTCTGTGCACTCTGTGCTTCGGTGGTTAACTCGCCTTTTGCATTCCCCGCCTCCGCGCTGCCGCTATTTTCACCCGCACCATGACACGCCGATTCGTCCTGCTCTGCCTCGCGCTCGCCGCCGCGACCGTCCAAGCCGTCGATGCCACCAAGGCGCTCCACGACTTCTTCGCCGCCGAATGGGATTACACCATGGAGCACAGCCCGACCTGGGCTTCGGAACTCGGCGACCGCCGCTGGAATGACCAGTGGCCCGATCTCACACCCGCCGCCATCGCGGCCGAACATCGCCACAATCAGGAAGCGCTCGTCCGCCTCCGCCAGCTCGACCGCAAGGCGCTCGCCCCGCGCGACCAGCTCAACTACGACCTCTTCGAGCACAGCCTCACACAAAGCATCGAGGGCCACGCTTTCCGCTGGCACCTCGTTCCGCTCAATCAGCGTGGCGGCCTTCAGACTGAGGATGAGCTGGCCGACAGCCTGCGTTTCGAGACGCTCAAGGACTACGAGGACTGGCTCGCGCGCCTCCGTGCGTTGCCGCGTTACGCCGCGCAGACCACCGACCTCATGCGCGAGGGCATCCGCGCCCGCATCGTGCACGCCAAGGTCGTCATGCAGCGCGTCCCGGCGCAGATCGAGAAGCAAATCGTCTGCGACCCGGAGAAAAGCCCGTTCTACAAGCCCTTCGCCAACATCCCGAAAGCCCTCGCCGCCGACCGCGAGCGTTTGCAGCAGGAAGCCCGCGCGGTCATCGCGCGGCAAGTCGTCCCCGCTTACCGTGCGTTCCACGAGTTTTTCACGAAGGACTATCTCCCCGCCTGCTTCGATCAAGTCGGCTGCTGGCAGATGCCCGACGGCGAGCGTCGCTATGCCTTCGAGGCGAAGAAGTTTACGACCACCTCGCTCACGCCGCGCGAGATTCACGAGCTGGGCTTGAAGGAAGTCGCGCGCATCCGCGCCGAGATGCTCGCCATCAAGGACAAGGTCGGGTTCAAGGGCGACCTGCCGGCGTTCTTCCAGTTCCTCCGCAGTGATCCGCAGTTCTACTACAAGAGCGCGCCGGAACTCCTCGTCGGCTACCACGCCATGTCGCGGCGCATTGATCCGTTGCTCGTGAAAGTCTTCAAGACCCTCCCGCGCATGCCCTACGGCGTCGAGGCCATCCCGGACAAGATCGCGCCCGACACGACGACCGCCTACTACCGCCCGCCCGCCGCCGACGGCTCGCGCGCCGGCACCTACTTCGTGAACCTCTACCGGCCCGAGACGCGCCCCAAATGGGAGATGATGGCCCTCTCGCTGCACGAATCCGTGCCCGGTCATCACCTGCAAATCGCGCTCGCGCAGGAGCAGGGCGAGCTGCCGAAGTTCCGGCGCTACGGTAGCTACACCGCGTTCATCGAGGGCTGGGGCCTCTACTCCGAGCACCTCGGCGAGGAACTTGGCCTCTACACGGACCCTTACGACAAGTTCGGCCAGCTTACCTACGAGATATGGCGCGCCGTCCGCCTCGTGGTGGACACCGGCATCCACTCGCTGAAATGGGACCGCCAGCGTGCGATCGACTTCTTCAAGGCCAACGCGCCCAAACAGGAAAACGACATCACCAACGAGATCGATCGCTACATCAGTTGGCCCGGCCAAGCGCTCGCCTATAAGGTGGGCGAACTAAAAATCAAGGAAGTCCGCACCCGCGCCGCGAAGGAACTGGGGCCCAAGTTCGACCTGCGCGAATTCCACGACGTGGTCCTGCGCAACGGTGCGGTGCCGTTGGAGATTTTGGAACGGTTTGTGGGGGAGTGGGTAGAGGAGAAGCAGCGGCCAAATTAAGCCAATGCCTACGATGCGATGATCCCCCGCTTCGGCGTGCGACCATTGTGATTGCCTGACCATAGCCCAGCCCTTCATGGCTGGGCATGATGCGCTGGGATACAGCTAGTCCCATGAGGGACGAAAGGGTGATACCACTCGGCCTCTAGGTTTCAATTCTAGGTCCCGCTGGGTCACTCCGGCAGCGGCCGGTCTTCTGGCAGGCCGAAGGCTTTGCGGATGGTTTTCACGCCGGGGGTGCGCCAGGGCCAGGCTTGGTCGGCGGCGAGTTGGATTTCGCGGCGCAGACTGGCGAGGTCGGCCACTTGCGCGCCGATGGCTTCGAGGGCTTCTTCGGCGGCTCCCTGCTTGTCGCCTTGCGCGGTGTTTTTGGCGTCGTAGGCGGTGATGGCGTCGCTCAGGTCTTTGATGCGGCCCAGGGGTTTGATGCCGGGGAGGGTGTCCACGGGCGGGGTGCCGCCGGTTCCGGGGCTGAGGCGGGCGAGGATGGCTCGGGCGGCGGTGAGGACTTCATCAAGGGGGGAGTTGGAGAGTTGCTTGGGGCCGCCGATGAAGTAGGCGCCACGCTGCTCGATGCTGGTGCCTTTGTATTTGCGCTTGGCGGCGGTCTGGATGGGGGCGAGGGAGGCGGAGCGAAAGGTTGTCGGGAGGGGCGCAATGGAGGCGGCTGAAACGTGGGGACGGAGGAACGCGCAGCACGTCTGGGACGTGTTGGGAATTTTACCTCGCGAGTCGCCAACGCCCCAACGCATAACCTTGTCGCAGTGAACGGGGGCATTTAGTTCCCGCCCGGTGCCGGCGTCAAGCGGGGAAATTCCGATGGGGCGAAACCTTTTCCACTTGCCAGCGGCTCGTAGGTTCGAGTCCTACCCGGGGCACCACATAAGGATTCTTTCCGGCGCGTTTCCTTGCCTCATGCGGCGTCGGGTTTTAGCCTGCGGGACCGTTGCATGATTCGTTCCTTCGCTTTCACCACTCAGGGTCGGCTCCATACGCAGGATGTGGAGATGTTTCTGATGCCCACATTGCTGGCGGATACGAGTTTGTTTCTGTGGGTCGATATCGAGGCGGCTACGCCGGAGGAGGCCCGGACTGTGCTGGAAGGCATCTTCCACTTTCACCCGCTTTCCATCGAGGATTGCATCCATGCCAGCCCAAATCCCAAGGTCGAGGAATACACGCCCAAGGAGGAGGACCGGTTCACGGCCTATCTGTTCCTGGTCGTCCATGCGGTGGACTACAGCCGCAAGGATGGGGTTTTTGCCACGAGCGAGCTGAACTTCTTCCTCGGGAAGAATTTCCTGGTGACCTATCACGACGTGCCGTTGCGGAGCGTCTCCCTCACGGCTGAGCGGGCCATCAAGCGCACGATGCACATCGCGCGTGCTCCGGACCGCGTGGCGCACACGTTGCTGGATGCGATCGTGGACAATTACAAGCCCGCGTTGGAGGAGCTCTCGCTGGAGATCGGCGAGCTGGAGAACGATGTGGTGGAGCATCCCAACCAACGGACGTTGAACAGGATCATCGGGATCAAGCGCGAGGTGCTGCATCTGCGCCAGATTATCGGGCCACAGCAGGAGGTGTTGAAGCGTTTCGCGGACGGGGAGTTCAAGTTGATCCGCGCGCATCTGGTGCCTTACTACCGGGACGTGTATGACCGGTTGTTTCACATCGCCAACCTCGCGCAGAACTACACGGATTCGCTCACGGGCATCCTGCACATCCACCTGAGCATGTCCTCGAACAAGACCGGCGAGATTGTCAAGGCGCTGACGATCATCACGATCTTGTCCACGCCGGCCACGCTCATCGCCAGTTGGTATGGCATGAATTTCGAGATGATGCCGGAGCTGAAGTGGATGCATGGGTATGCGTTTGTCTTCGGGCTCACGGCCTTTACCACGCTGGGGACCTGGTGGTATGTGAAGAAACGAAAATGGTTCTGAAGCGTGGCGAGGATTAAGGCCGGGATCGAGCGTGGGAAGAAGCCTGTGGCGGGCCGCCTTGCGCTTGCTCGCCGTCCCCATCTCCATCTTAATGCCGCTGTGTTTGCCTGACGATGCCCGCGCCCAAATCCAGCTTCCTCGACAAAGTCCTCGGTCGCATCGGCCGGCTGGATGCCGAAGGTTTGCAGACGGTCATCCAACGGCTGGCGCGCGAGCGTAGCTTTTTGGAGACGCTCTTCGACGTGATCGAGGACGGTGTGCTGGTGGTGGACGAGCAGGGGCGCGTGATCTATTTCAACCAGGCCGTCATTGGGTTGTTGGGCCTCAAGCACGATGCCGACGAGGGCCAGCCCATCACGCGCTTTATGCCGGGGCTGGATTGGAAGAAGCTCGCACGGTGGGACAAGGCCGGCGGGCCGCAAGTGGTGCGGCATGAGCTGGAAGTGGAGTGGCCGCGCCCGCGGTTCCTGCGCCTTTACGCCGCGCCGCTGGATGGCGAGGCCACCGGCTCGTCGGGCGTCGCCTTGATTTTGCACGATGCGACCGAGGCGCGGCAGAAGACCTTTGAAGCCATCGAGAGCGAGCGGATGCAGGCGTTGACGCTGCTCGCAGCGAGCGTGGCGCACGAGATCGGCAACCCGCTCAATGCGTTGAGCATCCATCTTCAGCTCATGGAGCGCGAGTTGAAGAAACTGCGCGCGCCCGCCACAGAGCAACGTCCCGCGCGGCTCACCCGCTACCGCCAGGCGCGCAAACCGGAGGCGGACAACGCCGCGGTGGTGGAAAAACTGCTCGGCTATCTCAACGTGGCCAAGGGGGAGATCACGCGGCTGGACTACATTGTCTCGCAGTTCCTCCAGGCCATCCGGCCATCGCCGCCGAAGCTGCAGCCCGCGTCGTTGAATGAGATCATCCGTGAGTCGCTGGACCTGCTCGGGCCGGAGTTGAAGAACCGTCACCTACACGTTGAACGGAAGTTGTCCGCCAACCTGCCGTTTGCGCCGATGGACAGCGTGCAAATCAAGCAGGTGCTGGTGAACCTCATCAAGAACGCCATGCAGGCGATGACCAAAAGCGGCACGCTGGTGCTCGCGACCGGCGAGGGCGGTGGCGGCGTGTGGTTTAGCGTCAACGACACGGGCGGGGGAATCCCGCAGGAGCAGATCAACCGTATTTTCGAGCCGTTTTACACGACCAAGGCCAAGGGCACCGGCCTGGGCCTGATGATCGTGCAGCGCATCGTGCGCGAGCACGGCGGGCGCATCGAACTGGAGAGCCGGGTGGACGAGGGCACGCAGTTCCGCGTCTGGTTGCCGTTGCACGACCGCAGCCCGAAGTTGCTTGAAGCGAAGTTGCATGACTAATTTTTCTCCTGCTCTTGCTCGCAATCCTACTCATAGTCCCGGGGTGGCAGAGCAGGATTAAGATGACGAGCAAGAGCAAGAGTAAGAGCGAATGAACCAACCGACCGTTCTCATCGTGGATGACGAGAAGCCGACGCGTGACGGGTTGCGCGCGGCGCTCGAGGATCGCTACGACGTTTACGTGGCCGAAGACGCCGCCACGGCGATGAATCTGCTCGAGCAGGAGCACTTCAACGTGTTGCTCACCGACCTGCGCCTGCCCAAGGAAGACGGCCTCAAGCTCATCGCCCGCGCCAAGTCCCTGCCCAAGCCGCCCGTGTGCATCCTCATGACCGCTTACGGTTCCGAGGACGTGGCGGTGGAGGCGATGAAGCGCGGCGCGGACGATTACATCGCCAAGGGCAAGATGCAGATTGAGGAACTGGAACTGCGCATCGCCCGCGCGCTCAAGCACGGTTGCGTCCAGCCGTGCCACGGTGCTCATCACCGGCGAGAGCGGCACGGGCAAGGAGATCGTTGCGAAAACCATCCACCAACTCAGCCCGCGCGCGAAGGCCCCGCTCATCACGGTCCACGCCGCCGGTTTGCCGCCCACGCTGTTGGAGAGCGAGTTGTTCGGCCACGAGAAAGGCGCCTTCACTGGCGCGCACGAGCGGCGGCTGGGGCGCATCGAGCAGGCGCAGGGCGGGTCGCTGTTCTTCGACGAGATTGGCGAGATTGACGCCACGGTGCAGGTGAAGCTGCTACGTTTTCTTGGCGAGCGGACCTTCGAGCGCGTCGGTTCCAGCAAGACCTTGATGTCTGACGTGCGGCTGATCGCGGCAACCAACAAGAACCTCGTGACCCTCGTGCAATCCGGCGCGTTCCGCGAAGACCTCTTCTTCCGGCTGAAGGTCGTGGAGATTCATCTGCCGCCGTTGCGTGAACGGGCCAGCGATATTCCGCTGCTCGCGCACCACTTCCTTTGCGATTCGGCTGCGGAGAATGCCAAGAACGTGACGGGCATCGCGCCCGACGCGTTGGAGCTGCTCATGGCCTACCAGTGGCCCGGCAACGTCCGCGAGTTGCGCACTGCCATCGAGCACGCGGTCGTCTTCGCGCGCGGCAAGGAAGTGGCCGCGCGTGATCTGCCGCAGAACATCCGCCTCGGCCGCAGCAGCCTGCCCACACCCGTATCGCAGATGCCGACCGGTGATTTGAACGTGCATGACGTCGAGAAGGAGTTGATCGTGCGAGCGCTGAAAGAGGTTGATGGCAATCGCACGGCGGCCGCCAAAAAGCTCGGCGTGAGCCGTCGCACGCTGCATCGCAAGCTGCACGAATTTCACTTGGAGGGATTTTAAGTGGGGCAAGTGACAAGTGACAGGAGGCCGGAGGACAGGGGGCGCGTCGTGACCGAGCGCCACCGAGGGCTCCTCCGCCTTTTCGTGTATGGCCTCCGCCGGCTGACCAGTGGCATCGTCCTGCCGCGCACTTGCTGAACACCACTCGGCCCCCGTCACTCTCTCAGCCATGCCCACGCTTCAGGAAATGATTCACTCCTTCGAGGAGGGCGCAGGCGCGCGGGCCATCAAGTGGGTTGGTTTCACCTTCGTGTTTGTCGCGCTGGCCGTGGCGTATGACCTGCGCGCGTATCGCAACTTCTCGAATCCCGAGGCGATGGACGCCGCACAGGTTGCCCGGAATCTGGCGGAAGGTCGGGGCTTCACCACGCATTTCATCCGCCCGGCCAGCCTGTTTTTCCTCGGCCAGAAGTCAGGGACCAGCTCGTTGACCAATGCGCATCCCGATCTCGCCAACGCGCCGCTGTGGCCGGTCGTGCTGGCCGGGGCCATGCGGGTGGCACCATTCGACCATGACCAGCTATTGGGTGAGACGGCGCGGACGTATCAGCCGGAACTGCTCATCGCCATTCTGAACCAAAGCCTGTTTTTCCTCGCCGTGCTGCTGACGTGGCGGCTCGCAAGATCGCTTTACGACTCCTTTGTAGCGTGGCTCTCGGTGGCGGTGCTGCTGGGCGCGGATTTGCTCTGGCGCTTCAGCATCGCCGGTCTCTCCACTCTGCTGGCGATGGTGGTGTTCCTGCTGCTGGCGCAATTGCTCGTCGCGGCGGAACGAGGCGGGCAGGAAGGTGGCTGGGGCGCGTTGCGATTATATCTTGCAGCATTGCTGGCTGGGGCGCTGACCGGAGCGCTGGGGCTGACGCGTTACGCGCTGGCGGGCCTGATTTTGCCGGTAATGTTCTACTTCAACTTCTTCATCCCAACGCGCGGTCTGAGCCTGGGCTTTGCAGCACTGTTCGGATTTTCCGCCGTCATGACGCCATGGCTCGCGCGCAACCACGCGTTGTGCGGCCGGTTCTTCGGCACCGCAGGAATGGCGGCGCAAGCGGCCACCGACCGCTTTCCGGGCGACCGGCTCGAACGACTGATGAACCCGGAAAACGACCTGACGCACGAAGACTTGCGGCAGGTGGGCCTCGGTGAAATGTGGTCCAAGCTCGGCGACAACCTGCCGACCTTGTTGCAGACCGAGCTGCCGCGCCTGGGGGGAAGCTGGGTGGGCGCGTTTTTCCTCGTCGGGCTGCTTGTGCCGTTTCGCAACCCTTCGCTCTCGCGACTGCGGATCTTCACGTTGATGAGCCTCGTCGTGCTGCTGGTTTTCCAGGCGCTGGGTCGCACGCAACTTTCCAAAGCAGTGCCGGATGTGAACGCCGAGAACCTGATCGTCCTGCTCGCACCGGTGGTTTTTATTATTGGCACCGGCATGTTTGCGTTGCTGCTTGAACAGCTCGAACTGCCACCGTGGGGCGGACGCGGCCTCGTGGTCGGCGTGTTCCTCGTGGTCGCCGCCGCGCCGCTGGGGTTTGCGCTCGGCGGCACGCCGCGCTCGCCGCTGGCGTATCCGCCGTATCATCCGCAAATCGTGCAGGAGCGCGCCGGCTGGCTCGGCGAGCACGAGCTGATGATGAGCGACATGCCCTGGGCCGTGGCGTGGTATGGCCGGCGCGACTGTGTGTGGCTGCCGTCGAACGTCGCGGAAGGCTTTGCCGCCGTGAATCGCGTGCGTCCGGTCAACGCGATCTACCTCACACCCCTCACCCTCGACCAGCGGCTCGTGTCCGAGCTGCTCGAAGGCGACGACCGTGTCTGGGGCGACTTCGCTGCGAACGCTGTGGTGAAGCGCGAAATCCCCGAAGGCTTCCCGCTTAAGTTTGCCTTCGCCGAAGGCTTTCCCTACCAGCTCTTCCTCTCCGACCGCGAGCGGTGGAAGACAGGGAAGTAACCTCCAAATCTCAAGCTCCAACTCCCGAGCTAATCGAAACTCGCGAAGCGGTGAGGTGAGCGGCTGGGCGTGCTTACTGTTTCTTCTTGCCCTTCTTCGCCGGAGCATCCGGGGACACTTCCCCGTATTGCGGGGCGTGTGGCCAAGGCGTGACGTTGGCGCGCTGGGCCCAGGCTTCCCACTTCGCGATGAGTTCCCTGAGCTTCGTCGGCTCGGCGCTGGCGAGGTCGTGCATTTCGGTGCGATCGGCGAGCAGGTTGTAGAGTTCCCATTTTCCGCCGGGGCTTTTGGCGACGAGCTTCCACTGGCCGTCGCGCGCGGCACGGTTGCCTTCGTGTTCCCAGAAGATCGGCTCGGCACGCGGGAGCGGCTGGTTTGCGAAGGCCGCACGGAGGCTGACACCTTGCAGAGCGGTGATTTTCTCGCCGTTCAAGTCGGCGGGATACTTTGCCTCGGCGAAGTCCACGGCGGTGGCCATGAGGTCAATGAGGTGGCCGGGCTGGTGGCGGAGTTCACCGCGCGCGGCGATGCCTTTTGGCCAATGCGCGATGAGCGGCGTGCTGATGCCGCCTTCGTGGACCCAGTGCTTGTATTCGCGGAACGGTGTATTGCTTACGTTGGCCCAGTCACGGCCGTAGCCGATGTAAGTGTCCGCCGGGCCGGGCATGACGCCGTAGCCTTGGCGCACGGGCCAGCCGTCGCGCGTTTGCTTGGGGGTGCTGCCGTGCTGGAGGTCGGTCGGAGCCATCGGCGGGAGCGAAGGTTTCTCCGCACGCGGCTTGAACTCGCCCTGCCGGCCCATTGGCTCCGCACAAGCGCCGTTGTCTTGGAGGAAACAAATCAATGTGTTCTCAAACTGCCCGCGTGCCTTCAGCTCCGCGACGATGCGCCCGATGCCTTGATCCATGCAGTCAATCATCGCGGCATAAACTTCCATGCAGCGCGCCTCGAAGGCTTCGTTCCGCACTTTATCCCATGTGTTGGCGGCGGGGGTGAGTTCCCACTTGGCGTCCACGAGGCCGAGCTGTTTCGCCTTGGCCCAACGCGCGGCGCGGATGGGTTCGTAGCCGGCGTCGTAGCGGCCGGCATATTTGGCAATGTCGCTTTCGCGCGCGTGCATCGGCCAATGCGCGGCCGTGTAGGCCACGTAGAGGAAGAAAGGCTTGTCCGCCGCCTGCTGCGCATGCTCGTGGATGAAGCGCACGGCGTGGTCGCTGATGGCATCGGTGTAGTAGTAAGGCTCTTTCGGCTGATATTCCGGGTCACTGACGCAGGTGACGATGCGGTTGTCGCGCACCAGCGAGCTGGGATCCCAGAAGCTGCCCGCGCCGTGGATGGTGCCGTAGTAGCGATCGAAGCCGCGCTGGAGCGGCCAGTTGTGGCGCGAGGGCTCGGAGCCGTCCTTGGGGATCGGCGTGACGTGCCATTTGCCGACGGCGTAGTTGCGGTAGCCGGCGGGCTTGAGCGCTTGCGCGATGGTGATGCAGTTTTTGTTCAGGTCATTCTGGTAACCGGGACCGCCTTTCTTGCTGTCCACCATGTGGCCAACGCCTGCTTGATGCGGGTAAAGGCCGGTGAGCAGGGAGGCGCGCGTGGGGCAGCAGCGCGCCGTGTTGTAAAACTGAGTGAAACGCAGCCCGCCGGCCGCGAGTGCGTCGAGGTTTGGTGTAGCAATCTCGCCACCGTAACAGCCGAGATCGGAAAAGCCCATGTCGTCGGAGAGGATGTAGATGAGGTTGGGCTTCGCAGGGGCAGCCACGGCGGGGGAGTGCCAAAGGCCCAATCCCAGGCTCCAAAGAAACACCAAGCTCCAAGTTCCAAACCAAGGCCGCGGCAGCGCGAGCGCGAGCGGGGCCTGGGATTTGGAACTTCGTTGGGGCTTGGAGTTTGGAGTTTGGAGCCGTTGCATGACGATATGGCGCAAGCGTGACTGGAGGGCGTTGTATCGCCCAGAAATTATTTTGCTTCGCTGGCCGGTGCGCTTGCCAAGCCGGTGTCAGGCCGGCGGCTGTCAGGCCATGGCGGGTAGATGCAAAAACTGTCCGTGCAAAAACGAGTGAAATAATTCCAGAAAATGTTTGACAGTTTTTGGCTACGGCATAGTTTCTGCGCCCGGTCTAAAAAACCGGTTAGAAGAAGCAATGCACATCAGCCCGGGGTTCCCGGCGGACGGGGCGAACAGGCTGATGGGTTTTTTTTCTCCTAAAGTGATCAGTGGCAACATACGGGTGAATGTTTTTCGCCCATGTAGCTCAGTTGGCAGAGCACGTCCTTGGTAAGGACGAGGTCACCGGTTCAAACCCGGTCATGGGCTCCAGATTTTAGGCCGGTCGGTAACGGTCGGATAACGTAGCAGAGTCAAACATCAACTAGAACATCGCAAATGGCTAAAGAAGCGTTTCAACGGACGAAACCCCACGTCAATGTCGGCACCATCGGCCACGTTGACCATGGCAAATCCACCCTCACGGCTTGCATTGTCGCCGTGCAGAACCGCAAGGGTCTGGCTCCCGCAATTTCCTACGCCGACATCACCAAGGGCGGCACGGTGCGCGACGAGTCCAAGACTGTGACCATCGCGGCCTCGCACGTCGAATACGAATCCGAGAAGCGTCACTATGCGCACGTGGACTGCCCCGGTCACGCCGACTACGTCAAGAACATGATCACCGGTGCCGCGCAGATGGACGGCGCGATCCTGGTCGTGTCCGCCGCTGACGGCCCGATGCCGCAGACCCGCGAGCACATCCTCCTGGCCCGTCAGGTCGGCGTGCCGGCGATCGTCGTCTTCCTGAACAAGGTGGACCTCGTGGATGACACGGAATTGCTCGACCTCGTCGAAATGGAAATCCGCGACCTCCTCACCAAGTATCAGTTCCCTGGTGACAAGACGCCGATCATCCGAGGCAGTGCCACCGCCGCCATGGCTGGCACGCCCGAGGGCGAGAAGGCCATCGCCGATCTGCTCAACGCGATCGACACCTTCATCCCGGAACCGGTGCGCGAAGTGGACAAGCCGTTCTTGATGTGCATCGAAGACGTGTTCAACATCGAAGGTCGCGGCACGGTCGTGACCGGGCGTGTGGAGCGCGGCATCATCAAGAAGATGGAAGAAGTCGAGATCGTCGGCATCAAGGAAACCCGCAAGACGGTGGCCACGGACATCGAAATGTTCCGCAAGCTCCTCGACGAAGCCCGCTCGGGCGAAAACGTAGGCGTGTTGCTCCGCGGCACGAAGAAGGAAGAAGTCGAGCGCGGCATGGTGCTTGCCAAGCCCGGCAGCATCAAGCCCTACACCAAGTTCAAGGCCGAGGTTTACGTCCTCACCAAGGACGAAGGTGGCCGCCATACGCCGTTCTTCAACAAGTATCGCCCGCAGTTCTACTTCCGCACCTCGGATGTGACCGGCAACGTCACGCTGCCGGCTGGCGTGGAAATGGTGATGCCCGGTGACAACGTCTCCGTGGATATCGAACTGATCACCGGCGTCGCGATGGAAAAGGGCCAGCGTTTCGCCATTCGCGAAGGCGGCCGCACCATTGGCGCGGGTCGTGTCAGCGAGATCGTTGCCGCTTAAACAAAAAGCTTGAAACGGGGGACGCGAGGTGAGAGCCTCGCGCCCCTTTTCGTCGAGTTAAGCAAACTAGAATGACGACACGGCGTTAGCTCAATTGGTAGAGTAGCGGTCTCCAAAACCGTTGGTTGGGGGTTCGAGTCCCTCACGCCGTGCCAGTTCCCGGCCCCCGGAGGGGTGGCAGAGTGGTCTATCGCGGCGGTCTTGAAAACCGCTAAGGTGTAACAGCCTTCGGGGGTTCGAATCCCTCCCCCTCCGCCAAGTCGGTTGCGGTGGCGGAAGCAAAGTAATTAACAAAATTGTGCAATCAGTCTGGCAATACATCCTGCTTGGTATCGCGGTTGCCGTGTTCTTCTGGGCATGGCAGAAGGGCCACCTGCTCAAGCTGGGTAACTACGTGGATGAGACCAAGGTCGAGCTCAAGAAGTGCACTTGGCCTTCGCGTGATGAGCTCAAAGGCTCCACGGTGGTCGTGATCGTGTCCATCGGACTTGTGGCGGTTTTCACTGTGGCGGCCGATTTCATCATCAGCCGGTTTGTCCTGCTCCTGAACAATTTTTAACGAAACGCACGCCATGCAAAGCCAGTGGTTCGCCATTCATACCTTGTCCGGTCAGGAGCTGAAAGTCCGTGACAACATCGAGAAGCGTATCAAGACCGAGGAGATGCAGGACTACATCAAGGAAGTCCTCGTCCCTATGGAGAAGGTCGTGGAAGTCCGCAACCAGAAGAAGACGGTCACCAACCGCAAGCTGCATCCGGGTTACGTTTACATCGACATGGTGCTGCTGGATGAGAACCGCCGCCTGTTGGACAAGCCATGGTATTTCATTCGCGAGACCACGGGTATCATTGGTTTTGTTGGCGGCGAACGGCCCGTGCCGGTGGATCGCTCCGAGATGGATGTCATCAAGGAGCAAATTTCACAATCCGAGGACTCGGAGAAACCGAAGGTGAACTTTGAGGTGGGCGAGACGGTCAAGATCAACGATGGGCCGTTCCTCAACTTCAGCGGCGTGATCGAGGAGATTGATCCCTCACGCGGCAAGCTCAAAGTCACTGTCAACATTTTTGGACGCAACACCCCCGTCGAGCTTGAATACTGGCAGGTTGAAAAAGCCTAGTCGGGTCATTTTGAGCCACGCGCAAATTTAGAAACAAATTCCCTATGGCAAAGAAAGTAACCGGATCCATCAAGCTCGCCATCGCCGCCGGCCAGGCCAACCCCGCGCCGCCCGTCGGCCCGGCGCTCGGTCAGCACGGCGTCAACATCATGGCGTTCTGCAAGGAATTCAACGCGGCCACCAAGGACCAGGCCGGCCTCGTGATTCCCGTCATCATTACTGTCTATCAAGACAAGTCCTTCACCTGCGTTTACAAGTCGCCGCCCGCCTCGATCTTGCTCAAGAAGGCCGCCGGGGTCGCCTCCGGCTCCAAGACGCCGAACAAGGACAAGGTCGGCAAGGTCACGCGCAAGCAGATCCTCGACATCGTCAAGATGAAGCAGAAGGATCTGAACGTGAACAGCGAGGACGCCGCCGTGCGCCTCATCTCCGGCACCGCCCGGAGCATGGGAATTGAAGTTGTCGGTTAACTTAAACTGCGGGAGGGCGCTCTGCGTCCGCATGCACCGCACCAAACAAAATGCCCAGCAAACGCTATAACAAAAACGCGAAGTTGGTCGAAGGCAAGAAGGCCCTTCCGTTGAAGGAGGCCGTCCAGCTCCTCGCCAAGTTTGAAAAAGCCAAGTTTAACGAGACCGTTGATCTCGCCTTCCGCCTCGGGGTTGACCCGAAGCAGAGCGATCAGATGGTCCGCGGCACCGTCCCGCTGCCCCACGGCTCCGGCAAAACGGTGCGCGTGCTCGTCTTTGCCAAGCCCGGCCCCACCGCCGATGCCGCCCGTGCGGCCGGCGCTGAGTTCGTGGGTTTCGAGGACATGATCGCCAAGTGCAACCAGGGCTGGGTTGATTTCGATGTCGCCGTTGCCACTCCCGAGGCGATGGTGGAAGTCCGCAAGCTCGGCAAAGTGCTCGGACCACGTGGCCTCATGCCCAACCCGAAGACCGGCACCGTGACCGAGGACACCGCCAAGGCTGTCAAGGAAGTCAAGGCTGGCCGCGTCGAGTTTAAGGTGGACAAGGCCGGTAACATCCACGTCCCCGTGGGCAAGGCTGCGTTCAAGCCTGAGCAGATCGAGGAGAATGCCCGCTCGGTCATCGAGGCCGTCTCGAAGTCCCGTCCTGCCAGCGTGAAGGGCGTGTTCATGCTCTCCTGCACCATCTCCGCCACCATGAGCCCGGGCGTCCGTGTGGACACCCGCGAATTCGTCGCCACCGCCTAATCTTTACTTACTAGAATCCCATGCGCGCCGAAAAGAAATTCATCACCAGCGAATACGTCGCCCGGCTCAACGCCTCGCCGTTTTTCATCGTCGTGGATTACACGGGCCTGACCGTGATCCACTTCAACGAACTGCGCTCCCGTCTCCGCAAGGGCGGAGCCGAGGCGCATGTCGTCAAGAACAGCATCTTCCGCATCGCCGCCAAGGAAGCTGGCTTGGCCGACCTCTCGGGCACGCTGGCGGGCCAGATCGCTGTTGTCACCGGCGCGAAGGATGTCTCCGCCGCCGCGAAGGCGCTCAAGAACTTCGCCGCTGAATTCGAGAAGCCGAAGCTCAAGTTCGGTTATCTGGGCAACAAGCGCCTCGAAGGAGCCGACCTCCTTGCGCTCGCCGACCTGCCGTCGCTCGAAGTGCTGCGCGGAAAACTGTTGGGCGTGCTCCAGGCACCGGCCCAGAAACTCGCGGCCATCATCAACACGCCGGGCTCGCAAATCGCGAGGGTCATCAAGGCGAAGTCCGAGAAGGCGGCCTGAATAATTTCCGCTGGCTAGGTGGCCGGCGGGGAAAACAAACAACGAAACAACAGAGTGAATCGTCGGTCGGCGGCTGCCGGCTCAAATCCTCGGGGCTCCGGGGGCGACGAGACTAAAGAAAGGTAACATGGCTGATATCGCAAAGTTGGTTGAAGAGTTGAGCGCGCTGACGGTTCTGGAAGCCGCCGACCTCGTGAAGCAGTTGGAAGGCAAGTGGGGTGTGACCGCTGCCGCTCCGGTGGCCGTGGCCGCCGCTGGTGGTGGCGCTGCCGCCGCCGCTCCTGCCGCTGCCGCGAAGGACACCTTCGACGTCATCCTCAAGGAAGCCGGTGCCAACAAGATTGGCGTCATCAAGGCGGTCCGCGAGGTCAAGGCCGGTTTGGGTCTCGCCGAGGCCAAGGCGCTGGTCGAAGGCGCTCCGAAGCCCGTGCTCGAAGGCGCGAACAAGGCCGATGCCGAGGCGGCCAAGAAGAAGCTCGAAGACGCCGGCGCAAAGGTCGAGCTCAAGTAATCGCGATCCCATCTTGCTGCGCCCAGTCAGCAAGATGGGAAAACTGGACGCAAATGCTGCTGGGACCAGCAGCATTTGCGCCTCAGAGTACAGCTGACAAGCCCGTCGGATGACAGGCTTGTCAAGTGTCTTCTGACCCCGACTGCAGAAGATGCCTTGGTTCGGGTCGCGTGCAA
>RFVF01000036.1 GCA_009922615.1 Pseudomonadota bacterium
ATCCTGAGCCCGTTGCCCAACTGCAATGCAGTAGAAAACCGACCTGCCTTCAGCAGCTCAACTGCATGAAAACTCACCTCCTACTGCATCGTTCCGGCTAAGAGGGTTAAACCTTGCGAAAATTAACCTAGAAGGAGCGAATCTCACAGATACAAAGCTTGGAAAGACAATTTTGAGGGGAGCAAATCTGAACAGAGTTAATTTCAGTCGCGCCGAACTCATCGGCACAGATTTTTCTGATGCTACGATTCAGTTTTCAAGGTTTGTTCGCACCGTCATTCAAAACGTATCATTCAAAAATGCTGAATTGAGCCACTCGTTTTTCTTTCGAGGATGTTGGAATGGCATAAAACTAACCGGCGCATGTTTGTATGGGACAACATTTCACGATTGCGAAATGACAAAGGTCGACTTTGGTCGAGCAGAATTGCTTAGCAAGATTTTTTCGAACGTAGATTTCAAAGGAGCTATCGGACTCGATAAAGCGAATCACGAAGGCCCATTAACCATCGGCACTGACACGCTCTATCGAACTGGAGGGAAAATTCCCGATAACTTTCTTCGAGATGCGGGCGTGCCAGAAGGGTTGATTTCGTTTTTGCCAGCCTTGATTGGAGCGGCTGAACCAATCCAACGACAATCTTGTTTCATCAGCTACAGCACAAAGAATCAAAAGTTCGCTAAACGGTTACACGCGCGGATGAGGCAAGAAGGATTGCGCGTCTGGTTTGCGCCGGAAGACATGAAAGGTGGGCGGCACACGAACGAACAAATCGATCAGGCCATTCAGATTCAGGACCGTTTGTTGCTGGTGCTTTCCGAAGACAGTATCCAGAGCAAGTGGGTGGAGCGAGAGATTCGGAAGGCGCGCAAAATTGAGCGCGCGGAAAAGCGGCGTAAACTTTTTCCCATCACATTGACGGATTTCGCTACGTTGAAGGGATGGGAGTGCTTGGACTCGGATACCGGCGAAGATTTGGCGGTAGAAGTCCGCAAATATCACATCCCCGATTTCTCGAACTGGAAAAACCATGCCGCCTTTGAACACGCCTTCGCCCGTCTGGAAAAAGATTTGCGCACGAGCATCGGCAGGTGAAGCGCCGGAGGCGCGGCAGACTTTCGGAAAAACGAGGGCACCTGACTCGGACACCAGCGAGGCTTGGGCGGGATGAGGTTGTCATCGAGGACGGCTCCGACGGCCTGCGGGACGCACACGCCTCCTTACACTGGCGTTATATCAAGCCAGGCGATTCGAACTAGCCTTCGCATGGCTATTACCTGCATCTGCATTCGTGTAAATGACCTCCGCACATGTGTTACCTGCATCCGCGCTCATGTAAATGCCGATTTCCACTCTGTTAGCTGCGAGTGCGTTCATGTAATTGGCGATTCCACCTCCGTTAGCTGCAATTTTGTTCTTGTAAATAGTGATTTCCTGACCGTTAGCTGCGTCCGCGTGCTGGTAACTGGGCATTACGAGGATGTTAGCTGCAACTGCGTGCGGGTAAATGTGCTTTGCGAGCGTGTTAGCTGCATTTGCATTCATGTATTGAGCGATTTCTTTTACGCGAGTAAGCTCCAGAGCCATGCCAGACGCGGTTTCTCCATCCACAGGGGCGGTTTCGGTGCCGCAGGACTTCTTCGCGGACCCTACCGCGTTGCTCTGGGCGGTGAGCGATCCGGCGCGGTGGGCGGTCTTGCGCGCTCTGGCCGGGGGCAAATCCCTTTCCGTGCTGGAGCTGGCCGCCGTGATGGACCGCAGCGCGGATCTGGCCTCGAAGCACCTCAAGCATCTGCGCGAGGCGGGTGCGGTGATGGCGGTGGCTGCGCCGGACGGGGACGGGCGCAAGCAGCACTTCGTGGTGCCGGAGCGCTTCCGCCGCACGGACGAGTCGGGCCGGCCGATGATCGGTTACGGCGTGGGCGTGCTGCGCTTTCCGTGAGGTGCGCAGCGAACGCGGACGAGGCAACGCGGTGTTTCCTCCGCATCCGCAAGGTTGCCAAAGGGCGGCAAACTACCGCAGAATGTTTCGCGTTGGTCGGTTCCGTGAGTCGGATGGAAACACTTCCGCAGGCAGCAGTCGCACGGTGATTGGGAGTCAAAACGGTTGGGCGAGTGGCGCAGTGGTTAGCGCAGATGCTTTACACGCATTTGGTCGGGGGTTCGAATCCCTCCTTGCCCACCATCCTCCAGCATGATTTTGCTGGAGAAGACAAGACCACGGTTTCACGCAAGAAACAGTTGACGTTGTCGTCTCCAGTCTCGGCACGCCCACGTAGATGTTCAGCAACCGTCGGGCCATCGCCTATTCATGGGCTACCGGGTTAGAGTGGAAAGTAGTGGGTGTCACACTCTATGGTCCAGGCGTGGGACCTACCCTCGAGATGGATGCCCGTGAGCGCGCACTCTTCATAGCGTTCGATCAAAATGGCTACATTACAAATCACACCTTCCGCAGCATCTCCGGCAAAACGGAGGGGGAGGCGCTGGAGGCCGGATATCGCAAGTGGATCCAGAGCCAGCCCGTCCGCCGGTAAGCAGCCTACGCCGCGATCTGCTTCCTTGGCGCGAAGTCCGCGCAGCGCTTCGCGCCGGGGAACATCTTGTGCGGGTTGCAGCGTTGCGCGGGGTCAAAGACGCGACGCAGCATCTTCATCGCCTCCAAGTCGTCCGGCGTGAACTGCCGCGCCATCATGTCCGCCTTCTCCACGCCGATGCCGTGCTCGCCCGTCACGCTGCCGCCCAGCGCCACGCACTTCTCCAAAATCTCCTCGCCCGCCTGCACGGCGCGCGTCACCTGCGCCGGGTCGCGCTCATCGTAGAGGATGAGCGGGTGGATGTTGCCGTCGCCGGCGTGGAAGACGTTCGGGATGCGCAGGCCGTGCTTCTCGCTCGTCGCGCGAATGAAGCGCATGATCTCCGGGAGCTTCGAGCGCGGCACCACTCCATCCTGCGTGAGGAAGTTCGGGCTGAGGCGGCCAATCGCCCCGAAAGCGCGCTTGCGGCACTTCCAAATCTCGGCGCGCTCCGCGTCGTCCTTCGCCACGCGCACTTCACGGGACTTGTTCCGCCGGCAAATCTCCACGACGCGCGCGGTCTGCTCCTCCAAGCCCGCAGCGAGCCCGTCCAGTTCCACAATCAGCACCGCGCCCGCGTCCGTCGGAAAGCCGAAGTGATACGCCGCCTCGACGGCCTGCGTGATCATCTGGTCCATCATCTCCAGCGCCGCCGGCACCATGCCCGCGCTGATGATGTCGCTGACCGTCTGACTCGCGTCGTCCACGGACTCGAAGATGCCCAGCAGCGTCTTGAAGGCTTGCGGCGCGCGCACCAAGCGCACGAGCACGCGCGTGGTGATGCCGAACATCCCTTCGCTGCCGACGAAGGCGCCGCGCAGATCGTATCCGGCAACGTCCTCGCCACCGTCGGGCGTCGTGCCGAGCCACACAATTTCGCCGTCGGGCAAGACGACTTCGCAGCCGAGAATATGGTTGGTAGTGACGCCGTTCTTGAGCGTATGCGGTCCGCCGGAGTTGGTGCCGACGTTGCCGCCGATGGTGCAGGCGTTCTGCGAAGAAGGGTCCGGCGCGTAGAAGAGGCCGTGGGGCTTCGCGGCGTTGGTGACGTGGGCATTGACTACGCCCGCCTCGACGAGCGCGCGACAATTGCGGACATCGAGGTCGAGGATGCGGTTCATCCGCGTGAGTGCAATCATTACGCCGCCCGTGCTGGCAAGGACGGTGCCGCTCAAGCTCGTGCCCGCGCCACGTGGGATGATGGGCAATTCGTGCCGCGCGCAGAGTTTTACAACAGCGGCGACTTCCTCCGCCGTGCGCGGCAGCACCACGACGCCGGGCAAGTGCTTCTCCAGCGTGTAAGCGTCGCACTCGTAAACGAGCAGCTCGTGCCCGTGCGAGAGCACGTTCTCCACGCCCACGAGCGCACGCAGCTCCGCGATGACGGAGTCCGGAACGACAACAGGCGCGTGGCTGTGCATGGGCGGAGTGTAGCGAGGCGAGCCGGCGATGCAAAGTAGGACAGCGATTCCAGCCTGCCCTACTTGGTGGCTCGCCTGCTCTGCCCTGCCCTGCTACGCATTCTGCCGATGGAACTGCGTGAACTCGCTGAGCGCGTGCTCTTCGCGACGACGCTGGAGGAGAAGCTCCAGTGCCCCACCGTCGTCACGGATGAGCAGCCCGGCGCCGCGCTTGCCGCGCCGGCGATGCCGGGACGGCCGACGGAACTGAACTTCAAGACAACGGGCGTCGGCGACAAGTCTGAGTTCCCCGGCTTGCACCGGCTGGACAACGAACGCGAACGCGGCCGCCTGCTGCACTTCTTCGCGAATCACGAACTGCTCGCCACCGAACTGATGGCGCTTGTGCTCCTGCGCTTTCCCGATGCGCCTGCCGCCTTCCGGCGCGGCGTGCTCCAGACGCTGCGCGACGAGCAGGAGCACACGCGGCTCTACCTCACGCGGATGAAAGCGTGCGGCATCGCGTTCGGCGAGCTGCCAGTGAGCGGCTACTTCTGGCGCGCGGTGTCCGGCATGGGCAGTCCGATGGATTACGTCGCGGGCCTGAGCTTGACATTCGAGCAGGCGAACCTCGACTTCGCCCGGCACTTCGCGCGCGGCTTCGCGGCGGCGGGTGATGCAGAAACGGCGCAGTTGCTCGACCAAATCTACCGCGACGAAATCGCGCACGTGGCCTACGGCTTGAAATGGTTCCGCCGCTGGAAGGAGCCAGGGCAAACCGACTGGGATGCCTTCTGCCGCCAACTGAAGTTCCCGCTCTCGCCGCAACGCGCGAAGGGTGTGTCGCTCAATGTCGAAGGCCGACGCGCCGCCGGGCTGGACGCGCAGTTCATCGCGGAGCTGGACGTGTTCGCGCAGTCGAAGGGACGCACGCCGAGCGTCTTCGTTTTCAATCCGTTCACCGAAGGCCGCATCGCGCAGGGCAAATCCTTCACGCCCGTGAAGCATCAGGCGCAGCTCGCGCGCGACCTCGCGGCGCTGCCGATGTTCCTGTGCCGTCAGGACGACATCGTGCTGGTGGAAGAGCGGCCGGCGGTGGAGTTCCTCAGCGGACTGAAACAGGCGGGCTTTGCGCTCCCGGAGTTTGTCGAGCGGAAGCGAGTTGCCTCCCTCACGCAGCGCAAGCTCGGCCGGCTGCGGCCGTGGGCGTGGGGACCGGACAGTGTGGAGTTGCTCGCGCCGCTCTTCCCCAGCCTTACCGGTGAGTCGCGGACGGCGGAATGCTCCTTCAACGCGGGCATCGGCCAGCTCTACTCGAAGGCGTGGAGCGCAAGCTTCTTGCGGAGCTTCCTGCGATCTCACGCGCGGCGCGATGAGGACACGGCGCTCAACCTTTGCCCACTTAAAGAAGTTGGCGTCGGCGTGAACACGCTCGACGCAGCAGTCGACGCCATTGCCGCCATCCGGGCACGCGGACATCACCGCGTCGTGGTGAAGCAGGCGTTCGGGCTCGCGGGACACAACGCGCTGCGGCTCTGGGAGCCCGAGCTGCTGGAATCGCAACGGCGGTGGCTGGAGAAGTCGTTGCAAGGCGGTGGACAAGTCGTCGTCGAGCCGTGGCTAGAGCGGCTGGCAGATTTCTCGATGCAGTTCGAGATGGAAGCGAGCGGGCTGAGGCTGCGGGGCTACACGGGCTTGGTCACGGATGCGCGCGGCCAGTTCCTAGCGAACACGGCGGCGGCGAACTTTGCCCGCGCGCTGCCGCCGACTGTGCTGGCGTGCTTCCGCGAAGTGCCCGGCGCGGCGGCGGCGCTGCGCGCGACGATGGAGGCGGTGGGGCGGGATTTGGAGACGGAGTTGCGGGCCGTGGGCTACCGCGGTCCGGTGGGCGTGGATGCGTTTGTGTATCGGGATGCGGAAGGGCACGCGCGGCTCAAGCCGGTTGTGGAAATCAACCCGCGCTTCACGATGGGGCGGCTCACACTGGAGCTGATGCAGTGCGTCGTTCCCGGCGCCAGCAGGAAGTTTCGGCTGGTGAATGCGGCGACACTGCGGGCGGAGAATGTGGGGGACTTCGCGAGCTACGCGCGGCGCTTGGCGGAACAACAGCCGTTGCGGCTGGAAGGCGAGCCGGTGCCGCGCATCCGCAGCGGAGCGGTGTGCTTGAACGACCCGGCGGAAGCGAAGGCGGTGCTCGCCATTTTCGAAGTGGTCACCTGACTGGAAAAATCTCCGCTTCGCTCCGTGCTTGGGCTTTGCCACACTCGCCCCATGCGACATGCCCCGATTGACTCGAAGCTGTTCACTGAAAACCGCGAGCGGTTGAAGAAGCTGCTCCCGCCCAAGTCCCTTGCCATCATCAACGCGAACGACGTGCTGCCCACCAACGCGGATGGCACGCTGATGATGCACCCGAACTCCGACCTGTTTTACCTCAGCGGCATTGAGCAGGAGGAGAGCATCCTGTTGCTCGCCCCCGACGCCCACGACCCGAAGCACCGGGAAATCCTTTTCCTGCGCGAGCCGAGCGAGCACTTGAAAATTTGGGAAGGCCACAAGCACACGAAGGACGCGGCGACCAAGATCTCCGGCGTCAAGCAGATCAAGTGGCTCTCGGAGTTCCCGGTCCTCTTCCGCATCCTCATGTGCGAACTGGAACACGTGTGGCTCAACTCGAACGAACACAAGCGTGCCCATGTGGAAGTCGAGACGCGCGACGCCCGCTTCGCACGTGAGTGCCAGGCGAAGTTCCCGCTGCACAATTACCACCGGCTCGCGCGGCTCATGCACCCCTTGCGCGTCGTGAAGACCGAGGCGGAGATCAAGCTACTCCAGCAGGCCGTGGACATCACGGCGAAGGGATTTCGTCGGCTGCTAAAGTTCGTGAAGCCCGGCGTGAATGAATGCGAGGTCGAAGCCGAGCTGGCCCATGAGTTCATCCGTAACCGTGCGAAGTTCGCCTACAACCCGATCATCGCCAGCGGCGGAAACGCCTGCGTGCTGCACTACAATCAGAACGACCAGCCGTGCAAGAAGGGCGAACTGCTGCTGCTCGACGTGGCGGCGAGCTACGCCAATTACAACGCAGACCTCACCCGCACGATCCCCGTCAGCGGCCGGTTCACGCGACGGCAGAAGGCGGTTTACAACGCAGTGCTGCGGGTGATGCGCGCCAGCATCAAGGGCGCGACGGTCGGCAAGCTCACGCGCGACTGGCAGAAGGAATCACAGTTGATGATGAACGAAGAACTGCTTTCGCTGGGCCTTATTACCAAGGCCGACATCAGGAAACAGACCGAAGACGAGCTCGCGTGCCGGAAGTATTTCATGCATGGCCTCGGGCATCCGCTTGGGCTGGATGTGCATGACGTGGGCTTCACGACGGAGCCGTTCGCGGCGGGCTGGGTGCTCACCGTCGAGCCGGGCATTTACATCCCGAAGGAGGGCTTCGCCGTGCGCTTGGAAAACGACATCGTCGTGACCCCAGAGGGTCCGGTAGACCTCATGGCGAAGACGCCGGTGGAGGCGGAGGAGATTGAAGATTTGATGAACCGGTGATGCAAAAGTCGGAAACGCAGGCGAAAGTTTGGTCCGTCGCCGTCTGGAGTTTGCTGATCGCCTTGCACGGTGCTTACGCCCAAGGCTCCGCCTCCGACTACGAGCGTGCGTCCAGACTGCGCGAGCGGGTGGCGAACACAGTGTTTCGCACGGAGGTGAAGCCAAACTGGCTGCCGGGCAACACGAGCTTCTGGTATCGCGTACAGACCGGGCTGCAGGAGCATGAGTTCGTGTTGGTAGATGCGGCGGCAGGCAAGCGCGCCGCCGCATTCGATCACGCCAAGCTCGCAGAAGCCTTGACCAAGAGCGGCGAGCAGAACGTGCGGTCAAACCGACTCGCGCTGGAAAACTTAACGTTCACCGAGGGCGACCAAAGCCTCACCTTCACGCATCGTGACAAGGGCTGGCGGCTGGACTTGCGCACGGCCGGCTTGCAACCAGTCGCGGATCCGACAGCTGCAACTTCCGGCAAAGCCTTGGCGCAAATCCCGCGCGTCAGCACCCGCACGGGCGGAGACACGCAGATCAATTTTGTGAATCGCACGGCGGGCGAGGTTCAGTTGTTCTGGCTGTCAACTGAGGGCGAACGGCGCAGTTACGGCAAGCTCGCCGCCGGCCAGCGCCACGCACAGCACACGTTCGTCGGACATGTGTGGATTGTGACCGATGCGAAGGGCGATATCCTCGCCGCCTTCGCAGGTGCAGAAGCACCCTTCACGGCCGAGATCAACGGTTCGAACCGACCGGCCCAGAAGGCGGTGGCGAAGGCTAAGGAACCACACCAAGCAGCGCCACTCCCGCCGCGCAAGGGCACTTCGCCGGATGGACGGTGGCGGGCGTTCGTGAAGGATTTCAACGTCTGGCTCGCCGAAACCGGCGGCGCAGAGACACGCCTGAGTCAAGATGGCAGCGAGAAAGATGCTTACACCGGGCAATTCTCGTGGTCCCCAGACTCGCGAAAGCTGGTGGCCATCCGCGCCGAGCCCGGACAGCAGCGGAAGGTCACCTTGGTGGAATCGTCACCGAAGGATCAATTGCAGCCGAAAGTCACCACCTACGACTACTTCAAACCCGGCGACAACCTGCCGCACCCGCGGCCGCAGTTGTTTGACGTGACGACGAAGCGCCAAATCCCGGTCAACGATGAATTGTTCCCCCACCCATTCACGGAAAGCAGCAGCCTCCCGGTGCGTTGGGAGCGCGATTCAAAGCGGTTCACGTTCAGTTACAATCAGCGCGGGCATCAGATCTTCCGCGTCCTCGGAGTGGACGGGGAATCCGGAGCGGCCCAGCCGATCGTCAACGAGGAATGCAAGACGTTCTTCTGTTACAGCAGCAAGCAGTTCCTGCACTGGCTTGATGACACCCAGGAACTCGTGTGGATGTCCGAGCGGGACGGCTGGAACCATCTCTGGCTCTACGATGCAGCGAACGGCCGGGTGAAAAACCAGATCACCCGCGGCGCGTGGGCTGTGCGCGGCGTGGACAAGGTGGATCCGCAGACCCGGCAGATCTGGTTTCGTGCGAGCGGCATCCGTCCAGGCCAGGATCCGTATTTCGTGCACCACTGCCGCGTGAACCTCGACGGTTCCGGGTTGATCGTGCTGACGGAAGGCGATGGCACCCACAGCATCGAATGGTCCCCGGACCGCAAGTTCTTTGTGGACACTTGGTCGCGCACGGACCAACCGCCGGTGAACGAGCTGCGCCGCGCGGACGGGACCCTCGTTTGTGAACTGGAGCGTGGGGATGCACGTGTTTTGCTGGCCACTGGCTGGCGTGCGCCAGAGCGGTTCGTGGCCAAAGGACGCGACGGGGCGACCGACATTTACGGTATCATCTACTGTCCTACGAACTTTGATCCTGCGAAGAAATATCCGGTCATCGAATACATCTACGCAGGACCGCACAGCGCGTTTGTGCCCAAGGCATTTGGGCCAATGCCCGGCGGCTGGGTGCGCGAGATGGCGGAGCTGGGTTTCATCGTTGTGCAATGCGATGGCATGGGCACGAGTCATCGCTCGAAGGCGTTTCACGACGTGTGCTGGCAAAACCTCGGCGACTCCGGATTCCCTGACCGTATTGCATGGCTCAAAGCGGCCGCGACGAAGCATCCCGAACTGGACCTGACGCGCGTGGGCATTTACGGCGGCAGTGCGGGCGGTCAGAGCAGCACGCGCGCGTTGCTGGCTCATGGAGATTTCTACAAGGCCGCCGTCTCCGACTGTGGCTGTCACGACAACCGCATGGACAAGATCTGGTGGAACGAGCAATGGATGGGCTGGCCCATCGGCCCGCATTACGCCGAGCAGTCCAACGTCACCCAAGCCGGGAATCTCCGCGGTAAACTCATGCTTGTCGTGGGCGAGCTGGATAAGAATGTTGACCCATCGAGCACCCTGCAAGTGGCCAACGCGCTCGTGAAGGCCGACAAGGATTTCGACTTGCTCATCATTCCCGGCGCTGGCCACGGCGCGGCGGAATCGCCCTACGGTCGGCGACGGCGGGCGGATTTCTTCGTTCGCCATTTGCTCGGCAAAACCCCAAGATGGTCGGACTGATTACTCAAACACGACATGAAACCCCACTGGACCGGCGTCTTCCCCGCCTGCACAACCCAACTCAACAAGGACCAATCCCTCGACCTGCCCGGCACGGCGCGGCACTTCGAGGCGCTCATCAAGAGCGGCGTCACCGGCCTCATCGTCTGCGGCTCGCTCGGCGAAAACCAGACGCTCGACCCTGACGAGAAACGCGCCGTGGTGCGCTGCGCCGTCGAGACAGCGAAGGGCCGCGTGCCCGTCTTGAGCGGCGTGGCGGAATCCTCCACCCGCGCCGCCGTCCGCTACGTGCGCGACGTGGCACAACTCGGGGCGGCGGGCGTGATGCTCATGCCGCCGATGAGTTACAAGGGCGACCCGCGCGAGAGCATGACCTACCTCCGCACCGTGGCGAAGGACGGCGGCTTGCCCATCATGATCTACAACAACCCCATCAGCTACGCGAACGACATCACGCCCGCGCTCTTCGCCGAGCTGGCGGATGAGCCGAAATTCGTCGCCATCAAGGAAAGTTCCGGCGACCCGCGCCGCATCACCGAACTGCGCAACACCGTCGGCGACCGCTACGCCGTCTTCACCGGCGTGGACGACCTGCTGCTGGAAGCAGCCATCCTCGGCATCGACGGCTGGGTCGCGGGCACCGGCATCGCGTTCCCCGCCGAGAACCAGCGTCTCTGGGAACTGACGCGCGCAGGCCAGTGGGACGAAGCGCGCGCGCTCTACCGCTGGTTCCAGCCGCTGCTCAAACTCGATACGCACGTCCACTTCGTGCAATATATCAAGCTCTGCGAGCAGGAAACCGGCCTCGGCCGCGAATGGGTCCGCGCCCCGCGCCTGCCCATCGCCGGCGACGAGCGCAAGGCCGTGCTTAAAATCATCCGCGACGCGCTCGCGAAACGGCCGAAGCTGGCGAAGTTGAACCGAAACCGTTGACCCACCGTGAACCTGCGTCTCGTTCTGCTGGCAGTTGCGCTCGCCGTTCCGTCCCTTGCTCAGGCGCAATCCCACGCCGTGCCGCTCTACCCGGCAGATGGACGCGATGACAAGGCGCTGAAGACCGCCGCCGCCAAGCTTCGCGAGTCCGGCGCACTCGTCTCCGAGGCCACCTTGACCAACCAGTTCACGCGCACCAACTGCACACTCACGCTACCTGCGCCGCGCAAAACGCGCCTGTCAGGCCGTGAGCTCTGGGCTGCCGCCCGCGCCGCGCACATCCGCGTGGGCTGGAATTTCCTCTGCACCAAGTGCAACAACTGGCACCTCGACCTCGCCGGCGGTTACGCGCTCACGAAGGACGGCGCGGTCGCCACGTGCCAGCACGTCGTGAAGCGCCCGGCGAACTTCAAGGAAGGCTCGATCGTCGCGGCTGACGAGGACGGACGGCTCTTCCCCGTCGTGGAAATTCTAGCAAGCGACCGTCGGGCCGACACCTGCATTCTGCGCATCCCGGCCAAGGACTTGAAGCCGCTTCCGCTTCAGACCGATGTCACTCCCGGCGACCGCTGCTTCTGCTTCAGCGACCCGCTCGACGAGCGTGGTTACTTCAGCGATGGCATCGTCAATCGCTTCCTCTCGCGCCACCCGCGGCGCGACACCAACGCCCCGCCCGTCACGCGCCTGAACGTCACGACCGACTGGGCACCGGGCTCCAGCGGCTCGGCCGTGCTCGACGAATTTGGCAACGCCATCGGCCACGTCACCACCATCACCACCCTGCCCGGCGGCAACGAGAAGGCCAACGAAGCAGAGAAAAGCAAACGCGTCATTGAGCCCACGCTCATCACGCTGCACGAAGCCGTGAGCGCGAAGGACGTGCTCGCGCTGATTCAGAAGCCGGGCAAACGCTGACTCCAATGTTCGCCGCTGCGTTGACTTGGGAAAAGCTCGTGGGCATCGGCTCTGCTGTCGCAGTGGAGAACGCGGTGCGTTACACGCTCTTCGCCGGGCTCGGCTGGCTGCTCGGCTACGTATGGTTCCGCCAACGCTGGGCGAAGCGGAAAATTGTCCCGGCCTATCCCGCGCGCACCGACGTGTGGCGTGAAGTCCGCCTCTCGCTCACCACGGTCATATTCTACGGCCTCGTCGGTGCCGCGACCGTCTGGGCTGCGTTGCAGGGCTGGACGCAGCTCTACTGGAAACCCGCCGCGCACGGCTGGGGCTGGTTCGCTGCGAGCATCGGGCTGACGATTCTGGTGCACGACACTTACTTCTACTGGACGCATCGCTTGATGCACCACCCGCGCCTCTTCCGCTGGTTCCATCGCGGCCACCACCTCAGCACGAATCCGTCCCCGTGGGCCGCCTACGCGTTCGACCCGCTCGAAGCCATTGTGCAGGCCGGCATCTTCCCCGTCGCCGTCGCGCTGTATCCGATTCACCCACTGGCCTTCGCCACGTTCATGGTGTGGCAGCTCACCTTCAACATCTTCGGCCATGCAGGCTACGAATTCTGGCCACGCTGGCTGATGGACTCCTGGCTCGGCAAGGTCATGAACACGCCCACCGCGCACATCCTCCACCACCAACACCTGCGCGGCCATTACGGCCTCTACTTCAACTGGTGGGACCGCCTCCTCGGCACCAACCTCGACCACTACGAAGCCTGCTTCCGCGAAGTCACCTCTCCCGAACGTCATGCACCGCATCCAAGTCATTGACTCCCACACCGGCGGCGAACCCACGCGCATCGTCATCAGCGGCGGCCCCGACCTCGGCGGCGGCACCGTCGCGGATCAACTCAAGGTCTTCCGCGACCAGCACGACAAGTTCCGTTCCGCCGTGGTCAACGAACCGCGCGGCTCCGACGTGCTTGTGGGTGCCCTGCTCTGCCCGCCCGCCGACAAGACCTGCGTCACCGGCGTCATCTTCTTCAACAACGTCGGGGTCCTCGCCATGTGCGGCCACGGCACCATCGGCCTCATCGTCACGCTCGCGCACCTCGGACGCATCGGACCCGGCGAACACCGCATCGAAACCTGCGTGGGTGTCGTGACCGCCACGTTGCACGCGGACGGCTCTGTCTCCGTGGCCAACGTGCCGAGCTGGCGACAGGTGAAAGCCGCGACTGTGGACGTGCCTGGTCTTGGCAAGATTTCCGGTGACCTCGCGTGGGGCGGCAATTGGTTCTTCCTCGTCGAAAACCACGGCCTCGCGCTCGACCTGAAGAACGTTGAGCAACTCACCGACGCGAGCTGGCGCATCCGCCAAGCCGTGAACACGCAGGGCTTCCCCGAAGTGGACCACGTCGAGCTGTTCGGCCCACCGCAGTCCGGCGGCCACTCGCGGAGCTTCGTCCTGTGCCCCGGCAAAGCCTACGACCGATCGCCCTGCGGCACCGGCACCAGCGCCAAGCTCGCCTGCGTCGCCGCCGACGGGAAACTCGCCGAGGGCGCGGACTGGATTCAGGAAAGCATCCTCGGCACGAAGTTCACCGGCCGCTTCCGCTGGCTCGACCGCGCGAAGGGCGAAATCGCCCCCGTCATCACCGGCACCGCCTCCGTCAACGCGGAGGCCACGCTGCTACTGGACGACAAGGACCCGTTCTGCTGGGGGATTCGTTAGCCACAGATGCGCACCGATTGGAATGAAGAAGGCAAGAAAACAGGAAAAGCAAGAGGCCGCAGCAATTCCACCATTTCCTGCCTTCTTGCCTTCCTGCTTATTCCCCACCTGTGTTTCATCTGTGACCATCTGTGGCTAAAGAAAAATCCATCCTCATCATCGGCGGCGGCGTCCTCGGCCTGAGCACGGCCTATTACTGCGCACAGCGCGGGCACGAAATCACCGTGCTCGACCGCGAGGCAGCAGACTACGAGGGCTGCTCGTTCGGCAACGCGGGGATGATCGTGCCCAGCCACTTCATCCCGCTCGCCGCGCCCGGCATGGTCGCGCTCGGGCTGAAGTGGATGTGGAACCCGGAGTCGCCGTTCTACATCAAGCCGCGCTTCGATTTCGACTTGTTCGACTGGGCCTTCAAGTTCTGGCAAGCCTCCACCGCCGCCCGCGTCAACTGCGCCGCTCCGCTGCTGCGCGACCTGAGCTTCGCCAGCCGCGCGTGCTTCGAGGAACTGGCAGCGCTGCCGGGCAACGATTTCGGCCTCACCATGCGCGGCTTGCTGATGCTCTGCAAGACGCAGCACGGTTTGGACGAGGAGGCCCAGTTCGCCGAGCGCGCCAACCAGCTCGGCGTGCCCGCGCAAGTCCTCGACGCCAAGCAAACCGCCGCCCTCGACCCCGCCGTCACACTGGACATCGCGGGTGCCGTGCTCTTCCCGAAGGACGCCCATCTCACTCCGGGCCGCTTCATGGCCGCACTCCGGGCGCAGTGCGAATCTGCCGGCGTGCGCTTCAAGTGGAACACGGAAGCTACCGGCTTCGCGCGGCAAGGCCAGCGGCTCACCAGCGTCCGCACAACGCGCGGCGACTTCGCTGCCGACGAGGTTGTCATCGCGGGCGGCTCGTGGTCGCCGCTGCTCGCTCGGGAACTCGGCTTGCGCCTCCCGATGCAGGCCGGCAAGGGCTACAGCCTCACGCTGCCGAAGCCACCGCAACTCCCGCAGCTCTGCTCCATCTTCACCGAAGCCCGCCTCGCCGTGACGCCGATGGGCAAGGCGCTCCGCATCGGCGGCACGATGGAAATCGCCGGCCTCAACGAGGACATCAACCCCGTGCGCGTGCGCGGCATTATCAAGTCCGCGCTCACGTATCTGCCGGCTTTCAAGGAATCCGACTTCGACGCCATCCAACCGTGGCGCGGTCTGCGTCCCTGCTCACCAGACGGCCTGCCCTACGTTGGGCGCACCGCGAAGTTCGCCAACCTCTCCCTCGCCACCGGCCACGCGATGATGGGCCTGAGCCTCGGCCCCATCACGGGCCAGCTCTTGGCCCAAATTCTCTCCGGCGAGACCCCGCCGTTCGACCTGTCCCTGCTTTCGCCCGACCGATACAAATGACCATTACCTCCGGTTGCAGCCAGCAACAGATCGAATTGAATAATGGGCCCTGCTCCGCTTTCAATCACTGCATGCTCTGCCGATATCGAAAGCCTAGTCAGACCGCCCCCAATTGCCCCTTGAGGCGCAATTCATCCCACCGGCGCGTCGGCTTTACCCTGATTGAACTACTGGTCGTCATCGCGATCATTGCGATCCTGGCGGGGATGTTGTTGCCGGCGTTGTCAAAAGCCAAAAGCAAGGCCATGGGGGCGAAGACCCAGTCCAACATGAAGCAAATCGGTTTCGCCTACAAAATTTACACTGATGACAGCGATGCCAAGCTCGTGGAATTGGCCCGCAACAACGACCTCGTGTTAAACCCCATTCCAAACCCGATCATCCCAGGGACCCATAAATGGTGGCCCGATCTGTTGAACGACATTTTGAAATCTCCTTCTGTGTTTGCTTCACCCGCCGTTAAAACCGGCAGCCGCCTTGGCATCGGGATGAACCACCCCGAACTCGGGATATGGATTCCAGCTACGGGCACTTATTTTCGCGAGTCCACCGTTCAAAGACCCGGCGAAACCGTCGTGCTGGCGGATTCCGCAGGCATGAATGCCCCGTCTTCGCCCAGTATCAGCCCTGACAATTGGAAACCTATCGACCCCTATAGCGGCAATCAGCTCTGGCGGTGCCCAAACAATAATCCGTGGTATGACGGCATTGGCACCCCCGGCCCAAGTTACACATTTGCTGAGCGGGTTTATGGGCGCTACAATGGTCGCGCGATGACGGCGTTCATTGACGGTCACTCCGAAGCGATGAAGCCTAGTCAATTTGGATTCCAAGATCCCATCACAGGGGCACCTTTGGCAGTGGGTGATCCTCGTGCGCTTTGGGACAAACAGTAAGCCTCTCCGCAGGACTATTGGGAGGATACCTCGAAGCGGCGGGTTTTGGGATTCACAACATACCTGCCCCCGCTTGGCGCGGCAGGTGGCTGAGTAAGCAAGCCCGCCTTCACCAAATCCTCGACTGATTTCGGTGCAGCCTTGCCGGACATCTCCTGTGCATCCGCCAGCTCATTCAATCTCTTGATTACTAACTGGGGATTCCCACTCGCCAAATCACGGTTCAACGCGCTCACGGCCTGCGCTTGGGCGGTGTTTGGAGCAACTTTGGTGTTCAGGCCAACCTCTCCGGACGGGGTCGCGGTCACCACTGGAGCCGTCCCTTTCGGGAGTGCTTGGTTGGCGGCATCCTCGCCACCCGAACCGCCTTTCCGTTTGCACCCGGCCAATGTCAGGGTCAGAAGCAGAAGAGTCATGCCAAGAGATGTTCGAAATGGTTTAGGTTTCATTGGTAAGTGAGTATTCGGTTCTAGCCCACGTGTCAAACCGGCCGCTTGCTTGCCCACATCAGGATAGCACCACTATTTAGAATAATTCTAAATCTTGACCTGAGCCGTTTCCCCGCTACCTTTCGCGCCATGCGAACGGCCTCGCCGAAAGCCCCGTCGGAATCCAGTCTGGACACGCACCTCGCCAATAGCGGGCTGCGCGTCACCCCGCAGCGCCAGCGCGTCCACGAGGTGCTGCGCGAAAAGATGGATCACCCCACTGCCGATCAGGTCTTCCTCCGCGCCAAGAACAAGATGCCGGAGATTTCCATGGCCACGGTTTACAACTGCCTAGATGCCCTCGTGCAATGCGGCCTTGTTCGGCAGGTGACGCTCGACCGCGGGGCGACCCGCTACTGCCCCAACATGCAGGATCACTCGCACTTTTACTGCGATGCGTGCGGCAGTGTTTACGATATCCTCCAGACCATCTCGCCCGAGGAGGCCGACATCAAACTGCCCCGCGGCTTCCGGCTCAAGAATATCGAAACCAACCTCCACGGCCTCTGCCCCGACTGCGCGGCGAAGGCGAAGTAATTTCCCATGAGCGAATCCACCAATACCATCGAAGCGTTCGTCGCGTCCGACTACAAATACGGTTTCGTCACGAACATCGAGTCCGACACCGTCCCGCCGGGCTTGAGCGAGAACACCATCCGCTTCATCTCCGCCAAGAAGAACGAGCCCGCTTGGCTCACCGAGTGGCGGCTGAAGGCCTTCCGCCACTGGCAGACGATGACCGAGCCGAAATGGCCGAACGTCCACTACACCCAGCCGGATTACCAGGCCATCAGCTACTACTCCGCGCCCAAGCAGAAGAAGAAGCTCAACTCGCTTGACGAGGTGGACCCTGAGCTGCGCAAGACCTTCGACAAGCTCGGCATCTCGCTGAACGAACAGAAACGCCTCTCCGGCGTGGCTGTGGACGCCGTCGTGGACAGCGTCTCGGTCGCGACGACTTTCAAGACCGAACTGGCCAAGCAAGGCATCATCTTTTGTTCCTTCTCCGAGGCAGTTCACACGCACCCGGAACTCGTCCAGAAGTATCTCGGCTCCGTCGTGCCGCACACGGACAACTTCTACGCCGCGTTGAACTCTGCCGTCTTCACCGACGGCTCCTTCTGCTACATCCCCAAGGGCGTCCGCTGCCCGATGGAGCTTTCCACCTACTTCCGCATCGAGGCCGCGAACACTGGGCAGTTCGAGCGCACGCTCATCGTCGCGGACGAGGGCGCTTACGTCAGCTACCTCGAAGGCTGCACCGCCCCGATGCGCGACGAAAACCAGCTTCACGCCGCCGTCGTGGAACTCATCGCGATGGACAGCGCGCAAATCAAATACAGCACCGTCCAGAACTGGTATCCCGGCGACAAGGACGGCAAGGGCGGCATCTACAACTTCGTCACCAAACGCGGCCTCTGCAAAGGCGCAAACTCGAAAATTTCCTGGACTCAGGTCGAGACCGGCTCCGCCATCACCTGGAAATATCCGAGCTGTATCTTGCAGGGCGACAACTCGCAGGGCGAATTCTACTCCGTCGCGCTGACGAACCACATGCAGCAAGCCGACACCGGCACGAAGATGATTCACATCGGCAAGAACACCCGCAGCACCATCGTGAGCAAGGGTATCAGCGCCGGGCGCGGCCAGAACAGTTATCGCGGTCAGGTGAAGGTCATGAAAGGCGCGACCAACGCCCGCAACTTCTCCCAGTGCGACTCGCTCCTGCTCGGCGACAAATGCGGCGCGCACACGTTCCCCTACATTGACGTGCAGAACCCGACCGCGCAGGTCGAGCACGAGGCCAGCACCTCGAAGATTGGCGAGGACCAGATTTTCTACCTAAACCAGCGCGGTCTCGAAACGCAGGACGCCGTGAACATGATTGTGAACGGCTTCTGCAAAGAAGTCTTCCGCGAGCTCCCGATGGAGTTCGCTGTGGAAGCGCAAAAGCTGCTGGGCGTGAGTCTTGACGGCAGCGTCGGCTAAAGACAGGACTGCGCGGATTAGCACGGATTGAATCTGTGCCAGTTCGAGAAGTCCGCGCCACCCCACTGAACCCTGAAAACTGATTATTGAACACTTTCCGAATGAAACAGCCTCTAATCGAAATCAAAAACCTCAGCGCCGGCATCAACGGCAAGCAAATCCTCAAGGGCATCAACCTCACCGTCCGCCCCGGCGAGGTTCACGCCATCATGGGACCCAACGGCTCCGGCAAGAGCACGCTCGGCTACGTCCTCGCGGGCCGCAAAGGCTACGACGTGACTGGCGGTTCCGTGACCTACGACGGCAAGGACTTGATTGAGCTGTCGCCCGAGGACCGCGCGCGCGAGGGCCTGTTCCTCGCCTTCCAGTATCCCGTCGAGATTCCCGGCGTGAACAACACCTACTTCCTCCGCGCCGCCTACAACGAGCAGCGCAAGCACCGCGGCCAGGAGGAAGTGGACGCCGTGGACTTCCTCGCCATCGTGAAGGAGAAGATGAAGCTGCTTGAACTGCCCGAGGGCATGCTCAAGCGCTCCGTCAACGAGGGCTTCTCCGGCGGCGAAAAGAAGCGCAACGAAATCTTCCAGATGGCCGTGCTCGACCCGAAGCTCGCCGTCCTCGACGAGACGGACTCCGGCCTGGACATTGACGCGTTGCGCATCGTCGCCGAAGGCGTGAACAAGCTGAAACGCCCCGACAACGCCGCCATCGTCATCACCCATTACCAGCGCCTGTTGAACTACATCGTGCCCGACTTCGTGCACGTGCTGTGGAACGGTCAAATCATCAAATCCGGTGGCAAAGACCTCGCGCTGGAGCTCGAGGAAAAAGGCTACGACTGGCTCATCGGCAAGAACGGCAAGTAACCGGAGCGCACGATGACCACGACGAAATCAAAACCTGCGGGCGAATCTACAGTGCATCTCGCCGCCGCCGAGGCGTTCGCCAACTCCGCGACCGGTCCCGAATGGCTCCGCACGTTGCGGCGCAACGGCGTGACACACTTCACGGAACTCGGCTTCCCCACGACGAAGCTCGAGGACTGGATTTACTGCAACGTCGCGCCCATCACGAAGCTCGCCTTCAAGCCGGCAGCAATCGCCGATGCCAACGTCACCGCGAAGCAGCTCGCTCCCTTCGCCTTCCCCGGCTGGACCGGCTCGCGCCTTGTGTTCGTGAACGGCCACTTCTCCCCTGCCCTCTCGTTGCTGCCCGCATCGCAGAAAGGCGTGACCATCACGAATCTCGCCGCTGCCCTCGCCAGCGGCGACAAGGTAGCCGAGTCCCAACTCGCACACCACGCCAGCGTTGACGGCAGCGGCTTCTCCGCGTTGAGCACCGCGTTCATCGCCGACGGCGCGTTCATTGCCCTCGCGCCGAACGCCGTCGCTGCCGAGCCGATTCATCTGCTCTTCGTCAGCGTCCCCGGCGATGCGGCGAACACCGCGCAGCCGCGCAACCTCATCGTCGCGGGCACGAACAGCTCGGCAAAAATCGTCGAGCACTACGTCAGCCTTGGTGGCGCGGCGCACTTCACCAACGCCGTCACGGAGATTGCCGTCGGCGAAGGCGCGAACATTGAGCACGCAAAGTTTCAGGAGGAGAACCTCGAGGCGTTCCACATCGCGACCGTGCAGGTCACGCTCGCGCGCGACAGCCGGTTCCTCTCGCACAGCATCAGCACCGGCGCGCGGCTGGCGCGGCACAACATCAACCTCGTCATGACCGGCCAGGGCGTGGATTGCGTGATGAACGGCCTCTACGCCGCCGGCGGCAAACAGCTTGTGGACCACCACACCGTCGCCGACCACGCGCAGCCGCATTGCGGCAGCCACGAGTATTACCACGGCATCCTCGGCGGCAGTTCGCGCGGCGTGTTCAACGGCAAAATCTTCGTCCGCAAGGACGCGCAGAAGACCGACGCCAAGCAGACCAGCCGCAACCTCCTGCTGACCGACACCGCGACGGTGAACTCCAAGCCGCAGCTCGAAATCCTCGCCGACGACGTGAAGTGCACGCACGGGGCGACCGTGGGCCAGCTCAACGACGAGGCGCTCTTCTACTGCCGCACGCGCGGCATCGCCGAGGTGAACGCGCGCCGCCTGCTCACCCACGCCTTCGCCAGCGAAATCGTGAACCGCATCACCGTCGAGCCCGTGCGCGAGCATCTGGAACAGGTGCTCTGGGCGCGGCTGGAGGAGTTGATTGAGAAGAAGTAATCCACGCTTGATCGGCGCGAGGTAACAGATGATTGCAACCAGCGTCTTCAGGACCATGTATTGGAACGCCTTTTTGTCGATGTCTCTCTTGGTTGCCACCGCAGCTGGCTGCGTGGAGGCACCGAACAAGAAGGCGCTTGCGACGGCGCTTCAGGAGGCTTTGGCGAAGGACGATGTCCAGGCGGTTCGCGAAGCCGCCGCCGCCACTCGCCATGCTCTGGGCGACCAAGCAGGCGTGCCGGAGGTCAAAGACAAATATCTGCCCACTCCCAAGGAGGGTCGGTGGCTACAGCCCGCCGAGGCGCAGCGCGGGTTCACGCCCCAATTTCCCCAGTTGGAGAAACTCATCTGGTGGCGCATAGGGGTTGACCCGACGAAGTTAAGCCAGCCGTTGCGAGCGCCCGCCTCGGTGCTCGCCGGTTGCGTGGCCGTGAACCGAGCGAAGCTCGACGGCGCGGAGCGTTCCCTGGCCATCGCGAAGGAAGCGGCGGAATTCCTCATGTGGGCGCAGACGCAGGCGGGCAGCGGCGGCTTTCCCTTTCCAGCGGCGCGCGGCACTTCGGACGCCCGCGCGATGGAAGTGGCGACGCGGTTTTTGGACAAAGCGGATAAGGCAGGAAAGCTGAGTGAGGTCGTGCGAAACGGGTGGGCCTTCGATGACTTGGGCGACGGCGGATTGCAATTCGACAACGGCGAGTGTGGCGTAGCGATGTTCGAGTTGTATGAGTTGACGAAGGATGCGCGGCATTTGGCCTCCGCGCGCAAAGCCGCAGACTGGGCGGCGGCGCGTCCTCTGTGCGCAAACTGGAATTACAACAGCTTCAGCGTGTATCTGCTGGCGAAGGCGGCTGAAGTCACCGGGGAGAAGAACTATTGTGGAGCAGCGCTCCAGAAGGCGATCGTCGGTGTCATCCCCGGGCAACTCACCGACGGCCTGCACGCCGGACGCTGGATGGACGCGCACAATGCCCGGCCAGCATATCATTACATCATGCTTCGCGCGCTCGGGCAGTTGGCCGCCGTCCTGCCCCCGGATGAACCGCAGCGCGCAGTCGTGATGCGCGCACTCGCGCTGGGCTTGCGCACACGCAATCAGGAAATCGTCGCGCAGGGAGTGATGAACAAGGACAAAGCCATCGAAGCCCTCATAATGATGAACCGGTGGTTCAGTCGGGACAAGGCTTGGCTCCGCGAGACAGCCACCATCAACGCGCTCGACGCCTTGGGCAAACTGGTTTCCGAGCAATCCCGGCGCGGTCAGAATCCGCTCGGCCCACGCGAATGGGGACTCTTTCTAGAAATGGCGGGAAGCGGTCAAACCAAGTAGTCCATGCGACCCACGCTAGCATTGTTTCTGGCTCTTTTGCTGTCGCTTCTTGCGTCCACACCTGCCAACGCCGCCCAGCTCCTCGCCGGCGTTGCCAAGGTCGACATCACCGACCACGCGGCGGGGCCCGTCAACGACCATTCCTACGTGAAAGCGCTGGTGCTCAAGGACGTCTCCACCACGGTCGTGCTCGTCACGGTGGACGCGGTGGCCATCGGCGGCATCGGGCGGATTGGGAATGATTACCTCGGCAAGGTGCGCGCGGAGTTGGAGCGCGAGCTGGGCATCCCGCCCGCGAGCGTGCTGGTCAACGCCAGCCATTGCCACAGCGTCGTGCGCGCGGACACCGACGCGCTCACGGTGCAAGCCGTGAAGGAGGCGGCGAAGAATCTGGTGCCCGTGCGTGCCGGGGCGGGGCGCGGGCGCGAGGACCGCATCATGGAGAATCGCCGGCTCAAGCTGAAGGACGGCAGCGAGCTGGACCTCCGCCGCGCTTACGCGACGCCGCGCGACGAGGACGTGGCGAGCGTCGGCCCCGTGGACGCGGAGATTGGCCTGCTGCGCCTCGACCGCGTGGATGGCCGGCCCTTCGCGCTGGTTTACAACTTCGCGTGTCATCCCATCCACGGCGTGCCGGCGGGCGGGAACACGGCGGATTTCCCGGGCTTCGCGTCCAAGGTCATCGAGGAGAATCTCGGCGAGGGCGTGATGGCGTTCTTCGTGCAGGGCTGCGCGGGCGACATCAACCCGTCGCTCTACAAGGCCACGCAGCATCCGCACGACGCGGAGGCTTACGGCAATCTGCTCGGCTTGAGCGCACTGCGGGCGGCGCGCGGCATCAAGACCGCCGAGGCCTGCCCGTTGCGCGTCGTGCGCGAGGCGGTGTCGCTGCCACGCGCGGCGGACTATGAGAAGCGCATCGCGGCGATTGAGGTGGAGCAGGCGCGGCTGGTGAAGTCATTTCGCGGCACGAGCCTGAACTTCAAGGCGTTCCTCCCGCTGTTCCTCCAGCACAAGCTCTCGCCGGATTTCCCAGGCTATCACAACTACGGCTACCTCCACGAGAAGGCGCAGGGCCACGACGCCTTGGCAAAGCTCGACGCCGAGAACCGCACGAACATCGAGGCTTACCTGCAAAACATCCAGACGATGGAGCGGCTGCAGCATTTGCAGGTGAACCTCGCGCTGCTCAAGATGCATCAGGCCAAGGCCGTCGCCGCCGGGAACGCCGCGTTGGAGACCGAGATGTCCGGCCTGCGCGTGGGCGACTTCGTGATGGTGACGTTCCCCGGCGAGCTGACGGTGGAACTGGGTCTCGCGGTAAAGAAGCGCGCGGCGGGCAAGTTCACCTTCGTCGCCGGCTACACCAACGGCTACCTCTTCTACCTGCCCACCGAGGCGCAGCGGAAGAACGCCGGCTACGCGCAGGAAGATTGCGACTGCCTCGTGGCCCCGGAGTGGCGGAAGATTTTCGACGAGCAGACGGATGCGGTGCTGAAGCGATTGAATGCACCGTGAGTTGAATCCCTTGCAAAAGCCCGCCACCATCAATCGCCACGAGACACCATGAACGACGACCTCAACGACCTGTATCAGGAAGTCATCCTGGAGCACGCGAAAAGCCCGCGGAACTTCAAGGTGCTGCCCGACGCCAACCGCGTCGCCCACGGCACCAACCCGCTCTGCGGCGATAACTACACCGTCTATCTCGTCATGGACGGCGACGTGGTGAAGGACGCGAGCTTCCAAGGCTCCGGCTGCGCCATCTCGAAGGCGTCGGCGTCGCTGCTCACCAGCATCATCAAGGGCAAGACGCGCGCGGACGTGGAGGCGCTCTTCGGCAAGGTGCATGACATGGTCACCACCGGCCACGCGGACGACAGCATGGGCAAGCTCGCGGCGTTTGCGGGCGTGCACAAGTTCCCCGCGCGCGTGAAGTGCGCCATCCTCTCCTGGCACGCGGCCAAGGCGGCGGTAGCGGGAGGCGGGACGGTTAGCACGGAGGGCGATGAGCCGAAGGCAGAATGATTTTTAGCCACGGATGAAACACGGATTGAACACAGATTTGAAGGCGCGGTGGGCTGGTTCCCATCTGTGTTTCATCCGTGTTCAACCCGTGGCCAAGTTGACTTGATATGCACTCCTACGAAACCGTCACCCTCACCCGCGACGTGGACGCCACGCGCATTCCCTCCGGCGACAAGGGCTTCATCCCCAAAGACACCGAGGTCACCATCACGCAGGTGCTCGGCGGCACTTACACCGTGCAGTTCATCGGCGGCCTAGCGCGCATCGAGGGCAAGGACGCCGACGCGTTGGGCAAGACGCCCGAGGCCGCACCCGCGCCGATCGCCACGCCCGCGCCTGTCGGTCCAGTCACCAAGGAGTCGCTCTCCGCGCAGGTCTGGACGCAGCTCCGCACCTGTTACGACCCGGAAATCCCCGTCAACATCGCCGACCTGGGCCTCATCTATAATTGCGACCTCACCGAACTGGGAGTGAACAGCTACAAGGCGGACGTGAAGATGACGCTCACCGCGCCCGGTTGCGGCATGGGCCCGGTGCTCGTGCAGGACGTGCAGAACAAACTCCTCTGCCTCGAGGGCATTGACGACGTGGCCGTGGAGCTGGTCTGGGACCCGCCGTGGAACCAAGGCATGATGACCGAGGCGGCGAAGCTGCAACTAGGATTGATGTGACTGAACTTTAGCCGCGGATGAAACACGGTTTGAACACAGGCAAGGAAGTCTATAAGGAAGGCAGGAGGGCAGGAGAAGACGCGCCTGTTATTGCTCAATCCTTTCCTGCTTTCCTGCTTTCCTTATAAATCCCATGCCTTCCTCATCTCCTGACTGGTCCGCCCTCCGCGCTGACTTCCCCATTCTGGACCAACAAGTCCACGGCCACCCGCTCGTTTACTTCGACAACGCCGCGACTTCGCAGAAGCCGCGCGCGGTCGTGGACGCCCTCGTGCGCTACTACGAGCGCGACAACGCCAATGTCCACCGTGGCATCCACGAGTTGAGCAACCGCTCCACCAACGCCTTCGAGGCGGCGCGCGAGCGGACGCGGAAGTTCCTCAACGCCTGCAGCACGGAGGAAATTATCTTCACGCGCGGCACCACCGAGGGCATCAACCTCATCGCCAACGCGTGGGGCGGGAAGTTCATCAAGGCCGGCGACGTCATCCTGCTCACCGAGATGGAGCACCACAGCAACATCGTCCCGTGGCAGATGCTCGCCGAGCGCACCGGCGCGAAGCTCCGCTACGTGCCCATCACCGGCGACGAGGGCTTGCTGGACCTCGACAAACTCGACTCCCTGCTCACGCCCGAGGTGAAGCTCTTCGCGATGGTCCACATCTCGAACGCCCTCGGCACGCTCAACCCCGTCGCCGACCTCTGCGCCCGCGCGCGGCGGCTAGGCATCACGACGCTCGTGGACGGCGCGCAAAGCGCGGGCCACATGATGGTGGACGTGCAGGCCATCGGCTGCGACTTCTACGCCTTCAGTGGCCACAAAATATGCGGCCCCACTGGCATAGGCGCGCTCTACGGGCGGAAGGAAGTCTTGGAGAACACGCCTCCGTGGCACGGCGGCGGCGAGATGATTGCTACGGTGGATTATTTCAAGAGCACTTGGAACACGCTGCCGCACAAGTTCGAGGCCGGCACACCGGACATCTCCGGCCCCATCGGACTGCACGCCGCGCTGGATTACCTCGATGCCATCGGTCGCGAGAACATCTTCCGCCACGACCTCGAAATGGCCAGCTACGCGTATCAGCGCTTGAGCGAGCTGAAAGGCGTCCGCCTGTTTGGACCCAAGGGCGAACGCGGTGGCCTCGTGAGCTTCCTGCTCGATGACGTCCACGCGCACGACGTGGTGACCATCGCCGACCGTTACGGTGTGGCGCTGCGCGGCGGGCACCACTGCACGCAGCCATTGATGAAAAAACTCGGCGTGCCCTCAACGGCCCGCGCGAGCTTCTACTTCTACAACACCAAGGCCGAGGTGGACCGCTTTATCGAGGTGGTGCGGGAGATCCAGAAGTTCTTCGGGACCTAATCACTTGGAAGACGCGAACGGGCTGAAGGAGGAAATTCCGTTCCATTCTTTTCTTCTTACATCGTCAAAGAAGCCGATGTCATCGCCCGTAGCCGACACCTCTCTGCACCGCCGCGCGTTTCTAGGGAGGACGGGCCTCGGCGTTGCGGCGTTGGCAACGCTGCTGGATCGCTCTGTCTTTGCTGCTGAACCCGCCAAACCCACGCATTGGAGGGGTGTAGTGAACCCGCTGCACTTAGCGCCACGCGCCAAGCGCATCATCTGGCTCTACATGGCGGGCGGGCCATCGCATCTGGAGACGTTCGATTACAAACCACAGCTCGCGAAACTCCACGGGCAGCCGATGCCGGAGTCGTTCACGGCCGGGCAGCAGCTCGCGCAGTTGCAGGAGCAGACGTTGAAGTGCTTCGCGCCGCAGTTCGCCTTCAAGCAGTGCGGGCAGAACGGCACGGAGATTTCGGAAATCTTCCCGCACCTCAGCACGGTCGCGAATGAACTCACGGTCATCCGTTCGATGAAGACCGACGCCATCAATCACGACCCGGCGCACACGTTGATGAACACGGGCACGATGATTCAGGGCCGGCCCTCGATGGGTTCGTGGGTGCTCTATGGCCTGGGCAGCGAGTGCGAGGATTTGCCCGGCTTCGTGGTGCTGACCTCCACGGAGGGCCGCAGCCCGCAGCCGATTTCCGTGCGGCAGTGGCACAGCGGGTTTCTGCCGGGACAGTTCCAAGGCGTCGCGATGCGCTCGAAGGGCGACCCTGTGCTCTACCTGAACCGCCCGCCCGGCGTCACCGCCGCACGGCAGCACGACGTGGTCGAGGCCGTGCAGTCGCTCAGTCGCGGCCAGCAGCGGCTCGACGACGACCCCGAGCTGGCCACGCGTATCGCGCAATACGAACTGGCCTTCAAGATGCAGACGGCGGTGCCCGGCCTCGTGGACGTGACGAACGAGCCGCAGCACATCCTCGACAGCTACGGCTGCAAGCCGGGCGATGGTTCGTTCGCGTCGAACTGCCTGCTCGCGCGCCGGCTCGCAGAGCGCGGCGTGCGCTTCATCCAGCTCTATCACCGCGACTGGGACCATCACAACGACCTGGTGAAGTTCATTCAGGGCAACGCCGCGAACGTGGACCGTGCCACCGCCGCCCTCATCAAGGACCTCAAGCAGCGCGGGTTGCTCGACGACACGCTCATCGTCTGGGGCGGCGAGTTCGGGCGAACGCCGATGGCGCAGGTGAACAAGGGCGGTCCCGGCCGCGACCATCACATGAAGGGCTTCTCGATGTTCCTCTGCGGCGGCGGCGTGAAGCGCGGCACAACCTACGGTGCGACGGATGAGCTGGGTTACGCAGCGGTGGAGAACATCGTGCACGTTCACGATTTGCAGGCCACGATGCTCCACCAACTCGGCATCAACCATCAGCGGCTAACGGTGAAGTTCCAAGGCCTCGACGTGCGGCTGACGGGCGTCGGCGAGGAGGGACGGGTGGTGAATGGGATTCTCTCTTAGGTCAGCGCATCTTGCCTAACCTTCCGTCTAGATGGTTCCGCTTGAGCGGGAGCTGAGAGTTAGAAGGACAGGCGAGACGCACTATCCTACTTTGTGGCAAGGCTCGACTCCTCCAGCGTCCACTCGTTACGAGCGTTGTCGTGCCAGTGGCAGTAAGCGGAGAAGAAACCGCCGCGATGCTGCCAGAACCGAGGCCAGAGGCTTTCGCGATCGGTATCGGGTGATGAGGCCGTTAAGGTGAAGGTCCGTGGGCGTCAGCGAGAGGCCCATTTCCTCGTGCGCCTCGCGACAAGCGCAAGCGTAGGGAGATTCTCCGATGTCGGTCTTGAGCTTGCCACCGGGTGGACTCCACCGGCCGCGATTCGGCTCGTGCGCGCGGTGCAGCAGGAGAACTTCATCCGCTGCGTTAAAGCAGTAGAGAAGCGTGGCGATTTTGTAAGGCAACGACATGGTCGGACCGATGTGGGGAGGATCACACTTTTAGTCGCTGATAAAGCCAGCCGAAGAGGAGGACTGGCACCTCGCCCGCAAGCGAAAGCCAAGTGCAGAGTTCACGCAACTTCTCGTGCTCTGGTTTTGCCATGACTGACAGAATTGCGAGCGCAACCAACCCCGCCACCCAACCAACGGTAGAAAACACCGCCAGCACGAAGCAGCTCTCAGTCATTACGCGCTTCATGTCAGAGACTCCTCACGTCGTCTCCCACGGAATCACTTGCCGACGCAATAGAGCTTCTGCCCGGTGCGGATGAAAAGGTTGCCTTGCGAGATGGCGATGCTGGGGCGGAGGAACTTGTCGCCCTCATCCTTGAGGTTCGCAGTGTGCAGCAGCTTGAACTCGCTGCCACCGGCCTGCACCACGAACACGTCGCCGTCCCAGTTCATCACGTAGATTTTTCCATCGGCGGCAGTGGGCGAAGACTGGAAGGTGCTTTTGCCGAGGTCGCCGCTCCACACGACCTTGCCGGTGGCGGGATCGAGGCATTGGAGTTTCTTCTTCGTGCCGTTGAGATTGTAGAATTTGCCGTCATAGAAGAGCGGCGTCGGCACGTCAGTGGTCACGTCACGATCGTTGATGGACGGGGCGGCGGTGGCCTCGTCTTCTTCCTTTTGAATGTGGCTCTGCCAAGCGAGCGCTTTGTTACTCAAGGTCCCGCTGCCACCAACCTTCACAGCATAGACCGGCGCGCCCTTCGGCCCGCACGCGAGCACAACGCCCGCGCCTGCCGTGGGCGACGGCACGAGCCGCCAGTGGCCAATCTTCGTCGAGTTCCACGTGCCCCAGCGCCAGAGTTCGTTGCCGCTGGCGGGGTCGTGGCCGGTGATGCAGTCGCCGCCGACGATGATGAGCTCCTTGCGACCGTTGTGCGTGAAGGGTGTTGGAGTGCTGAAGGCTTCGAGCGACTCCGCAACGGCGGCGGACGGGCGGAGATGCTTCCAGAGGTCTTTGCCGGTCATGGGGTCAATGGCGAGGAGGTAGGACTCGTTGCCCGTCGGCTTGCCGCGCCCGTTCACCGCGACGTCGCGCTGCAAGACTTGCATGTAGAGCTTGCCTTCGTGGAGTAGCGGGCTGGTGGAGAAGGTCCACTGAAAGGCGAAGGGCCCAATGTTGCGCTCCCAAAGTTTCTTGCCGCCGACCTCGAAGCCGCGGAGGTCACCGTTGCCGTAGAAGAATACGACGATCTTCCCGTCGGTCATTGGCGACGGCGAGCAGGTGTTGCTGTTCTGCCGGTCGGTGGTGGCGTTGTCGCCAACTTCCGCGCGCCAAAGTTCCTTGCCGGTCTTGCGGTCGAAGCAGAGCGCCAGCTGCTTGGAGGTCTGCGCGTCGGCCGAGCTGACAAACACCCGGTCGCCAAAGACGGCCGGTGTGGCGGCGGAGTAGCCAGGCAGGGGGGAGGACCATTTGATGTTCTCGGTCTTGCTGAAGGTGGTGGGCAGGTTCCTCTCCGGGCTGGAGCCGTTGAAGAGCGGGCCGCGCCAGTTGGACCAGTTCTCGGCGTGGAGCAAGGCGGCGGAGCAAGTGAGTGCGGTGGCGAGCAGGAGGCGATTCATATTGTGTGCGGCGGATGATGTCGGGCGTTGGACGGAAGGCAAGCGTGGAGCCTTGAAACTGAATGGCGAACTATGACGCCGATCAGACGGCCACCTTGCGCTTCCCCGCGTCGGGCTGCTGACGGTAGAAGACGGCGACGTGGCCGACGACCCAGACGAGGTGGCTGTTGGTCTTCTCGGCGAGCTGCGGCGCGAGCGTCTTTCGCTCGTCCTTGAAGGCGGCGAATTTCATTTTGACCAGTTCGTGAATACCGAGCGCCTCGTCGAGGCTCTTCACAAAGGCGTCGGTCACGCCCGCTTTGCCGAGGGCAAGCACGGGGTCGAGCTTCTGTGCAAGTCCCTTGAGTTTGCGGATGGCGGGGTTGGGGAGCGGTTCGTTCATTTAAGTTCCTCGTGCTGCGTGCTGACGGCGACGCCGCGTGAATCAGTGACGGAAAGATAGCAGACAAGCGGACGCTCGGCCGGGAGCTTGGCGATAACGACACCATCCGCGTGTTGAGCGGGGACCGTCTGCCAGTTGCGCTTCTGCCACGGGCCAGAGTCGGCGGTGAAGTGGAACTCGGCCTTCGTCACAGAAACCGTCGCAGTCACTTTGGTGGTGACGCTCCCGCCGGAAATTCGCATCGCTTCGAGGGTCGCGAGCGGCTGGCCGCCCCTGAGATGGCTGTCCACGAACTGGTCCACTTCGCCAAAGGTCCAGATATGGCCGTGCGGCAGTTTGATTTTCACGGAGACTTTGCGCAGCCGCTCGGCGACGAGCTGGTAGCACTTTTTGTAGCTGTCCATCGGGTAGGCAAAGTCATTCGAGCCGTTGAGGAAGAGAATCGGGCAGGACACGCCGGCGAGGTAGCGCGACGGATCGTAGTAAGTCACCCAGCGATCACGCAGCTCCGGCGTCATCTTCGCGAAGCGCGGCTCCAGCCAGACGCTGTTCTCGTGGAGAAAACCACAGCCATAGACCGGCACGGCGACTTTCAACCGGTCGTCAATCCCCGCCACGATGCAAGTGAGATAGCCGCCCCAACTGATGCCCGTGACACCGATGCGGTTCCGGTCCACCTCCGGGCGCGACGCGAGCAGTGAGTGCCCGCGCAACACCGCCGCGACGGCGTGATACGTCCACATATCCTTCGCGTCGGCGTCAGTGAACTCGCGGAACTTCGTGCCGTCGCCTTGGTCAGGCCCGCCATCGGGCAGGCGTCCGGCGGGACCGTTGCCGGACAGGTCCATCGCCAGCGCGCAATAGCCGCGCTTGGCCCAGTGCTCGGCCCACGCGCTGAAAGCCTTTCCGCCGCCGCCATGCACCAGCACCATCGCGGGGAAAGGGCCGGCTCCTTCAGGCCGACCGTAGTAGGCGAAGACGCGCGTGGGTTTGCCATTGAACGGCTCGCCTTCGTAGTAGAGCGATTGAACGAGATTGGTGCGCTCGCCAAACTCGGCCCTGGGCGCGACTTGGAGGGCAGCGACATTCCACGGCCCGGTGTGGCGCGGAGCCGCAGTCGCCACGTGGACGAGCGCCAACAAGCAAACGAGGACGAACCGAAATTTCATGCGCCCGCGAAGCTACGCGGCGACTCCGACAATTCGAGGAAAATATCCAGCCACCTGCGTTTCCACCCGTGCGTCAGCCGAATGTCTCCGCCACGGCGGCCACGTAGGCGTCGTAGGTGAGACGCTCGTAGCAGACGAAAGAAACGAGTTTGAGCGAGTAGTTGCGCTCCAGAAATGCGCGGGTCTCCCGCACTGCGATGCGCGTGGCGCGGTCCAGCGGGAATCGATACGCGCCGGTGCTGATGGCGGGGATGGCGATTGTCGTGATGCCATGTTGTTCGGCCAGGTCGAAGATGCTGCGGTAGGTGCGGGCCAGCAGTTCATCCTCGCCAGCCGTTCCGCCCTGCCAAATCGGCCCGACGGCGTGAATCACGTGTTTGGCGGGGAGGTAGTAGCCCTTGGTGATACGCGCGCCACCCGTGGGGCAGCCGCCCAGTTTGCGACATTCCCAAACCAGATGGGGGCCGGCCTCGCGATGGATCGCACCGTCCACGCCACCACCGCCGAGCAAAGTGGTGTTGGCCGCGTTGACAATGGCGTCCACGGCCTGCTTCGTAATGTCGCCTTGAATGACTTTGACCCGGTCCATCATGGCTGGTGCCCGGCCGCAGCCAGGAAACGGAACGGCGGAAAAGATGCCGCAAAGGGATTGGAGGCGACAGAAAAAACGAAGTGCCCCCGCCAGACCTTGCGGCCCGACGGGGGCAAAACGGGGGATGGGAGTGCGCCAAGCTCTCTTTCCCAGACCGGCATTAGGCGCGCCCTCGCGGGGCTGCCGGCTTCCCGACGCTGTTCTCCACGGCAAGCGGAGTCTTCGGCCTCGCAGCAGGGCCGTCCAGCGGCCTTGCGGCCACTGGATTTCGAGTGAGGCTTTTCAGCTCGCTTGGGCTGGTGGTTGCGCCACCGGCCTGCGAACCAGGTCAAGACACGACTATGTTTGCGGTCCGCGTCTTAACCACTTAGCGCAGGGACAGCCACCACTTTTGACAGTGCGTTTGCCCCGTGCCACGGGTCTCGCCTCTTAACTCTCAGGTTGCGTTTGGCTCACAGGCCAGCGGTGCCATTTGTAGCATCGCCGACATTGCGGAAGGTTTTCACGGGTCTTGCCCGGACCTCGTGTCCTTCCCGGTGCGGACGCTGGCTTTGTCCACCTTTCAGTGGCTTTGACTGACCGCCGTCTCGCGACGGCTGCCAGAGCTGCCCGCCCCGTGCTGATTCACGGTAGCAACCGGATACCCTCTGGGTAACCGCGATTCACACCGGCCCGAAACCAGCTGGCGCTACTTGACTCAACTCGGGGCGGCTTCTAATCGCCCCTTGCTGCCAAGCTCCTCAATCGCGTGTGACGGGCTGCGACGCCCGCCAGAGGAGCTGGTGAATTCTGCCTCCCCACGCGCACCTTGCGGCATCGCGTTTCAGAGGGGTCAGGCCAACCAGCCTGTCCTGACCTTTCCCCAGTCACCTGGGATTATCCTCGGAACTTCCTCGGCATTCTTTCGTCCGCCGCACCCGCTCCGGTTCTTTCAATGAACTGCGATGAGGCTACCATGGATCGCCCACCCGACAACGAATTCATATGCACAGTTTGTTCACCGCCGCCCAGCCCCTCCCGCGTCGGGCGCATTCCTGAAAACTCAATGTTCAATGGCGTTTTTCGTGTCTCCGCAAAACCTCCGCACACGTATCAATCGACGCCGAACCCTCATGGTGAATAAACTCCCCCCGAACCTACCCAGAAAAAACAAAAACGCCGCCCGTCTCCGGGCGGCGTCGTGGAAAGCACCGACGGACTAGGCCTTCTTCTTGGCCGCCGCCTTCGCCTTGACCGCTGTCTTTTTGCGCTCGATGTAACTCTTACGACGCGCCCGTTTCTGCACTTTGTTGGATTGTCTGCCCATAACTTCTTTACTTTGCCGAACTGTTTTTGTTGGCTGGCGTGACTATGAAGTTCCGCTGCGGTTGCTTCAACCTCTATTTAACGGCGCTGGTTGCGATCGCACTCGTCGGCTGCGAAACGACCGGCTCCGATTCCGACAAAAACGCCGCATCCGAACTGTCCACCCTCCGCATCCACCTCGAGACCCACCCCGATCCGATCACCGGCTCCAGCACACAGATTCGAGTGGGGCGGGAAGACCCCGTCCTGCTCCACGTCAGCGGAGCGATGATCGGAGAAATCAACCTCCTGGCCGCCGAGGTGTGGGACGGCAATGAAGGCCAGTATGCGATCCACCTGCAATTCGACCGTGAAGGCACCCAGACCTTGGAAGCCCTCTCCATGTCCTACCGGGGCAAGCGGCTCGCCATTCAAAGCCAGTTTCCCGCGCCCCGCTGGATCGGCCTCGTCCGTATGAATCAGCGTATCTCGGATGGATCACTGCTCTTCCGTCCCGATGCCACGCGCCAAGAGTGCGTGCGCATCGTGTCCGGCTTGAACAAAGCCGTGGCGAAAATGCGCAAGCTCAAGGACTGATGCACTTGCGCCAGCGCCTCGTCGCCCTCTCCACCGCGGCCCTGCTTGGTGCCGCGCACGGCCAGCCCTTCCACCTTCCCACCGCGAACCGTGCGCTCTTCGAGCCAGGCGGCGAGGAGCGTTACTTCGCGCCCACGCCCAGCAAGACTTGGGAGAGCGGCACCTTCGGGCCCGTGCGCTCGGACGGCCATCAACTCCACGAAGGCCTCGACATCAAATGGACCCAGCGCGATCGCAAGGGCGAGCCCACCGACCCCGTGCTCGCCTCGGCCAGCGGCACCGTCGCCTACGTGAACCGCAAACCCAGCCTTTCCAACTACGGCAACTACGTCGTCCTGCGCCACCGCATCGAGGGCCTGGAGATTTGCACGCTCTACGCTCATCTCGCGAGCATTCGCGATGACCTCCAAAGCGGCGTCCCGGTCAAGGCGGGCGAGACCATCGGCATCATGGGCCGCACTTCGAACACCAAAACCCGCATCGCCACCGAACGCGCTCACGTCCACTTCGAGATCAATGTCATCGCCAGCGAGCACTACGCGCAGTGGCATGAGGCCAACCTCGTTGGCCTGCGCAACGACCACGGCAATTGGAACGGCCGCAATCTTCTTGGCCTTGATCCCCGTGCGCTCCTGCTCCAGCAGCGAGCACAGGGGGAAAAATTCAGCCTCGTGCAATTCGTTCAGGCGCAGACCGAGTTGTGTCGCGTGCTCGTCCACAAGAGCGAATTTGCCTTCGCCCGCCGTCACGCCCCGCTCGTGCGCCGCAACCCCGCGACCGACAAGGAAGGTGTCGGCGCTTACGAGCTGGTGCTGAACTTCAACGGCATCCCTTGCCAGATCATCCCCCGCACTGCCAGCGAAGCGAAGAATTACGCGGCCAAATACCATCTCCTCTCTGTCAACGACGCCGAGCAAAAGAAAAACGGCTGCCGCAAATTCCTCACGCAAAAGAGCGGCAAATGGGCGCTGACACCGGAGGCGCTCCAACACCTGGACTTGCTCGCGAACTGACCCGCCATAGTTGGTGGACGCCGTTGAGCTGGTCTCCTACTTGGCGGGGAGTTGAGCGGCGATCTGGGCGGCGACGGCTTGGGCAAGGAAGGCGGATCCTTCTTTGTTGTAGTGAACGTCCCGGGGGTTTTGCAGTTTGGCGAGGTGCGGGGTGATGTGGGCGTTGAGGTCGTTGATGGTGACGCCAGCTTCGGTCATTACCTTGCGGGCAATGCTGTTGTAGGTGGGCACCTTGTCGAAGGTGCGGGGCGGATTCAATTCGCCCTCGGGGATGGGCGTGGTGGTGGCCCAGATAAGTTTGGCACCAGTCGCTTGGAGTTGCTTCACGATCTCGCGCAGGTTGTTCTCATACGCCTCCGGTGGCACCTGTTGCTTGCCTGGCTCCATGAACTTCATGTCGTGGATGCCGAAGTTGAAATGAATGACATCCCACTTGCCGGGGCCGAGCCAGGCTTTGAGGTTACGCAGTCCGTTGGTGGTGGGACCGCCGTTGGTGGGAATGCGGTGAACGTTCGCTTTGCCCTTGAGCAGCTCGCGCACGGGCAGAGTGTAGCCGATGGAGATGGAATCGCCGATGAGGAGCACGCGGGGCAACGCCGGATCGTCGGTGATGGGAGCCATGACCGGGTTGGGCACGGGCTTGGCCTTCTTCGCATCGGCCGTGGGCTTGGCGTCCTGCGCCACAACAACCACGGCGAAGGCAAGCAGGGTTAAGGCGGCGCGAAATTTCATGCGGAGCGTAATCGGCGGTGGCTACTTGCCGATGGAGATGACGTTCTTGATGCCGGTGGCCTTGCCCGTGAGCAGCTCGCGGAAGTTTTCCAGCGGGTGGCGGGCTGAGATGACTTTGCCGAGGGCATCTGGCCAGCGCTTTTGGAACTCACCAAGGTCACGGATCGCTGCCAGAAACGCAGCTTTGTCCGCGTTCACAGTGCCAACGATGACTTGGTTCTTGAGGACCAGGTTGCGCATGAGTTGATTGCCTTCGAGTTCGATGTGACCTTCGGGAGCGGGTATGCCGGTGAAAACGAAGACTCCGTTGAGACCGAGGTGCATCATCACGTCAAAGGAGGTCTTCGACACGCCGACGGCTTCGTAAACCAAATCGATGTTGCCTACGCGCTCGGCGAGCTGCGCGGGCGTGCATTCGGCAATAGAGATGTATTTCGCGCCAAAGGACTCGACCAGAGCCGCCTTGTCATTGGGCTTGGGCGAGCGAGAATAGACGTAAGTGTCGAAGCCGTTCAACACGCAGGTCATCGCACCGAGGATGCCGATGGGGCCGGCGCCGAGGACGACGGCGCGGAGTCCCTTGCCCTTGGGCTGGCCGGGGTCCTCGCAGGCCCACGGCAGCCGAGCCTGAATTTGCCAGACTTGGGCAAGGCCCTTTTCAGCAATGGTGAGCGGCTCGGCCAGAACGGCGAAGGGACGCAGCTCCTTGGGCACGAGAACGAAGTTTTTTTCATCATCGACGAAGAACTCGGTCATGTAGCCGTGGTGCTGATTGATGCCGCGCTCGTTGAACTTCCACGTCGCACAGAAATCTTGCCGATCAATGCGGCACGGGCGGCAGTTGGGGTCCGGACACTGGCGGCGCACGGAGGGCACGACGAGATCGCCGATCTTGGCGTGCTTCACGGCGCTACCCACTTCCACCACCTCACCAAGGGCTTCATGACCGAGCACAAGATAATCGGACCCCGCAGGCGGGGCTCCGTAAACAAAGGTGCAGATCTCCCGGTCCGTGCCGCAAATGCCTACGTCGAGCGTGCGGACTTTGAGCTGGGACGGGCGGATGATCTCGGGGTGCTCGTGTTCGAGCTGGGCAACCTGACGGCGGCCGGGAACGACGCCAACGGCGCGCATCTTGGGCTTGTTCATGTGTATTGGTTCAGCAGCGACCGCCGAGCAGGGCGGTCGCGGTGGCGGATGATATACGAGCGAGACGAAGGCGACTCAAGCACAAGAGTTCACCACTTTCCGAAGTGAAGAAATCCCTTGGGGCTTCGTCAGCCGATTCGCATGAACCAACGCCACTTCGCCCGTCAACTGACCCAACTGCTCGCCGTCTCCACCGTGTTCGCCGCCGCGGCCACCCGCGCCGACGTTAAACTCCCCGCGATCTTTGCCGATCACATGGTCTTGCAGCGCGACCAGAAAGTCCCGGTCTGGGGCTGGGCGGACGAGGGGGAGAGAGTCACCGTGGAATTCGCCGGACAGAAGGTCGAGACCACGGCCCAAGGCGGCAAGTGGTCCGTGGCTCTGACGCCGCTCAAGACCAGCAGCACGGGCGCGAAGTTCAAGGTGTCGGGCAAGAACAAGGTGGAGTTCGACGACGTGCTCGTGGGCGAGGTGTGGTTCTGCTCCGGGCAGTCGAATATGGAATGGAACGTCGCCTCATCGAAGGACAAGGACAAGGAAATCGCCGCCGCGAACAACCCGCGCATCCGGCATTTCAAGGTGCCGCACGTCACGGCCGTCGAGCCACAGACCGAAGTGAAGACCGTCGGCGGTTGGCAGGCGACGACCCCGGCCACGGTCGGAAACTTCACGGCGGTGGGTTACTTCTTCGCGCGCGAGATCGAGAAGGCCATGGACGTGCCGATCGGCTTGATCGGCTGCAACTGGGGTGGCACGCGCATCGAACCGTGGACGCCGCCGGTGGGCTTCCAATCCGTGCCCGCGCTGAAAGCGGACTTCGCTGACAAGCTCGCGACCTTCCCCGCCCGCACGCCCGCAGTGATTCTTGAAACCCAGCCGGTGCTGGATGAGAAGGGCAAACCCACGGTGGACAAGAACGGCCGCCCCGTCACCAAACCGGTGCTGGATGAAAAGGGCAAACAGAAGCAACGCCCGTTCCTCGACCGCGATGGCAAGCCGGTGATGAACGTCAGCAGCGGCTCCCCACTCTCCATCTACAACGGGATGGTTCACCCGATTATTCCTTACGCCATCCGCGGCGCGCTGTGGTATCAGGGCGAATCGAACAACGGCGAAGGCATGTTGTATTTCGAGAAGAAGAAGGCGCTCATCAACGGCTGGCGCACCCTGTGGAAGCAGGGCGATTTCCCGTTTTTCTTCGTTCAACTCGCGCCCTACCGCTACAACAACCCCGAACGACTCCCCGGCATCTGGGAGGCCCAGGCCGCGACGCTCTCCATCCCGAACACCGGCATGGCCGTCACCACGGATGTCTCCACCGTCGGCAACATCCATCCGCCGGACAAACAGACGGTCGGCCACCGACTCGCGCTCTGGGCACTGGCGAAAACCTACAACCAGTCCATCACCAGCTACGCCAGCCCGCTCTTCGACACGTTGAAGGTGGAGGGCGACAAGGCGCACGTCTCCTTTAAACACGCGGAGGGCGGCCTCAAGTCATTGAACGGCCAACCCCTGACCTGGTTCACCATCGCGGGCGAGGACAAGAAATTCGTGGAGGCAAAGGCTGAGATTGCCGGCAACCACGTCGTGGTCAGCGCGCCCGGCGTCAGCAAGCCCGTGGCCGTGCGCTTCGGCTGGCATGAGCTGGCCGAGCCCAATCTCGCCAACGCCGCCGGCCTGCCCGCCTCACCTTTCCGCACGGACAAGTGGACGGACGCGTCAATGCCCGGCGTTGCGCAGCCCACTGCCCCGGTAAAGAAGTGATCCCATGACGCGCTTCCTGCTCTGCCTCCTCCTCGCCACCCTGCCTTGCACCGCGTGCAAGAAGAAGCCCGCCGACACGCCGGTAGCCGAAGTGCCCGCTGCCCCGCCAAACCCCGAGGCAGATTTGAAGGCACTGAACGAGGCGGCCCGCGCTTACGTGATGGGGCAGTTGAAAGACCCTGACACACTGGATGACCTAGTCAAAGCCGGCTTCCTCAAGCGCTTGCCTGCCGCACCAGCAGGAAAAAAATACCTCCTCAGCCAGGACAAGAAGTCGGTCCAGTTGGTTGACCGCTGAACGACTACTTATCCCAGAGCGCCCCGGCTGTGTCTCGGGCAAGGGTGAAACCCACTTGGCTGCCACGCATTGCCTCAGCGTGACCGTCCACCATCGCCACCGTGGCGCGGCCATTGTGTCGGCTACTCAGTCGCGTTTGGTCCGGGAAGGTGCCCCAAAAATTCGGCGGAGTGGAGCCCGGCACGGGAGAAAGCCAGAAAGCCGCGTTTGCAGTCGGCACCGTGGATTCCATCCATTGGTCGGCGTTTGGATTGGTCTGACTTGCTGCATCCATCGTCGCGGCATCGCCATAAATGACCGTCGAAGCGGGCTCGCGCACCTGCGTCTCACGGTTGTATGTCTGCCCTTGGTTCTGATACGAGATGCCCAGTTCGGGATAGCTCATGCCGATGCCGAAGGACGCCGGCCCCTTGCCCGCGTGTTGAAAACCTGCGCACTGGTAGCTCTTGTAAGTCCCGCCAGAGAAGGGGCGCAGCATATCCTGCCACCAGACTTGGTTTGCTGCATTGGTAAGCACCACCAACCCCGGAGGCATCAATGCCGGCACCGCACCGTTCAAGTTTGTATCGATGAGCTTCACGATTCGGCCGTCGTTGCTGTCCGTGTAGAGGGCGGAACCGATGCCGATCTGCTTCAAGCCGTTAAGACATTGTGTGCCTTTGGCCTTGGCCTTGGCCTGGGCGAGAGCCGGTAACAGCATCCCCGCCAAGATCGCGATGATCGCGATGACCACGAGCAGTTCGATCAAGGTGAAGGCAGCGCTTCGCAACAAGCGGAGCGCGCCCGGACCGACGGGGACGCCGATAGCTTTCATGGCGGTGCGGTTAAAAACACTGACGGGACAATGGCTGGACCATCCTCCTGCCATTTCGGCGGGTCAACGGAATTTTCCGCATTTCAAACTCAAGCACCGCCGCTACGCTCACGTCTGATTCCTGAATCAAGATGACTCGATTGACGCACTTCCGCCACGGCCTCGTTGCCGCTGTCTCATTTGCACTGGCACTCAAGGTCGCGCCCGCATCGGGAGCCGCCGTGGACTTCAACCCCGACGTGCTGCCCATCCTCTCCGAGAACTGCTTTCACTGCCACGGCCCGGATGAAAAAGCCCGCGAGGTCAAGCTCCGCCTCGACACGCGCGAGGGCTTGCTCCGCACGCAGAAGCCCATCGTCATTCCCGGCAAGGCCGCACAGAGCGAACTCTTCAAACGCCTCATCACCAAGAATGCCAACGATGTGATGCCGCCGCCGAAATCCAAGAAGTCACTCACGCCCGCGCAGATTGACACGGTGCGGCGTTGGATTGACGCCGGCGCACCTTACGCAACGCATTGGGCCTTCACGCCGCCGGTGCGCCCGAGCGTCCCGAACTTTCGCGATTCACAATTCGCAATTCGCAATTCCCTCGACGCCTTCATTGCCGACCGCCTTGCAAAGGAAGGCCTTCGCCCCTCGCCCGAAGCTCCTCGCGAGACGCTCATCCGCCGCGTCACGCTCGACCTCACCGGCCTGCCACCCACGCCGGCCGAGGTGGACGCGTTCCTCGCAGACAAATCGCCCCAGGCCTACGAAACGCTCGTGGACCGTTTGCTCGCCAGCTCGCGTTACGGCGAGCGCATGGTCTGGGAGTGGCTGGACGCCGCACGCTATGCTGACTCGAATGGCTATCAAGGCGATCAGGAGCGCACCATGTGGCCGTGGCGTGACTGGGCCGTGAAGGCCTTCAACGAGAATCTTTCCTACGACCAGTTCACAATCTGGCAGCTCGCCGGCGATCTGCTCCCCGACGCCACGCGCGACCAGAGGCTCGCCACCGGCTTCGTGCGCAACCACATGATCAACGGCGAGGGCGGCCGCATCGCGGAGGAAAACCGCATCGAGTATCTCTTCGAACAGACCGAAACCGTCGGCACCGTTTGGCTGGGGGCGACACTGAATTGCTCGCGCTGCCACGACCACAAGTTCGATGCCTACACCATGCGCGACTACTACGGCCTCGTCGCGTTCTTCAACCAGACGCCCATCACTGGCGGCGGTGGCAGCCCGCAGACCGCGCCGGTCATGGACTTCACCACGCCGGAACAAACCGCGAAGCTCAAGGCCCTCGGCGACGAGGTGAAACGCCTTGGCGACGAGGTGGACAGGCTGGAGCTGACCGTCTTCCCGCGGCCCGCAGGCAAGGCTTCGTCCGACGCTCCCAGCGTAAAAGACTATCCTGCCGAGCCGTTTGCCGCGTTGAAGCAGAAAGGAGCCGCTCGCAACCTCACGCAACTCCGCAGCCTCGCGAAGTTCCGGGCCGACAAGGAACCGCGCGAGCACGCACAACTGCTCAACCAGCTCATCAAAGCCATGGAAGCTCGCGACGACTTTAAGAAATCTGTCCCGCGCGTAATGGTGATGGAAGACATGAAGCAGCCGCGCGACACGTTCATGCTTGTGCGTGGCGCTTACAACAAGCCGACCGAGAAGACGACCGCAGCCTTCCCCGCTGCGCTGACTTCCAAATCCCAAGCAGCCCCGACGAACCGCCTCGACCTCGCCCGCTGGCTGGCCTCGCCGGAAAATCCGCTCACGGCTCGCGTCACCGTCAATCGCTTCTGGCAGCAATTTTTCGGCACCGGCTTGGTGAAAACGGCCGAGGACTTCGGTGTGCAGGGCGAGAAGCCATCGCACCCTGAGTTGCTCGACTGGCTGGCCACGGAGTTCATCCGCACCGGCTGGGACGTGAAGCAACTTGTCCGCACCCTCGTGACGAGTGCGACTTACCGACAGTCGTCGAAAGACGCCCCGCTGCCCGCCGACGTGAAGAAGCGGACTGGTTCCGACACACTATTCCAGCTCGACCCCGCCAACCGCCTGCTTGCGCGTGGTCCTCGCTTCCGCATGCCTTCATGGATGCTGCGCGACCAGGCGCTCGCCGCCAGCGGCCTGCTTGTCGAGCAACTCGGCGGGCCGCCCGTGAAAACCTACCAGCCCTCCGGCATCTGGGAGGACGCTACCTTCGGCAACAAGAAGTATGTGCAAGATCACGGCGGCGCGCTCTACCGCCGTAGCATTTACATCTTCTGGCGGCGCATCGTCGGCCCGACGGTTTTTTTCGACGTGGCCACGCGGCAGAACTGCGCCGTGAAATCCCCGCGCACGAACACGCCACTCCATGCGCTCGCCACGCTCAACGACATCACTTACATCGAAGCCGCCCGGGCGATGGCGGAGCGGGTGTTGCTGGCCGAGGACGCGACCGACGACGCGCGGATTGCGCATGCGTTCCGCCTCGTCACCGCGCGCAGGCCCAGCGCCACGGAGAAACAAGTCCTGACCGCCAGCCTCAACCGATTGCGCACGCAATACTCTGCCGACAAGGAAGCGGCGTTGAAACTCCTCGCCGTCGGCGAATCCAAGCGCAACGAGAAACTCGATACCACCGCACACGCCGCGTGGACCGGCCTGTGCAGCTTGGTGCTGAATTTGGACGAAGTGGTCACTAAGGAATAACCGCTATTCCTCAGCGGCCCAAGTCAGCTATCCTCACCCTCATATGAAACCATCCAGCTGGTTCGCCAAGGCACTGCTTGCACTGTCGCTGCTACTCATTCCTGCCATTGCGCAGGACGTGGGCAAGGGAAAGGACTTCGGCGGGAAGGATCTGCAAAACCGCGACCTGCGCCGAGAGGACTTGGTCGGCGCGAACCTCGCCGGAGCCAACTTGACCGCCGCCGACATGACTGACGTGGTGATGACGAAGGCGAACTTGAGAGAGGCGAACCTGAGTCGGGCAAGAATGGGCGGAGCGGATTTGAGTGGGGCGGACTTGCGGCTGGCGAATCTGGAATCAGCCGGCTTGCAAGGAGCCAATTTCTCGCAGGCGAACCTCGAAGGCTTGGATCTGAAAGGCGCGAGCCTGCAAAACTGCAACTTCCGCGGTGCAAACTTGCGCGGCGTGTCGGGCATTCGCGATTTTACGCGAGCGGACTTCCGCGACGCGGACTTGCGAGGTGCCTACTTGCTCGGTGCCGTGGACTACGGCGGGATCACCGCAGAATTCACCGGGGCGAAATACGACGCGCGCACGCGCTGGCCCAAAGGCTTTGACGTGGAGGGTTCTGGCGCGAAGCTCGTCGAGTCTGTTGCCGAACCGGTGAAGCAGCCAGCGCCAACAACGCCCGCCAAGCCCGCCGACGAGAAGCCAGCCAAGAAGAAGAAAAAGGGCGAGGCCCCGGCGACTCCTGCGGCGGCCAAAACACCTGAAGCAAACCGTCCTGCGGGGGCACCGTCGGATGCGGACGTGAAGAAATTGCTGGAGAAGTTCTGGGCGCGCGACCGGGTGAAGAACACATTCAACTACCAAGCCATCAAGTTTGCCCCCGCGCGCAAGGGCGAGTATCGGACGGACGGCGTTCCTGCGAACTCGGACACGATGGTCTTCCCGGTCATGGTGACGTGCGAGCACGTCGTGGAATACAACGACGGCACCACCAAGTCAGAGCCAAAGGCGCAGTCGTTTGTCTTCTTCAAGACCGAGTTCGGCGAGTGGACGTTCCGGTTCAAGGGAAATAACTGAAGTTGTTGCCGACTGCTTTACTCCCCTGCCCTCGTTGCCTACCTTCCGCCGCGTGTCGGAGCCGAAGAAAACGCGGGTGATGATTGGCATGAGCGGCGGGGTGGATTCCTCGGCGGCGGCGGCCCTGTTGCAGGAGCAGGGCTTCGACCTCGTGGGCGTCACACTCAAGCTCTGGCCGCAGGATTGCGTGAACCGAGCGGAGGACAAGTGTTGCGGCCCGGAGGCGGTGAAGGACGCGCGCGCGGTGGCACACCAGCTCGGCATCCCCTACTACCTCGTAGACGAGTCGGCGGAGTTTCAGAAGCAGGTCATCGCCTACTTCGCAGAGGAATACAAAGCGGGCCGCACGCCCAATCCGTGTGTGATGTGCAACGAGCGGCTCAAGTTCGGCACGTTGTTGCATCGCGCCGACCAACTTGGCGCGCAGCTCATCGCCACCGGGCACTTCGCGCGCACGGAGAAGTGCCCGACGACCGGGCGCACGCTGCTCAAGCGCGGCCGCGACCCCCGCAAGGACCAGAGCTACTTCCTCTTCTCACTCAAGCAGTGGCAGCTTGAGCGGACCATTTTCCCTCTCGGTGCGATGACCAAGTCGGACACACGTGACCTGGCCCGCGAGTGTAAACTCAAGACCGCCGAGAAGGAAGAAAGCATGGAAATATGCTTTGTGCCGGACAATGACTACGGGAAGTTCCTCGAATCGGCGAAGCTCGCGACGCGGCATCGCGGCGACATCGTAGATGTCCACGGGCGCAAGCTCGGGCAGCACGACGGCATCGAGTTCTACACCATCGGTCAGCGCAAGGGCCTCGGCCTCTCCGCGCCCAACCCGCTCTACGTCGTCGAACTGGACGCGGCAAACAACCGCGTGATCGTGGGTGATGAGACCATGCTGGACCGCGCCGAGTTCCGCGTGGAGCGGTGCAACTGGATTCCCTTCGAGACACCGCCGATGAGCATCGAAGTCACGGCCAAGATTCGTTACAACCATCCCGGCACGCCCGCGACGGTGGTGCCGACGGCGGACGGCGGCGCACGGGTAAAACTTCACGAACCCCAGCGTGCCATCACGCCAGGACAGGCGTGCGTGTTCTATCAGGGCGACCTCGTGGTCGGCGGCGGATGGATTGCGCGGTAAACTTCTAGGCCGGCTGCCACATTACCACGCGATGCGCCCTCAGCGGGGCGTAGGTGGAAGCATTCCTTTGAGGTCGGTTGGCGGCATGGGAGGACCACCGGGATTCGCCTTCTCATTGATCAACATTTTCAGTTGTTGTGCGACAGGATCCACCGTCCCGTGATCCGGCGGCGTGGGCTGCGCTTGCGTCGAATTGATGGGAATCGTGGTGGTGCCCCCGCGAATGGGGCGCTGGAGATTGACGGGTATACTTTCCGGCGCGGCACCGGCGGGCATCGCCGGAGTAGGTGCGACCGTGGGGGTAAAGGCTGGAATCCCTCCTCCCGGCGCGGCACCAGGCGGCATGGCAACGGTTCCTCCCGGACGGGCAGGCACGGGGTTCATGGGCATCGCGGGGCCAGCCGCTGCTTTCAACCCGTCCTTCTCGAAGGACAACGTGCGTTCTTCGCCGGAAATTTTCACTCGCACCAGACCTTTCTTGAGATCGATGCCGCCGACCAAAACTTCCAAGCTGCCCTGCCGCTGGCCTTCCGAGAGACTGATATATTCGGGCGTAGGTTTACCCGGCACTTGATTTACAAACATCGCGCGCGCGGGCTTGAAGAGCGCGGTGATGCCGCTGAGTTTGTAGTTGGTGGGCGTTTCGGGTGGTGCATTCGTCGGCGGC
>RFVF01000037.1 GCA_009922615.1 Pseudomonadota bacterium
TGCGGCTCGGCTTGAGCTTGGTGGGACTCGGACTGGCCGTCTGGTTCGGTTGGCTGGGCTATGCATTGTTACTCCGTGCGCCAGGGGCCGAGCAGTTTGCCTCGGAGGAGGCGCACTTCAAATATGGCGGTCTGACCAACGAAAAAGTTCATGGGCTGCCGCTCTACATTTTTGAAGCGCTGCCGGATGTGTTTCCCGACTTGGTGCCGGGGACGAACGGCTGGCAGTCCTTCGGGCTGATTCAGGAGCCGAACCGGCCCGGCCCCATCGGCTGGTCGGTCCGGACCAATGGCTTTCCCCACCTGCTGCCCAACTGTGCGCTTTGTCACACCGCCACTTATCGTGTGCCGGGAGAAGATGCTTCGCGGCTCATCGTGGGCGGGGCGGCGTTGCAACTCGATTTCCAGGCGCTGCTGCAATTCCTGTTCGCCAGCGCCCGCGATCCACGCTTCACCGGCGGGCCTTTGCTGGCGGCGATTCAGCGCCGCCATCGGCTCACCTCAAGCGAGACGGTGCTCTATCAACGGCTGATCATTCCAACAGTGGCGGGAGCGCTACACTTGGCGGAGCAGGACTTCGCGTGGATGAACCGCCAGCCCCGCTCAGGCCCGGGCCGCTTCGATGCCGGGGCCATGCTGAAGTTTAATCTCCTGCGCCTGCCCTACGACGGGACCCTGTCCACCACGGACATGCTCCCGATATGGGACCGGCGGGCGGAGCAGCGCATGTGGCAGCGTTGGACCGGCGGCGGCACCAACGTGCATGAGGAGATGCTGTTGAGTGCCGGCTCGCTGGCCGCACTGGTGCCGGGGTTGTTTGACCAGGCGAGCTTCGAGCGCTATGCGAAGTTTCTGGAGACGCTGCCGCCGCCCAAATACCCGCTGCCAGTGCAGGCGGAACTTGCTGAACGGGGGCGTGACCTGTTTTCCACCCATTGTGGAGATTGCCACGCGCCGGGGGGCAGGAGTTACGGTCGCGTCACCAGCCAGAGCGAACTCGGCACTGATCCGGAGGTTTTGCGCGCCTACGACGCCCGCACCGTAAACGCGCTGCACGCACTTGCGCAACCGCCCTTCCTATACCCGGCCCAGCAGCAGACCGACGGCTACAAGAATGTTTCACTCGCCGGGATTTGGGCACGCGGCCCCTATCTGCACAACGGTTCGGTGCCGACGCTGTGGGATTTGCTGCAACCACCGGAGCGACGTCCAACCACCTTCGAGCGAGGCGGCAACCAGTTGGACCCGGTGCAAGTGGGATTCATCAGCGAGCCCGGTGCGACCCGCCTGCCGACCGTCTTCGACACGCGCTTGCGTGGTAACAGCAACGCCGGCCACCTCTACGGCATCGGGCTGTCCGCTGCCGACAAGCAGGCGATCGTTGAATTCCTGAAAACGTTATGAGCGAAAATCTCAACCCCAGCCCCAAGCCGTCTGCCAAATCCCGCAGCATGGCGATCACGGTTGCCGGCTTGATCGGCGCCGCCATGTTGATCCCCTCCGTGCGGCACGCGATCCTCGCCTTTTTCATAAAAGACGAGAAAAAGCTCGAGGCGGCTACGAAGGTCATCGAGTCGCTCATTGCCGCCGAGCTGGTCAACCAACCGCTGCCGGGCATGAAGCCCGTCCCACCCGATTTGCACATCGTCCCCACCGGGTTCCCCGATCACCGGCTGCGCGCCACCTGGCATCGCACGCCCGAGGGAAGCGATGCCTTTCCCGTCGCCTTGTTCCGCGCGCTGACGGATCCCACGACGGGCCGCCCCATCATCGAGAGCTTCGAGCGCTACGGCCTCATTCCCGCGCCGGACGACGACACCGGGCTGCCCGTGGGCTTCTCACACATCAAGGCCAAGGACCACGACTTCGTGATGACCGGCATCAATTGCGCCACCTGCCACTCCACGCAGATCACCTATCGCGGCCGGACGCTGCACATCGACGGCGCGCCAAACCAGCTCGACGTGGAAGCCTTCTTCCGCGGCATGTTGGGTGCGCTGGAGGGCATCTTGAAGGACGACACGGAGGAGCGCATGAAATTCATCTCCCGCTTCATTTACTACAATGCCATTGAGCTGGAGCGCATGAGGGCGGCAGGCAAGCTCGCCGCCGCGCCGCCGCCAGATACCCGGTCAGCTGCGGAGAAGCACCGCCACACGCTCGCCTTCCTCGAAGCACGGCTGCGCGGGGCGGCGATCATTATCGAGTCCTTCGCGCACCAGACCGCTGCCGGCCCTTCCCGGGCGGATTCCTTCGGCATCATCCGCAACCTCCTCATGACCCCGGCGCTGCTGGGCGGGAAGAGCAACTTCGAGCCCATGACCGCGCCCGTCAGCATCCCCCACCTCTTCCAGTTCGGCAGCTTCACCAACCTCCACTGGGACGGCAACACCACCACCGGCAACGACCGCAATTACGCGCAGGCCATCGCGCTAGGCGCGGACTTCGATCCCAAGAGCCTCACGTCCTCGGTGCGGCCCTATGATCTCTACACGATGGAATCCACGGGCCAGAAGCTCACGCAGCCGCCATGGCCCGCGGTGATTTTCGGCCCGCTGGACACGGCGAAAGTCGCGCGCGGCGCGGAGCTCTTCCGCTCGCAGGGGTGCGCCACCTGCCACAGCGGAGAAACCTGGACCCGGCTCGAACTCATCGGCACGGATCCGAACCGCCTCGTCAACTATGCGGTTCCGTTGCACGTCAAGGATGGGCGCACAGAATCCTACGCCACCAATCTCTACAAATCCGCGATCGCAGTGAAGGAAAAGGCCTACGCCGACAACCACGTCCCGTTGGCAGAGCAGAAAAAGATGGATGCGTGGCATTATCGCGTGGCGCCCGCCTGGCTCGAAACGCGCCAGCTCGGCTATTTCACGCGCCCGTTGCGCGGCCTCTGGGCGACCGCTCCCTTCCTCCACAACGGCAGCGTCCCGACGCTCTGGGATCTGCTCCAGCCCGTCGAGCAACGCCCGAAAAAATTTGCTGTGGGCCACCGAGAGTTCGACCCCGTGCATGTCGGCTACACCGCCCGCCCGGAGAAGGTTGTCTGGGAGTTCGACACGGCCCTCAGCGGCAACCGCAACACCGGCCACGAGTTTGGCACCCGCCTCACTGACACGCAGAAATGGGACCTTGTGGAATATCTTAAAACGCTTTAACCCGCCACAGATTCGGCCTTCCGAATCATGGCCTGCGGCACAATCTTGACCAAAGCGCTGCCCTCGCAAGAGTTGCTGGCTGCGCCCAACCAGTGCCTTGCCAAACGTCCTTGAATCTCCCACGCTCCGGCGCACGCATGAAGATGACCTCGATGCTCCTCGGGCTGGCGATGGCTTCGGCCGCCGTTTCCGCGCACGCAGATTTCTGGCACGAGCCGCCGCGCGGTCAACCGTTGCAGTTGGAATACGACGCGGGCACAGCCTTTCTCTCCGGTTCCCGGCTCTCGCAGGGCACGGCGCGGCTGGGCAATGTCGAGTCTGTCCATTCGCACCTCGTCGCCGGGATGGCCGTGCGGGCCACGGATGATTTCACCTTCCGCGTCGCGGGAGAATACCGGCGCAACGACTTTAACCTCAGCCCTGGCGTGCCCATTCCCAAGCTGCTCGGCAATGCCGGCCTGCAGCTCACTGGCAACCTCAACCTCGTCAACAACCTCTCCCTCTGGGTCAATGCCCGCCCCGGCATCTACAGCGACTTCCGCGATGTCCGCTGGGGATCTGTAAACGTGCCGTTCAACGTGGTGCTTGCGTGGCAGGAAAACGAGGACCTGCTCTGGCTGCTGGGAATCTATGTGGACCTGCGCGCTAACTACCCCGTGCTCGGCGGCCCCGGCGTGCGCTGGCATTTCGCGGACAACTGGACACTCAACCTCGTCATGCCCCGACCGCGTATTGAGCTGCGGGCCAGCGACAGCCTCATGCTCTACGCGGGCGGTGAACTGCGGGAAGTTTCCTACCGCGTGGCCCGCGACTTCGGCACCAAGGCCGGCAATCCTGCACTCGACAATCAGATGATCGACTACCGCGACCTGCGCGTGGGTGGCGGTTTGAACTACAGCTTAAGCCGACACTTCAACCTGGGGCTCGAAGGCGGCTACGCCATCGAGCGCCGCTGGAACTACTACAACGCCCGCACCCAGCTCTCCGACAACGGCTCCGGCTACGTCGCCGCCTCGGTGAACGGAAAGTTTTAGCTGGCCGCCAGGGTGCGAACTCTTCGTGAGGGCGCGCTCCACCCGAATTGCGCCGGTCTGAGCCGCCGCCGCCCGACCACTCAGCCCTTCTCGATGCAGGCGTAGGCGTTGTGGTTGTGGATGCTTTCGAAGTTCTCGGCCTCGGCCTTATACCAAGTCACATCGGGATGCGCGTTCAACTTGAGCGCGACATTGCGGACGAGATCCTCGACGAAGACCGGGTTCTCGTAAGCCCGCTCAGTGACGGCCTTTTCGTCCTGTCGTTTCAGCAGTGAATACAGCTCGCTGCTCGCGCTGGCCTCGACGAGCGCGATGAGATCCTCGATCCAGACCACCTTGTCCGAGCGGATGGACACGGTGACGTTGCCGCGCTGGTTGTGCGCGCCGTATTTGGAAATCGCCTTCGAGCACGGGCAGAGCGTGGTGACACCGACGATGACCGTCAGGATGAAGTCGATTTCCTTCCCGCTGGCGGTCGCGGCGAAGCGCGCGGTGTAATCCATCACGCCCTCCTTGCCGGTGACCGGGGCCTTCTTGGTCAGGAAGAAGGGAAACTCCATCTCCAAATGCGCCGTGTCCGCGTGGAGCTTGGCCTGCATGGCATGGAGGATATCCTCGATGTTCTCGACGTGGACGATGGAGCCGTGGGCATTAAGCACTTCGATGAACCGGCTCATGTGCGTGCCCTTGAATTCCTTCGGTAGGTCCACGCACATCGCGATGGTGGCGATGGTGTTCTGGTGGCTGTGGGCCTTGTCACGGATCTGGATGGGGAAACGCAGCCCGCGCACGCCCACCTTGTCGATGCGCAGCTCGCGGTGATCGCGGCCGCTCTGCACGTCGTGCAGCGGCGCCTTCGCGCGCAGGTCCTGGCCCAGGCCGGCAGCGGGGTCATTCGCTCGAATCATGCCACAGAGTAACCACCTGTGGACGAAATGCAAAACGTTCTCCACCCGTTGCCAATCCGCCCCGTTTGCGCTATTTCTGGGCTGCCATGCGTCCCCGTCTGTTCCAGTTCGCGCTCTGGTTGCTGCTGGGCTTCCCGCTGCTCGCGGCCGACCAATTCAGCGTCGCGACTTACAATGTGGAAAACTTCCTCGACGGACCCGTGCCTCATCGCACCGCGAAATCCTCCGCCGCCAAGACCAAGGTGCGCGATACTCTCCTCCTGCTGCGACCGGACGTAGTCGCCTTCCAGGAAATGGGCAGCACCAATGCCTTCCTCGAACTGCGCGACTCGCTGAACACCGCCGGCCTCGATTATCCGCACTGGGAGCACATCACCGGGCGCGACACCAACATCCACGTCGCCGTCCTGAGCCGCTTTCCCATCGTCGCGCGACGGCCGCACACGAATGACAGCTTCCTGCTGAACGAGCGACGTTTCCGCGTAAACCGCGGCTTCGTCGAACTCGACCTCCAGGTTACGCCGCAGTTTCAGTTCACGCTGCTCGCCGCGCACTTGAAGTCCAAGCGCCCCGTGCCCGAAGCCGATCAGGCCGAACTCCGCGAACAGGAGGCGCTCTTGTTGCGCGAGAAAATCGACGCGCACCTGAAAGCGAAACCCAACGCTCCGCTTCTCGTCGTCGGCGACTTCAACGATACGCGCGAGGCCAAACCTGTCCGTGTTGTCATCGGTCGCGGCCGCAACGCGCTGGTGGATTTGAGGCCCGAGGAAGCCACGCGCACCACGCCCACCGCACCGTTCCAACGCCTCGGCACGAACGTGACTTGGACCTACTTCTACAATCGCGAGGATACCTACTCGCGCTTCGACTACGCGCTCGCCAACCGCGCACTTGCCGCGCGCGTCGTGCCCGAGCAGACGTGCGTCTTCGCGCTGCCGTGGTGGCGCGAGGCCTCGGATCACCGGCCGGTGCTCGTCACTTTCTCACTCGGGATGGCCAAGTGATGTAGCGGCGCTCTGTGAGTGCCGACAGGTCACACGCGACGTTCACAGACTGCCACTACAGTGGGGCCGGCATTCCGGCTTCGGCCTTTTCCAACAAGGGCGATAAAGCGCTAAGGCGCGAACGAACCCGTGCCGACGATGTGCAATCGTCGCATTGCGGATGGACTGCTCGGGGCAGCTTGGAACTGAACATCCAGCTTGAGTGGCTGCTTGAAGTTGGTGGGGCAGGCTGGAAGCGCTGACTTACCAGGTTCGCCCTCCAGAGCCGTCGAGCGTTTGTATCTGATGGCGTTTCCCGCCGGGCTTGCATTGGGTGCCGGCAATTATCTTTGCGCACATTGGTCTGGCTTGGAATCAGGCTTGACCCTCCGTTGGCTTCCCTCTACTCACTGGCGCGTCGCCGAACAAAAACAAAGCACGGCGCGGTGTCGAAAACGGCCCCGCGCCGGCGAAAACACAGTCCACAAGACTCATTATGCTGAAAGGTAAATCACGGTTCTTCGGAATTCTTCTGGTCACCCTCCTTGCCTCCTTGCCTGCCTTCGCGGGCGAGGCGGACATCAACCTGCCGGACTTGGGCAAGGTGTCGTTCAAGCTCTTTGGCAGTCAGGTGAGCGGCTACGCGCTGATGTATTTCGGCATCGTCGTGTGTGCGCTGGGGACGCTCTACGGCTGGATGCAATACCAGCAGACCAAGGCACTCCAAGTGCATCCCTCCATGCACGAGGTCTCGGACATCATCTGGCAGACGTGCAAGGCCTATCTGTTTCAGCAGGGCAAGTTCCTCTCGATCCTCTGGGTGCTCATCGCGGGGTGCATCTTCTACTACTTTAGTGTCCTGCAACATAAGGGCATCGTGGATGTGGTGGTGATCCTGCTCGCCTCGATCCTCGGCATCCTCGGCAGCTACGGCGTGGCGTGGTTCGGCATCCGCATCAACACGGTGGCCAACTCGCGCGCCGCGTTCTCCGCGCTCAAGGGCAACTCGCTCAACACCCTCATGATCCCGCTGAAATCCGGCATGAGCGTTGGCCTGCTGCTGGTGTGCGTGGAACTCTTCTTCATGATCTGCATCCTGTGCTTCCTGCCCAAGGAGCTCGTCGGCCCGTGCTTCATCGGCTTTGCCATCGGCGAGTCGCTTGGCGCGAGCGCGCTCCGCATCTGCGGCGGCATCTTCACCAAGATCGCCGACATCGGCGCGGACCTGATGAAGATTGTCTTCAAGCTCCCGGAAGATGATCCCAAGAACCCCGGCGTCATCGCCGACTGCACGGGCGACAACGCCGGTGACTCCGTCGGACCGACGGCCGACGGCTTCGAGACTTACGGCGTGACGGGCGTGGCGCTGATCGCGTTCCTCGCGCTGGCGCTGGGCACCACGGAGATTTGCGGCCAGCTCATCATCTGGATTTTCACGATGCGCATCCTGATGGTGATCACCTCGCTCGTTTCGTATGAGGCAAACAAGGTGTTGAGCAAGTCGCTCTTCGGCGACAAGAAGGACTTCGACCTCGAAGCCCCGCTGACCAACCTCGTGTGGCTCACGTCCATCGTCTCCATCGTCGTCACCTTCGCCGCCAGCTACCTGCTGCTGGCCGGCTTCAAGGATGCCTCCGGCACCGCCATGCCCGACCTCTGGTGGGTGCTCTCGATCATCATCTCCTGCGGCACGATCGCGGGTGCGCTAATCCCGGAGTTCACCAAGATCTTCACCAGCCCGCACTCCAAGCACGTGAAGGAAGTCGTCACCGCCTCCGACCACGGCGGCGCGTCACTGAACATCCTGTCCGGCCTCGTCGCGGGCAACTACTCGGCCTTCTGGACGGGCCTGTGCATTCTGGGCTTGATGCTCATCAGCTACCTCACCGCGACCTACAGCGGCTCGCCGGTGCTGGCGTTGATGCCCAAGGAGTTCACGTTCGCTGCACCGATCTTTGCGTTCGGGCTCGTGGCCTTCGGCTTCCTCGGCATGGGCCCGGTGACCATCGCGGTGGACAGCTTCGGCCCGGTGACGGACAACGCGCAGTCGGTCTATGAGTTGAGCCGGATCGAGTCACGTCCGAACATCGCCAAGGACATCGAGCAGAACTACGGGTTCAAGCCCGACTTCGAAGACGCCAAGCTCCAACTCGAAAAGGGCGACGGTGCGGGCAACACCTTCAAAGCCACCGCCAAGCCCGTGCTCATCGGCACCGCCGTCGTCGGTGCCACCACCATGGTCTTCGGCATCATCATGCTGCTGGAGAAGGAATTTGGCGGCGCGGTCGCCAAGCTCAGTCTCGTGCAGCCCGAGGTCATGCTCGGCCTGCTGATGGGTGGCTCAGTGATCTACTGGTTCACCGGCGCGAGCATGCAAGCTGTCGTGACCGGCGCGTATCGCGCAGTGGTTTACATCAAGGAGAACATCAAGCTGGACGCGGCCACCGCGAGCATTGATGACAGCAAAAAAGTCGTCGAGATTTGCACGATTTACGCACAAAAGGGCATGGTGAACATCTTCATGGTCGTGTTTGCGTTCGCGCTGGCGCTGCCGTTCTTCAACGCCTACTTCTTCATCGGCTACCTCGTCGGCATCGCCTTCTTCGGCCTCTTCCAAGCCATCTTCATGGCCAACGGCGGCGGCGCGTGGGACAACGCCAAGAAGATCGTCGAAGTGGACATGCGCGCCAAGGGCACGCCGCTCCACGCTGCCACCGTCGTGGGCGACACCGTGGGCGACCCGTTCAAGGACACGTCGAGCGTCTCGATGAACCCGGTGATCAAGTTCACCACCCTCTTCGGCCTGCTGGCCGTCGAGATCGCTGTGGAAATGAAAAAAGCCAACCCGACGAGCTACACGAATTACATCATCGGCGGGTTCTTCTTCCTTGTGGCGCTCTACTTCGTCCACCGCAGCTTCTACGGGATGCGCATCCCCGAGGCCTCGGCGAAGGACTGAGCTTGAGTGCAACTTGACCGACGAAGCGGCGGCCTTGGGCCGCCGCTTTTTTACCCACCGGGCGGATCGGCCATAAGCTTTGACTTGCCCAGGAGGTCAACCTAGATTCCCGCCACAATGCTTGCAGTCGGCAGCACACCGGTGGCCGCCCAGCCCCCCAGTTCAGCACCCGAAGAATCCCGCGCCGTTTGGAAGCGGATCGTGGAGCCGGTGCAGCCGTTTCTGGATGCGGTGTCCAAACGGCTGGAGGAACAAGTTGGCGCCTTCGATCCCGAGATTTCCGCCTACGCCCGCTACGCGCTGTCCAATCAAGGCAAGCAGCTCCGGCCCGCCTTGGTCGCCCTTGCCGCCAACGCCGCCGGGCGCACCAGCGATGACCATGTCACCCTCGCCGTCGTCATCGAGATGGTCCACCTGGCCACGCTCGTCCACGACGACGTGATGGATTCGGCGGAAATCCGCCGCCGCCGCCCGACGCTCGCAGCGAACTGGGGCAATGAAATATCCGTGCTGGTGGGCGACTGCCTTTTTGCGCACTCGCTCAAGCTGGCTGCCAGCTATCCCACACCGGTGATCTGCCGCGCGGTGGCCTCGGCGACCAACACGGTGTGCTCCGGGGAAATCCTGCAAACGCACCGCCGGTTGAATTTTGAGGTCAGCCGGGCCGAGTATTTCAAGGTGCTGGCGATGAAAACCGCCGAGCTGTTCGCGCTCTCGTGCGAACTGGGCGCGCTGCTTTCCGGCGCGGCCGAGGCGGAGCGCGCGGCCTTGCGCGACTACGGCATGGCCTTGGGCACGGCGTATCAGATTTACGACGACTGCGTGGATGTGTTCGGCTCCGAGGCAAGCGTGGGCAAGTCCCTCGGCACGGACCTCGCCAGCGGCAAACTCACCCTGCCCATCCTCGTCGTGCTGGAACGCGCCAATGCGGAGGAAAAGACCAAGCTCCGCGAGTTGGTGCAGGCCTGGCGTCCGCATCACCTCGAAAAAGTGCTGGAACTGCTGCAAAAGCACGACGCCTTGAAGGAATCCCGCCGGGTCATCTTCCAGTATCTGGCGACCGCGAACAAAGGCCTCGCGATCCTGCCGGAGACCGAAGGCCGCGCCGCACTGGCCGCGTTGAGCGAGTTCCTTGGGCGGCAGACCGTGGCGTTGGGTGGCTAGGCGCATGGCTGAAGTGTCCGCAGTTGACCCCCGCTCGGTGGAAGGCTCCCCTCAGCCGGACGACCTCACGCTCGTGCGGCAGGCCCAGGCCGGCGATGCGAATGCCTACGACGAACTGGTCCGTCGCTATCAGCGGCAGATCTACGGCGTCGTTTACCACATGACCTCGCATCACGAGGATGCGAACGACCTGACGCAGGAGGCATTTGTGAAAGCGTGGCAGGCGCTGAAATCCTTCAAGGGCGACTCCAGTTTCTTCACCTGGATCTATCGCATCGCAGTCAACCGCACGCTGAACCATCTCAAGCAGCGCAAATTCCGCGACGGCAAGCACGCCATGAGCCTCAACGATCTGGATGTCGAGGCCGAGCACCATCCCGATCTGGTCGCCCTGGCCTCCGACAAGACGCCGCGCCGCGCCTTGGCCCTGGAGGAATTGAAGGAAAAATTGAACGTCGCCATGCAACGGCTGTCCGAAAACCACAGAATCGTGGTGACCTTGCACGACATCCAGGGCCTGCCGCATGACGAGATTGCGAAGGTGCTGGGGTGCAACACGGCGACCGTGCGCACGCGGCTGTTTTACGCGCGCCAGCAACTGCAAGGCATCCTGTCCGACTATTTGAAGTGATTTATGCAACCGGCCGAGCCCAATCCGGATGATTACGCAGCGGTGAAGCAGCTTCTTGCGCTCAAGCGCCATGAGGAGCCGCCGCCGGGCTATTTTGACCGGTTGCCAAGCGAGGTGCGCGCCCACATCGCGCGCGCGCAGGCAAACCCGGAGCCGTGGTGGCGCGGGTGGTTCGAGTCGTGGAATCTTTCGCCGCAACTGGCCACGGGCTACGCGATCGTGGCCTGCCTGTTGGTGGTGGGCGGGACTTGGCTGGTGAAGCGCCCGGGGTCGGCCACTGGCGCGAACGTGGCCACGGTGCCCAAGGTGGCGGACACGAACCAAACGGTCACCGGCTCAAACGGAGCACCGCCGGGATTGTTCAACACCCCATCCCTGCCAGTGCAGCCGGCGGAGTTCAAGAAGTAGCAGCATCAGGGAATGCGGTTGAACACCAGCGTGTTGGCTCCGACCGAGGCCGCCAATTTGCCGCCTTCGATGAAAGCCACATCACCCGACTTTTCCGCGCCTTCCACGGTGATGGAGGCTTGGTATTTGTCGCCCTCCTTCTTCCAGGTGCCGGTATAGAGCGTGGGCGGCATGTTGGTCGGCATGGGGGGATATTGCCGGGGCGGGGCGAAGACCGGGCCCAACAAGCTCGTAAACGCCGGCAAAGCTTTCTGCGTGGTTTTAACGAACACTTTCTGGTCCGGAGTGGTGACCAAATGGTAATCAAACATTTTCAACCGCAGGATGGCTTGGAGTCGTCTCGTCTCGTTCAACCCCACCTTCGGGTTGCCGCGGGCGAACTGCTTGACCGTTCCGGCGAGATCAATCTGCCATTTGCCGACCATCGGTTCAGCGGCGTATTTCTCCGAGCGACCAGTCTTGAGAAACGCTGTTAGGTCGGCCAGGTCAAGTTCACTCAACACCCGCTGAACCTCGGGATGAGCCATGATTTGATCGGCGGTGGGGTCCTTCAGAATGAGCGACACATTCGTCTGGACCGGCAGCAACACAGCGAAATTTTCGTTGGTGACGAGAGTCACCAGATCCGCCGACTCGGCCAGCGACATGAAGAGCGGGTAGTCCGGCAGGCGGCCCTGCAACTCCTTGTTGTGGTAAAGCAGCCCGATCAAATCCGCCGTTTGATAAAGCTTGGGCGAAGCTGTGGTCACGCTGGCGGCCACGCGGTCGAACGAGGAACTGGCGAGATCCTCGCGCATTTTGTTCACCAGCTTCAGCCACATCGGGTTGTCGCTGGGTGACTCGACCTGCTTGGTGACGTAGCCGAGATGATAGACATAGGCAGAGCCGGCGATGAGATAGACCACCGCCGACATCAGCCCAACGCACATGCCGAGCTGGGACTCCACTCGCTCGAAACGCATCCGCACGTCATCGGGGGCACGATGTTTGTAATAGCTGCCAATCTTCAGGTAGGCCGTGACCGCGATGCTGTTAAAGATGAGCGTCACTCCCAAAAAAGCCAGCGGCGCAGCCAGCATCCAGACCGTCACGGGATCCTTGAAACCCACGGCCCCGAGTGCGGTGCGAACGTGCGGAGCGAGCGGGCCGGCCACGAACAACGCCACCACCGCCCCGATGAACGAGATGCCCATCCGGATACCAGCCACCTGCCGGCCCAGCGCACCCATTATCCCAAACAAGATCAAAGCCAGAATCCAGATTGTCATGGCGGCGGATTATTCGGTCTGGCAGCGAAAAGGCACGCAAATTTTCCGGCGACTGCAATGCGCTTGCCAAAGCCCCAAGGCTGGCGAACCTTGCCCGTGTGAAAAAGCAATTTTGGCTGCTGCCAGCCTTGGCCCTCGGGCTGGCGCTGGTGGTCGCGCAGGCAGCGCAGCCCGCTCCCGCCACCGCCAAGCCGGCGGCCAAGCCCGCGCCCGGCATGGAAGTGGCACAGACCATCACCACCGTCACCGGCGTGGCCATTTCGCCGCTGCTGGGCACCAGCGCTTACGGAGCCTGGAAGTGGTTCCGCACGGACGCGGCGCAACGCGACAAGCTGCCGTGGTTTGCGCAGTGGTGGTTCTGGTTGCCGGCCTTGGGTTTGGTGGGAGCCGTTGCACTCAAGGATGCAGGCGGCGTGGCGGTGCCCACGGCACTCAAGAAACCGCTCGATGTCGCCGAAGCCTTGGAGAACAAGGTGAGCGGCTTGGTCGCCGCCGGAGCATTCGTGCCCATCGTGGCGAGCGTGTTTGGCTCGGACGCGGTCAAGGAAGCCATCGCCCACAACGTCATGTTCGCATCGCTCGGGGTTTCGGGCCTGTTCAACGTGCTCATGGTGCCCTTCGCGATGATGGCCTTCGCCGTGGTCTGGCTCGCCGCCCACGCGATCAACATGCTCATCCTGATCAGTCCGTTTGCCACAGTGGACGCAGGGCTCAAGGCGTTCCGCACGTTCCTGCTCTCCACTGTCACCGTCACCGGATTTGCGGACCCCACCGTGGGTGCGATCTGGTCCATCATCATCATCATCGCGAGCTATTTTCTGTCGGGCTGGGCCTTCCGGCTCACGGTGTGCGGCACTCAATTTATCTGGGATTACCTCACCTTTGGCCGCACGCGGTTCAAGCCGGACCCCAAGGGCAACGCGATGTTTTTGGCGCGGGAGCTGAACCAAGTGCCGATCCGCACCTACGGCACGCTGGCCCGTAACGACGCTGGCGAACTGGTCTTCACCTATCGTCCGTGGCTCGTGCTCGCGCCGCGTCAGCTTGTGCTGCCCAAGGCGAACTACGCCGTGGGCGAAGGCATCTTCCACAGCGAAATCGTCGCAGTGAACGGCGACACGCATACCGTCGTCTTCACGCTGCCGCCGCGCTACAGCACGCACGAGGCTACCCTCTCGCAAGTTTATGGCTGGGGCGCCACCACGCACGTGGGGATCATCGCCGGGCTGAAGGCCATCGGCCGGTTCATCGGCGAACTCTGCGGCTTCAGTTCACGGCCAGCGCTCTCGACGTGACCCTACTCGCCATGCGTCCTGCTTGCCAGCTCCTGCCGCTTTTGCTGCTCGCCAGCGTGCTCACCAGTTGCAAGCCGGGTGACCGCGAGCCGTTGCTCTTCAAGTCCGACGAACGCTACCTGCCGATGGTCGGCAAACCGTCGCCACCGCTGAAATTCACCGCCCTGGATGGCCGCGAGGTGGACTTGGAAAAACTGCGGGGCAAGGTGGTGTTGCTGGATTTCTGGGCGACTTGGTGTCCGCCCTGCCTGGAGGAAATCCCCAATGTCCGCCGGGCCTATGAGCAGTTCAGCCGCGATGACTTCGAGATCATCGGCATCAGTTTCGACGTGGATCGCCTTCGGCTTGAAGAAGTCGTGAAACGCGAGCAGATGCCCTGGCCGCAATACTTCGACAGTGGCGGACGCGACGCCGCGCCGGGCAAAACGTTCGGCATCCGGCACTGGCCTTCCATGTGGCTGCTGGATCGCAACGGCGTCATCCGCTACATAAGCGCTGGCTCGGGTCTGGAAGACAAGATCGCCACCTTGATCAAACAAAACGCCAACCCCGTCACCTCGGCCAGGAGCGTTTTCGAGAAGAAGGCCGCGCTCGATCAGAGCGGTGATGAACCAACCAAACCCCGCGCTGCCGTCACGCCCGGCGGGCCCATTTCCCCGCCCGGCGCGCCGCAGGACGCCGTGTATCTCCAGTGGCTCGGCAAGCCGTTCCCCGCGCTCAAGTTCACCGCCATCGACGGCCGGACCGTGGACACCGACAAGCTGCGCGGCAAAGTGCTGTTGATCGATTTCTGGGCCACTTGGTGCCCGCCTTGCATGGCGGAAATCCCCCATGTGAAAGCGGCCTACGACCGCTTCAACAAGCAGGGCTTCGAGGTGATCGGCATCAGCGCGGACGAGGCGCGCGCTGATTTGGAACGAGTCATCCGCCAAAAAGAAATGCTTTGGCCGCAACTCTTCGAGGGCCGCAGCGGCGAAACTCCGAACCTGCGTCGCTACGGCATCCAGCACTTCCCCACCATGTGGCTCGTGGACCGTCAGGGCACCATCCGCGATGTCACCGGCGCGGTGGCGCTCGAAGAAAAAGTCGCCCGCCTGCTTGCGGAAGGCAGTGCCCCGGCGACCACCGCTCCCAAGGCAAACTCTCCGGCTGTCGCCACGACGCTTCCGCGCACCAACCCACCGGCCCCGGCCGCCGCCGCCCCCGTCCCGCGCGCCGGAGACATCACGCTCGGCGACCAGATCGTCAGCGTGAAAAACATTTCCATCGGCGCAAAACGCAACACGGCGCTCCTGCAAATCGGCGCGAACACCCGCACCATTTTTCCCGGCGCGGATTTCGTGGTCGCGGTGGGCGGCAAGCCGCAGAAGGTGACTTGCACGGAGATCGATCGCGCCGCCGTGACGCTGACGGTTGAAGGGCGAGCCGAGCCGTTGCGCCTGGCACTGCCGTGATTCCACCGGTTGGATAAAAATCTCTTGAACGTCCGAGCCAACTGCGTGTCCATTGGCTCAACGAAGATTTGCCTTATGCCCGCTTACATTTACGAGACAATCCCCAAGAATCCCAAACAGAAGCCGCGCCGCTTTGAAGTGCAGCAGAGCATGAAGGATGCGGCGCTCACCACGGATCCCACGACTGGCGAGCCCGTGCGCCGGGTCATCACCGGCGGCTCCGGCAATATCATGCGCGGACTAAGCATCCTCTCGATGAACCGGCCGAAACGGAACAAGTAAGTTCACTTCCCCATCGGCACCCAGCCCTTGCCGGGGATGAACTCCCTGCTGCCCTTGTCGGTCTGGCAGCCGGTGGCGGCGAACGTAGCGGCAAGCAGGGCGAGCAACAGCAGGCGTTTCATGGCCGTAGCATAAACGAGGTTGTCAGTCCCGCAAGCGTGTAGCAGATTCCCGCCGAGGCTCCGATGGCAGGCAAGTTCAAATCACTGAAAGGCCAGTTCCTCCTCGATGGAGGCAAGCTCAGCGGATCCTATTTCCACCGCAGCGTCGTCCTCATCTGTCAGCACGATCCCAACGGTGCATTTGGCCTCATCGTCAACCGACCGACCGACAAAAAAGTTGGTGAAGCGCTCGCGGCTGACCTGTCGGACACACTCAAAGAACAGTTGCTGTTTCTGGGCGGCCCGGTGCAGCCCCAAGCCATGAGCTACCTGCACTCCGATGAGTTTCTGCCCGCGGCGAATGTGCTGCCCAACCTGCACCTCGATCACTCGCTCGACGACTTGATCGACCTCGGGGCGTCATTCTCCACCACCAAGAAGCTGAAAGTTTTCGCCGGTTACGCGGGCTGGTCGCCCGGCCAGCTCGACGACGAAATGAAACGCGGCGCATGGCTCACCCACCCGGCTTCGGTGGAACTGGTCTTCTGCAAAGATGACAAACAGCTCTGGGCCAGCCTCGTGCGCCAGCAAGGCTGGCAATACCGATTGCTGTCTGAGCAACCGGAAGATTTGAGTTGGAATTGAGCAACGGCGGCGTGCCCGCAGTGGTAGCGTCCACCGAATTCAAGCCAGCCGTTTGAAACCGCCGACTATTTGAGGAGCACTTCCGCGATTTGCACAGCATTGAGCGCCGCGCCCTTGAGCAGCTGGTCGCCGGAGACCCAGAAGCAGAGGCCGTTTTCCAGCGCGCAGTCCATGCGAAGCCGGCCCACCGCGCAGTTGTATTTCTCGGCGGTGAAGAGCGGCATGGGATAAACCTTGTTCGCCGGATCGTCCACCACGTCGAGTCCGGGGGCCTGCTTCAGCACGGCGCGGGCGGCTTCGACCGTCACGGGCTTCGCGAACTCCGCGCTGACGGCCACCGAGTGTGCGCGATACACGGGCACGCGCACGCAAGTCACGCTCGCACGAAAGTTCGGGTGGTGCATGATCTTGCGGCCCTCGTTCTCCATCTTCATCTCTTCCTTCGTGTAGCCGGTGTCGAGGAATGAATCCACCTGCGGCAGCACGTTGAAGGCGATTTGGTGCGGATAAACTTCCTTGGTTACCGGCTGCTTTTTGACGATCTGATCCACCTGACGTTCCAGCTCCTCGATGGCCTTGGCACCGGTGCCAGAGACGGCCTGGTAGCTCGACGCGAAGATGCGCGTGACACCAAAGGCTTGGTGCAGCGGGTAGAGCGCCATGAGCGTGATGGCCGTGGTGCAATTCGGATTGGCGATGATGCCCTGGTGCTTCGCGCAGTCGGCGGCGTTGATCTCGGGCACGACGAGCGGGACGGTGGGGTCCATGCGGAAGGCGCTGGAGTTGTCCACCACCACACAACCGGCCTTGGTTGCAATCGGGGCGAACTCCTTCGAAATGCTGCCGCCAGCGCTGAAGAGGGCGATATCAATGCCCTTGAACGAATCCTTGGTCAGCTCGGTGATCGCGATGTCGTGGCCGCGAAACTTGAGCTTCTTGCCCACGGAACGCGCGGAAGCAAGCAAGGTGAGCTTGCCCACGGGGAAATTCCGTTGCTCGAGCGTCTTGATCATCTCGACGCCGACCGCGCCGGTCGCGCCGACCACTGCCACATGAGGATTAGGATTCATGTCAAAGGGGCGAACTATAGCGGTGGACCGGAGCGTGTCAAACGCCCCGGCAGCGGCAGGGAGTGGGAACGGAATTGACTCACTCGGCGCGGCGTGGCGAAATCTCGCGCGTTCCACCGCCTCCGGCGCAGCAACACAAACACACAAGACACTATGGCAAAGAAACAACTTCGCATCGGGCTCATCGGCTACAGCTTCATGGGCCGCGCCCACTCCAACGCCTTCCATCAGGTCAACCACTTCTTCCCCTCCAGCTACGAGCTCGTCCCGCAGGCCGTCTGCGGGCGCGATGCCACAGCGGTCCAGGCCTTCGCCGACAAGTGGGGCTACAAGTCCATCGAGACCGACTGGCGCAAGCTCCTCGAGCGCGATGACATCGACGTCGTGGACATCGCCACGCCCAACAACATGCACGCCGAGCAAGCCATCGCCGCCGCCAAGGCCGGCAAGATGATCCTCTGCGAGAAGCCCCTCGGCCTTAACGCCAAGGAAGCCGAGAAGATGCTCAAAGCCATCGAGAAGGCCGGCGTGCCCAACATGGTCTGGTATAATTACCGCCGCTGCCCCGCCGTCGTGCTCGCCAAGCAGCTCATCGACGCCGGCAAGCTCGGCCGCATCTTCCACTACCGCGCGAACTTCCTTCAAGACTGGACCATCAACGCTGACCTCCCGCAGGGCGGCACGGGCCTCTGGCGCCTCGACGCCAAAGTCGCCGGCTCCGGCGTCACGGGCGATTTGCTCGCGCACTGCATCGACACCGCCATGTGGCTCAACGGCGGCATCAAGGACGTCAGCGCGATGACCGAGACCTTCGTCAAGGAGCGCAAACACAACCTCACCGGCAAGGTCGAGAAGGTCAGCATCGACGACGCCTGCCTCTTCCACTGTCACTTCAACAACGGCTCGCTCGGCCTCTTCGAGTCCACCCGTTACGCGCGCGGCCACAAGGCGCTCTACACCTTCGAGATCAACGGCGCGAACATGTCGCTCAAGTGGGATCTCCACGACCTGCATCGCCTCCAGATCTTCGACTACAGCGACGAAGGCCCGGAGCGCGGCTGGAAGAGCGTCCACGTCTCCGACGGCGACCATCCCTACTGCGGCAAGTGGTGGGTGCCGGGCCTCCAGCTCGGCTACGAGCACAGCTTCGTCCACGCGATGGTCGAGTTCGTCCAGGGCCTCGAGAGCGGCAAGGGCTGCAAGCCCGACTTTAAGGACGGCCTCGCGACCGACTACGTCGTGGACGCCGTGCTCGCCTCCGCCAAGTCCCGCAAGTGGACGAAGGTGAAGCAGGTCAAGTAAGCAGGTTTTGAAACAAAACCGGGCGGCGAGGGAAACCTCGTCGCCCGTTTCGTTTGGGGCAGCGACCGCCGGCTCGTCAGAGCGCCGTCACAGCGGTCCAGGCGCTGGTGCCGAATTTGGATTGGAAGCGTTCGAGCAGGCGGTCGGCAGCCGCGCGGTTGGCGGTGAGAGCGAACGTGGTCGAGCCGCTGCCGGACATGAGCACGACGGCGGCACCGTTGAGCCGGAGAAATTCTTGATAGAGCGCGAGCAACGGATGCTTCGGAAGCGCGGGCGCTTCAAGCGAGTTGTAAAAAGCACGGCCGGCGGCGGCGAGATCGTTGCCACGCAGCAATTGGAGCAGTTCCTCCGCACGGCCGGGACGGCCGTTCAAGGCCTCGGGAAACCGGGCAAGTGATTGATATGCCCAGGCCGTGGAAATGCCAAAGCCCGGATGGATCAACAGGATGTGCGCTCCCTGCAACGCGGCAAACGGAGCGAGTTGCTGGACATGCTCACCGCGTCCGGTGGCCAGCGCGGGCTGCGACTGGAGGAAAAACGGCACGTCGGAACCGAGTCCGGCGGCCAGCAACTGAAGTTTCGCGACCGTCAGCGGCAGGTCGAACAGTTCATTGAGCGCACAGAGCGTGTGCGCGGCGTTGCTGCTGCCGCCACCCAAGCCGGCGGCCAACGGAACATTTTTCTCCAGGTGGATCTGGACTCCGTCCGCGATGCCGGCGGCTTGGAGGAAAGCGACGGCCGCCTTGTGAACGAGGTTGGTGCCATCGACCGGGAGCGCCGCGAGGTTACACGACAGCCTGACGCCGGTGGTCGCCTTGTCCACGGTGAGCCGGTCACAGAACGGCACGGGCTGCATGATGGTCTCCAGCTCGTGATAGCCATCCTCACGTTTGCGGAGGATGTTGAGCAAGAGGTTGATCTTGCAGGGCGACTGGCGGACGACGGTGTTCAAACAGAGATGCGCGCTCTTCGCGGGCTGCGCGCAACGGCGATTGCTCAATACTCGAACACGCGGAAACGGCTGCCTGGCACGATGGGCATGACCTCGCCGCCGGAGAAACCTATCCGTGAATCGGTGTGGAACAGCGTGTCGCTGAAGATGCGCGGCTGATAGGCATCGGGATACGGCGGGTTGAGCGAGAACGGCTCGCCTTTGAGCTTGGTCGTGGGATCCGCGAACCATTTATCCGGGAAAGCGTAGGGCGAGTAGGGCGGGAACGGCGCGGTGATGATCTCGCTGAAGCCCAGGGCAGTGCGCGCGAAGGTGCGATTCATGCCGCGGACAAGACCGGTCGAGAAAGCCGTTTCCGGTCCTTCAAACAGCCCGGCTTGCTCGATGGAACGCCGCATCTCGCCGCCGCGAAAAATTTCCGTGGCGTTGTTCATGCCCCGGCCAAGTTTGCGCTCCACACCTCCACAGCCGGAGAGAACCACCGCCATCGTGGCCAGGGCGAGCAACATCGAGATACGCATAAGTCGTTGAAGTCGGGCGCACCCTAGCGCAGCGCGGGCGGGTGTAAAGGTTGATTTACTGGCTCACAATTGCAGCGGCACCACGAATTCCCCGGCTTTGTTGATGTAGCCGTAGCCGCTTTTGATGATGCGAACCCGCGCGCGCCCGCCGCTGAATTTCTGCGCCTCGTCAAACTGCGGTGGCACGGCCAGCTTGCCGGTGAGGTCAATGTAGCCGAGCTTGCCGCCAATGCTCACCGCCGCCATGCCCTCGGAAAAATCGTGCGCCCCGTCGAACTGCGCGGGGATCACGACCTGCCCGCGCAGGTTGATGTAACCCCATTTTGTCGCGGGAAACTTGCCCAGCCCCACCACCGCCAACCCCTCGCTGAACTCCCCCGCGTAGTCGAACTGCGGCTCAATGACGAAGTCCCCGCCGCGGTCGCGGTAGCCATACTTGCCCTTCTTGGGAAAGGGCGTCGGCGGCTCGCCAGCCTGCTTCGGCGCCTCGGCCGAGGCGAGTGCGAGCACGCTGGCCAGCAGGAGGGCAAACGACAATTTCATGCCCGTCTGATAGCAAAGCCCTCGGGGTCGCGCAACCGAAGCCAAGGAAAAGTTCGCGCCCGCCAAGAAAGACGCTTCGCGATAGCCAGCCTCTTGGGTCGAACCACCCGCACAAATTACACCTATGAAACACATCGACGAACCCCGCCTCGAAACCGACCTCGGCTATCGCTTCCAGTATCTCACTGAGTTCATGGGCTTCACCGAGGAAGACATTCAGACCATTCACGGCGGCGCGGCCCTGCTCGCTCCGCTCGTGCCCGCGCTCGTGGATGCCGTGTATGCCAAGTTGATTTCCTACGACGCGACCTGGCGGCACTTTGTTCCCCGACAGGACGGTTACGCTGGCGCAATTCCCGCCAAGCTGGAAGAGCTGACGATGGACCATCCACAAATCCAGTTCCGCAAGCAGCACCTAGCCCGCTATCTCGAGAAACTCGTCACCGCGCCCTACGACGGCAAGCTGGTGCAGTATCTTGACTTCGTCGGCAAAATCCACACTCCCAAGGCCGGCAACCCCCACATCAACGTCCCGCTCGTCCAGATGAATGCCCTCATGGGCTTCGTCGCCGACGCCGTCAACGCCACCATCCTCGGCTCCGCGCTGCCGGCCGATGCCAAGACGAAGGCTGTCCGCGCCTTCAGCAAGCTCCTCTGGCTGCAGAACGACCTCATCAACCGCCACTACGCGGCCTGAAATTCGCCTCTTTCCCCGCACTTTGCACTTTGCACTTCGCCCGGCGGCGGGCATAACGCGCCGCCATGCATTCGTTTCGCTATGTCGGGAAAGAGCTGAGTTGTGAGGGCGTCACCATCGCGTCACTCGTGAAGAAGCACGGGACGCCGCTCTACGTCTATTCGCAGGCCACGCTGGAGGACCACTTCGGCAAGCTCCACGCCGCCCTCGCGCCGGTGGATCACCTGATCTGCTACGCGATGAAGGCCAATTCCAACCAGGCCGTCATGCGCGTGCTGGCGAATGCCGGCGGCGGCTTCGACACCGTGAGCGAGGGTGAACTGCGCCGCGTCATCGCAGCGGGCGGCGACCCCGCCAAGTGCGTCTTCGCGGGCGTGGGCAAGACGGAGGCCGAGATCGAGTTCGCGCTCAAGGCCGGCATCTACTGCTTCAACTGCGAGTCCGAGCCGGAGTTGCAGCGCATCAACAAGGTCGCCGCGCGGCTCAAGCTGATCGCCCCCGTGGCCGTGCGCGTGAACCCGAACGTGGACGCCGGCACGCACGCCAAGATCACCACCGGCACTTACGAGAACAAGTTCGGCATCGCCTTCGAGCAGGTCGAGGGCGTCTATGCCCGCGCAGCGAAGCTCAAGAATCTCCGCCTGCGCGGCATCCAGACGCACATCGGCTCGCAGCTCACGAGCGTGAAGCCATTCGAGCTGGCGGTGAAGAAACTCCTGCCGCTCGTCACCAAGCTGAAGGCAAAATACAACTTCGAGTTCTTCAGCATCGGCGGCGGTTTGGGCATCATCTATAACCCCGCCCTCGCCAGCAGCGACGCCAAGTGGTGGCAGTCCGCCGCTGCGAAGGACATCCTCACGCCCGCCACCTACGCCGCGCGCGTCGTGCCGCTGCTCAAGCCGCTGGGCCTGCGCATCCTCATCGAGCCGGGCCGCTTCATCGTCGGCAACGCCGGCATCCTCATCACGCGCGTCGAGTATGTGAAGAAGACCGGCAAAAAGAACTTCGTCATCGTGGATGCCGCGATGAACGACCTCATCCGCCCAGCCTTCTACGACAGCTATCACGAGATTATCCCGCTCACGAAGCAGGGTGGCGCGACCATCAGCTCCGATGTCGTCGGCCCCATCTGCGAAAGCGGCGACTACTTCTGCAAGGACCGCCCGCTGCCGAAGGTCGGCGAAGGCGACTGCCTCGCACTCCTGAGCGCCGGTGCCTACGGCTCCGTCATGGGCTCGAACTACAACTCGCGTTCCCTCCCGACCGAAGTGCTGGTCCACGGCAAACAATCCGCCGTCGTCCGCACGCGCCAGAAGGTTGAGGACATCTGGGCCAACGAGAGCGTGGCGAGCTGGCTGAAGTAGTCTTGGCCTGCGCCGGCAGAGCGCAGCGGCGACGGCGCTTTGGCTTCCTGCGGAGCGGAACGTGAAACCGCACACGGCTGTTGGCCACCGCTCCGCAGGACGGGAAAGCGGTGTCGCGCTCCGCTTGCCACCGCAGTCCAAAACGCGCGCCGGAGGCTCGACAGCGGGCGGGGTTCGGAACAGGGTGCGCTGGCTGGATGGGATGGGCTGCGACGGATGTTGCCCCTTGTTTTCTGGCTGATTGCGACTCATGAAAATATCAGACCTTCAACTTCATCTTCGAGGCGCTTCCAAACCCGTCACCTTCACCATCGCAACAGACGAGCGAGAGCGATGGATCGAAGCGCATCAACCTGAGGATGAATGCATTCGTTTCAGCGAGTATCGGTCGGTGGATCACCGCAGTTTCTTTGTAAACAACCGTCACATCGTCGCAGCCCGGCTGCTCAATGACCAGATGCTGGAAATATCGAACGATTACGATGCTGTCTGGACCCATCGAGACCAGCCTGACCCTACGACTGGGGAGTATGCGCCTGAATTGTGGCGTTTTTGTTTCTGGGTTTCTGGGTGTAGCGAACCGTTTGAAGTCGAGGGTTTGGATGAACTCGATTACGTTACCATCTCCTGCGCCTTGCTGAACCTGGAACACGAAGGTCGTTCCTACCTCACGGTCGTTGATGAAGATAACGAACCAATATCGATACGCGTTGAGGATGTGATGTTAGCCGAAGGGTTTGACTACTTGAATTATGAGCTGAAAGAACAGGTAATGCCCGAGTGATTGTATCAAGACGCGACCAGTCACTTTGCCTTGAGCACGCTGGTTCAGTAACTCCCCCCGCCTCCCCCGCGTCTGTTGCCGCATTGCATCGGTCCCAGACTTTCGCATACTGCCCGCACCGTCAGCCATGAACTCACTTCGCTTCTCCATCTCCATCCGCGCGCGGGCTGCCACCCGGTTGCGCCCAACCCCCTCACCCCGGCCCTCTCCTCCGCTGGGGGCGAGGGAGCAGGCGGGCGTCGTGCTCACGCTGCTACTGGTCTCCTCGCTGCTTTCCGTCGCCGCGCCAGCCGATGACGCGCAGAAGATTCTCCAGACCGCCGGCGTGAAGGGCGGGCTCGTCGTCCAGCTCGGCCTCGGCGACGCCGCGTTGACCAGCGCGTTGCGGGCGAACAACAGCTATCAGGTCGTCGCGTTGGACGCGGACGCAAAGAAGGTGGTCGCCGCGCGCGAGGCGATTTTCGCAGAGGGCAAATACGGCCCCGTCAGCGTCGAGTCGTTCACCGGCGCGCAGTTGCCGTTCATTGACAATCTCGTGAACTTGCTCGTGGCCGAGAACCTCGGCAGCGTGCCGCAGGTCGAGGTGCTCCGCGTGCTGGTGCCCAACGGCGTGCTGCTCACCAAGTCCGGTGGCCAGTGGCAGAAAACCGTCAAGCCCAAGGACGCCAACCTCGACGAGTGGACGCACTACTTCTACGACGCGAAGGGCAACGCCACCTCGAAGGACAAGGTGGTCGCACCGCCCGAGCGGCTCCAGTGGGTCGGCTCGCCGCGCTGGTCGCGCCATCACGACCGCATGAGCAGCCTCAGCGCACAGGTGTCCTCCGGCGGCCGGCTCTTCTACATCATGGACGAAGGCTCGCGCATCTCGATCCTGCTGCCGGCCAAGTGGAACCTGATTGCGCGTGATGCCTTCAACGGCACGATCCTCTGGAAGCAGCCCATCGCGTCGTGGAACACGCATCTCTGGCCGCTCAAGTCCGGCCCCACGCAGCTCACGCGCCGGCTCGTCGGCGATGGCGACCGCGTCTTCGTCACGCTGGGCATCGAGGCGCCGATCAGTTGTCTCGACGGCGCGACGGGCCAGACGCTCTTCACGTGCGAAGGCTCGCGTGGCGCGGAGGAATTTGTGCAAGCCAACGGCGTGATCTACGCGCTCATCAACCCGCGCCCGTGGGTGCTGGAGGACTTCGCCGTGAAGCAGCAGAGCGACCAGGGCCGCGTGGTAAACGAATACAATTGGGACCAGAAACCGCGCGATCTCGCGGCGTTCGACGCGAAGACCGGCAAGTTGCTCTGGCGTAAGGCCGATCAAAAGATCGCACCCATCACCATCGCGTGCGACGGCGAGCGGTTAGTGTATCACAACGGCGATTCCATTGTGTGCCTCGACCCCACGAGCGGCACGCAGCGTTGGGCGAGCGAGAAGGCCACGAAGCGTTCGCTCTTTGAATTCAACTACGCACCGCGCGTGGTCCTCTCCGGCAAGACCATCCTCTATGCGGGCGGCGACGGCGCGCAGCGCGGCGTGGACGCCGAGACGGGCAAGGTGCTCTGGCAGGACACGCACGAGAAGTCCGGCTATCGCTCGCCGGAGGATTTGATTGTCGCGGGCGGCCTCGTGTGGAACGCGGGCACATTGCAAGGGAACCAAAAGGGCGAGTTCAAGGGCCGCGACCTGCGCACCGGCGAGGTGAAGAAGCAATTCTCGCCCGACGTGCCGGACGGGACGTATTGGTTCCACCATCGCTGCTACATCGCCAAGGCCACGGAGAATTTTCTCATTCCGTCCCGCACCGGCATCGAATACGTGGACATCAACAAGCAGCACTGGGACTTGAATCACTGGGTGCGCGGCGCGTGCCTCTACGGCGTGATGCCGTGCAACGGCCTCACCTACGCCGGCCCGCACAACTGCGCCTGCTACCCCGAGGCGAAACTCGACGGCCTCAACGCGATGGCTGGCGGCGCGGGCTCGCCGCATCCGATCCGCGCCGAGGCCACGCGCCTCGTCAAAGGACCGGCTTACAATTCACCGCTCGAAGCCGAGGCCGACGCAAAGGACTGGCCCACTTATCGGCACGACAACAAACGCTCCGGCTACAGCAACCAGGCGTTGTCCGAGGACTTGTCCAAGACCTGGGAACTCAAGCTCGGCGGCCCGCTCTCCACGCTCACCATCGCGGCGGGCAAGGTCTTCGTTGCGCAGGTGGACGCGCACACGTTGCACGCGCTGGATCACGCTACGGGCCGTCAGCTCTGGCATTTCATCGCGGGCGGGCGCGTGGATTCGCCGCCGACCTACTGGCAAGGCCGCGTTTACTTCGGCGGGATGGACGGTGTGGTTTACTGCCTCCGCGCGAGCGATGGCGCACTGGTCTGGGAGTATCACGCTGCGCCCGGGGACCGCCGACACTGCGCGTTGGAACAGGTCGAGAGCGTCTGGCCAGTGCATGGCAGCGTGCTCGTCGAGAACGGCCAGGTCAGCCTCGTCGCCGGCCGCAGCGTGTTCCTCGACAACGGCCTGCGCTTCGTGAAGCTCGACGCCAAGACCGGCGCGTTGGTCGCGGAGCAGACCTACAACCACATCGACCCCGAGACGGGCGGTGACTTCAACGACCGGCACAAGACGTTGCAAATGCCCGTGGGCTTGAACGACATCCTCAGCAGTGACGGGAAATGGACCTATCTCCGCACTCAGAAGATTGCCGCCGATGGCAAGCGCGTGGACATCGGGCCGGTGAGCAACAACGCCATCGAGCAGGGCGCGGCGCAGAAGGGCGAGGGCGCGCATCTCTTCGCGCCGATGGGCTTTCTGGATGACTCGTGGTTCCACCGCAGCTACTGGGTTTACGGGAAAAGCTTCGCGGGTGGACACAACGGGTATTATCAGGCCGGCAAATACACGCCCTCGGGCCGCATCCTCGTCCACGACGACAAGAACGTGTATTCCTACGGACGTGAGGCGCAGTATTTCAAGTGGACCACCACGATGGAGCACCAGCTCATGCGCCAGCCCAAGGAAGCGCCAAACGTGACGCCTGACCTGGGGCAGGGCGCAAACGCTGGCAAGCAGAAAGGCAAAGCCGTCGCTGCCGCTGCCACCACCGGCGCGCAACCGCTCGTCGTGACTTACGCTCAGACCGAGAAGATCAATATCGCCGGCAAGCCCTTCACGCTGGAAATCTGGGCCCTACCCGATGGCAAGGACGGCGTGCTCATCAGCCACGGCGGCCCGCAGAACGGCGCCGGCATTGTCCTCATTGAAGGCAAGCCTTCCTTCGTCATCAACAGCGGGTCCACCCACGCTCGCGCGAGCGCAAACGCACCCTTGCTGGAAGGCTGGCATCACCTTGTCGGCGTGCTTGAGGCAGACAAGACCATGAAGCTCTACGCCGATGGACAGATCGTCGCGCAGGCGAAATCCGAGTTCGTCGCTGCGCAGCCCAAGCAACCGCTGCGCCTCGGCGGCGATGGCAACAACAACCTCGCGGGCGAGACGCTCACCGCACCCTACACCGGCATGATGGACCAGTTCGCCATTTACTCGCGCGCCCTTTCACCGACGGAAGTGCAGGCCCGTTTGGCCGACCCGACAGTGAAGACGGACAAGACCCTGGTTCTTTTTTCCTCGTTCGACAAAGGCGATGCCCGCGACGAAGCGGGGAACAACCACGGCATTTCCGGTCCCGGTGTTGAGACCGGCAAAGGCCGCAGCGGTGCCGCGCTCTGGTTCCGGCGCGCTCCCAGCGCCCCAGCGGCAGTCGTCGCAGGGAATGTCAAAGGCAAGACAGCCGCCGCGAAAGCTGCTGCCGCCGCGCCTGCCAATCCGGCCCAGCCCGGCCAGCCCGCCCCGGCTCCCGCGCAGAAAGGCACCTTCGTGCAAAACGACTGGCAGCGTTACGTTCCGATCATCACGCGCGCGATGACGATGGCCGGCAAGACGCTCTTCGTGAGCGGCGCGGAGGATTTGGTGGACGAGGAATATGCCTTTGAGCGCCTCGCTGCGAAGGACAAAAGCATTCTTCAGCAACTTCAGGAACAGGACGACGCGCTTGAAGGCAAACGTGGCGCGATGCTCTGGTCCGTGTCGGTCGAGGACGGCAAGCAAGGCGCCGGCCTGAACCTCGCCAGCCCGCCCGTCTGGGACGGTATGGTCGTGGCACAGGGGCGGCTTTATGTGTCCAGCCTCGATGGTGTAGTGCGCTGCTTTGGGAAGGCAAAATAAACCGCCCGTAGGTCCACACGGAGCCTTGCCATTGCAAACTGCGAGAATAGCCGCGCCCGGACCCTGAAAAGAGAGATTGGAGCGAGCGAAGGGATTCGAACCGCTTTGCAAGCGGAGATTTTATCGAAAACCCCATCGCATCCAACTTACGGTCGGGCGCTCAAATCAGTCGGACGGCGCGATTAGACTGGTGCGCCGGGCAAGGGCGGGGCATCGCATTCGGTAATTGCCCATGCAAACCGTCTCGCGTGGGCGGCTGCACTAGAGCTCGTGTGACTATCCGCCCTTCCGCGCGAACAGCTCCCGGATGATGTCCTCGATCGGCACCTCTTGAATGTCGATGTCGCGCACGGGCAGTGCGTCGAACAGCGCCTTGCACACCGGCACCACGCGGTCGCGCTTCACCTTGAGCTTCACCGTGCCGACGGCGCGCTCCACCACTTCGCCATACTGTGCGAGCGATTCCGCCGAGCGCTCCGGACCCGGCTCGCACTCAATCGTCACCAGCTTGAAATCCGCGAACCGGTCGATCACTTCGCTCAACCGGCCATCGAAGAAAATCGTGCCCTTGTCGATGATGATGACGCGCTGGCACAGCTCCTGGATGTCCGTCATGTAATGACTCGTGAGCAGGATGGTCGTCTTGCGCGTGGCGTTGTGGTGGCGTAGGAACTCGCGGACCTTCTTCTGCGACACCACGTCGAGGCCGATGGTCGGCTCGTCGAGGTAAAGCACCTTGGGCTGGTGTAGTAGTGCGGCGGTCAACTCCATCTTCATCCGCTCACCCAGCGACAGCTCGCGCACCATGACGTTGAGCTTGTCCTTCACGTCGAGCAATTCGGTCAACTCGCTGACGGTCCGCTCGAACACGCCGCGCTCGATGCCATAAATCTTCGCGTTCAACTCCAGCGATTCGCGCGCCGGTAAGTCCCACCAGAGCTGGTTCTTCTGGCCAAGCAGCAGCGCGAATTGCCGCCGATAACCATCCGCACGCTCCCACGGCACGTAGCCGAGCACGTTCGCCGTGCCGCTGGTCGGGTAGAGCAAACCCGCGAGCATCTTGAGCGTCGTGGTCTTGCCCGCGCCGTTCGGCCCGAGGAAGCCGACCAGTTCGCCCTCCTCGACTTTGAAGCTCACCTCGCGCGCCGCGAGCGTCTGCTCATACTCGCGCTTGAACAGCCCACGCACCGCGCCCCGGAAGCCGGGCTGCTTCTTGTAAGTGCGGAAAGCCTTTGTCAGGCCGTGGACTTCGATGGCGGGCATGGTGGAGTTAAGCAATCGTGGACTGCTGCGCAGACTCATGGACTCCACCGCATCTCGCTGTTAATCCAAGGCGGGAGCCGTGTGAGTATCAAATCGCTTTTCCAGTGATTCGAGCAGGAGACGAAGCCTTCGACCCACTCGGGCGCTAATATTCGGTCGTGGAGTTGCCCGTCCCATTGCATTGACACGTCGAGACTGTTGGTTCCACCAACCTTCTCGATGCGGAAACTCAACAACCGCCCGCTCACCATGAAGTTGGTCGGCCCGCTTACCGCAAAGGGACGTTTCACTCCATCAACACTTACCCAGCCGATCGTGTCCACGCCGGGATTATACGATTCCACGTGCATGGTTGTGGTCATCGCCGCAGCCGTCGAGTAGCGGCGCGCCATCAAGCCGATTACAACCAACAACGCGCACGTCAGGACTGCGCCAACCAAGAGGAGTTCGCTGCGCTTCACGGATGCAGCCTGCGGGAAGCACGTCGTGCCGTTAAGCCAAAATCTCCTTGGCTACATTCCCATGCACATCCGTCAGGCGGAAGTCGCGGCCGGCATACCGGAAGGTCAACCGCTCGTGATCCACGCCCAGCAGGTGCAGCAGCGTCGCGTGCAGGTCGTGGATATGCATGCGGTTCTCGACGGCCTTGAAACCGAAGCTGTCGGTCGCGCCGTAGCTCATGCCGCCCTTCGCACCGCCGCCGGCGAGGAACATGCAGAAGCCGTGCGGATTGTGGTCGCGACCGTTGCCGTTCTCGCTCACCGGCGTGCGCCCGAACTCACCGCCCCAGACGACCAGCGTGTCTTCGAGCAGGCCGCGTTGCTTCAAGTCGCCGAGCAACGCGGCGATGGGGCGGTCAATGTCCTTGCCGAGATTGCGCGTTGATTCGTCGTGCTTCGAGTGCGTGTCCCACGGCTGGCCGTTGCCGTAATAAACTTGGATGAAGCGCACGCCGCGCTCCGCCAGGCGCCGCGCCATGAGGCAGCCGTTGGCGAAGTGGCCCTTGCCGTAAGTCTCGCGCACCGCCGCCGGCTCGCGCGTAATGTCGAAGGCGTCCGTCGCAGCGAACTGCATCCGGTAGGCCGTCTCCATCGCCTCGATGCGGCCCTGCAATGCTGCGTCCGCCCCGCCGCGCGAGGCCAGGTGCTCGCGGTTCATCTCGGCCAGAAGGTCGAGCTGCTTGCGCTGCTCGTCCGGCGCGGTGCGCGGGTTGTGCAGCCACGGGATCATCGCCTTGGGGTCGAGGTTCGAGTGGTTGATGTAGCTGCCGCCGTGCTGCGACGGCAGGAACGCGCTCGTCCAAAGGATGGAAAACCGCACGGGCCGGCCGGGGCAGAGCACGACGTAGCTCGGGAGGTTGGCGTTCTCCGTGCCGAGGCCGTAGCTGCACCACGCGCCCATCGCGGGCACGCGCGGCGTCATCGTGCCGTTGTTCATCAGCAGCAACGCGGGGCCGTGGTTCGGGTTGTCCGTGTAAACGCTGCGCAGGACGCAGAGGTCATCGGCGAACTGCGCGGTGAGCGGGAGCAGATCACTGACGGGCAGGCCGGACTTGCCGTGATTGGAGAACTTGAACGGCACCGGCAGCAGCCCGCCGGTAGGCCGCTCCGTGCGCAAGTCCGCGCCCTCGGGCCGCTGCCCGGCGAACTTGGTCAGGTCCGGCTTGGGGTCGAAGAAATCCGGGCCGAACGGGCCGCCGTTCATGAACAGGTGGATGACCCGCTTGGCGCGCGGCCGGAAGTGCGGCAAGGCGCGCATGGACGACGCGGCATTCGGCAACGCCGTCGCCACACCCGGCAGCGACGCCAGCAAGCCGAGCGAGCCCAGGCCACCACCAAAGCGGGCGATGGCGGCGCGGCGGGAGATAGGAAGTTCCATGTTCATCGGGAAAAAACGTTCGCCTGCACCGAGTTCATTGCCTTTGTCTCCAGAACAGCACGTGTGAAACTCGTTTCCACAGCCAAGGTAACACTCGTCGATCTACGAACAAGACCGCAGCTGCAATTGCTGTGAAGCTTGGGATCATCCAAAGCGTAAATGAAAAGGCGACCATAGCACCGTGCCACCCAGCAATTGCCCGACCATTTAAAAAAACACACTCTTCGCCGCAAACAGATGCCGTGGAGGCGACAGCGCAGATAAGGAAGCAGAACAGAGCTACGGGTGTCAGCAGCAGCCTGCATAAGTGCCAAAACCTTCGTTCGTTGCGTAGAGTCATTCGGTTCATTAGAGCTCCGTGCAGAAATTGTGTGGATTGGTTCTCATCCCTCAATCCACAAACTGGGTTTCGTTGCTGGCGAGCAGGGCCTGGGCGTATTCGGACCACACTTTCTTGTCGGTCTCGCGGCCGGCGAGGAAACGGGTGGCCATGGCGAGTTCCTTCGCAGTGGGCAGGCGTTGGAAGAGGATGGCGTGGGCGCGGGTGATGCGGTCGTTCAGGGCGGGGCCGGCTTCCTTCTCCAGGCGCGTGGCGAAAGCGTCGGCTTGGGCGAGGAGGAAGGGGCTGTTCAGCGAAAAGAGCATTTGCAGCGCGGTGGCGGTCTCGGTGCGGGAGGCGCTGTGGGCGGCGGGGTCGGGGAAGTCGTGGATGCGCAGCATCGGCTCCAGCTCGTGGCGATTCACGGTGCCGTAGAGCGTGCGGCGGAGGTTCTTGTCGGACGTGAGCGGCGTGGCGACGCCGCCGAAGCTGCGGTCCAGCGTGCCGGCGGCGGCGAGCGTGGTGTCGCGCCACGCCTCGAAGTCGAGCCGACGGCGGGGCATGCGGGCGAAGAGCTTGTTCTCCGGGTCGCGCTTCTCGGAGTCGGGCGCGAGGGAGCTTTGCTGCCACGCGGCGGAGAGGAGGATTTCGCGGTGCAGCCACTTGATGGACCAGCCGTTCTTGATGAAGCGCGCGGTGAGATCGTCGAGCAACTCGGGGTGCGACGGGGCGTCGCCACTAAGACCGAACTCGCTCGGCGTATCCACGATGCCGCGACCGAAGTGATACTTCCAAACGCGGTTCACGATGACGCGCGCGGTGAGCGGCGCGGCTTCCTGCACGAGGGCCTGTGCAAGCTCGAGCCGTCCGCTGCCGGTGGTGAAGCGACGTGGCTGGCCGTCCTTCTCGGGGAAGGCGGCAAGGAAGCGCCGGGGGACGACGTCGCCGGTGTTGTTCGGATCGCCGCGCTTCATGAGTTCGAGGTCGCGCGCCTGGCCCGGCTTGAAGTCGAGCACAGTGCCTTTGTTGTTGCCGGCGGGGATGACGAAGAGCGCGGCGTCCTCGACGGCGGTGGCCATCGCCATGTTGAAGTGCGGCGTCTTGGTTTTGAGGTCGGAGATTTTCTGCTCGATGACGGCGACTTGATTGGTGAGGTCGGCGGGCGCGGGCTTTTTCTTTTTCAACTCGTCGCGTTCCTTTTCGAGCGCGGCGACGGACTCGCGGGCTTTTTTCACGGGCAGCCAGAACTGGTCGCCCATCGTGGGCACCTCGGCGTGGCGCACGCTCGCGAAGACGCCGGCGATGCCGTAGTAGTCGGCGGCGGTGATGGGGTCGGACTTGTGGTCGTGGCAGCGCGCGCAGGCGAGCGTGAGGCCGAGGAACGTGCGGCTGAGAGTGTCCACGTGCTCCTCCCATTCGTCGGCAACAGTGCCCTTGATGATGTCGGGTGGGAGCTGGAGTTCCTTCCAGTAAGTGGGCGCGAGGCCGAGGAAGGCGAGCGCGTGGCGGTCCTCGGGCGGCAGGCCCATCTGGTCGGTGGCGAGCTGCCGCATGACGAACTGGTCGTAAGGCATGTCGTCGTTGAAGGCCTTGATCACCCAGTCGCGGTAGAGATGGGCGCCGCTGGTCTTCTCGAGCCACGAAGCGGTCTCGTCCACGTAACGCGCGAGGTCGAGCCAGTAGCGGGCGTAGCGCTCGCCGTAGTGGGGGGAGGCGAGAAGCTTGTTCACCGCATTGGTGATTGCCGACTGGCGATTGCCGGCGGAGGAACACTCGCGGACGAATGTCGCGACTTCGTCGGGCGTAGGCGGCAGGCCAGTGAGGTCGAAGTGGAGGCGGCGAATGAGCGCGCGCGGGTCGGCGGGAGGAGCGGGTTTCACGCCCGCCTTGTCCATCTTCGCGAGGAGGAAATGATCGAGTCGAGTTTGCGGCCACTTGGCGTCGCGAACTTTGGGCAGGGAAGTTTCGCGGAGCGAGAGGAAGGACCACGGTGTCGGTGGCGGGCCGGCTTTCTTCGCGGGGGCTTTCGACTCCGCCGCCGCGACGACCAGCGCGCCAAACAAAACCAGCGTGAGTGAACCAGGCAGGATTGATGAGCGAAGGCGGTTCATGGACGCAGAGGATAGATGGTGGCTAGGAGGGAGTGATTCAATGTAGGGCAGTGTTTCCAGCCTGCCGCCACTTGAAAGCCACTCCATGAGCAACTCCTAAAAATCAGAAGGACAGGCGAGACGCGCTGTCCTGCACGTCATTCCTGCGGATACACGAGGATGCGGTCGTGGACGAGGATGATGAGGTCGTTCTTGCCGTCGCCGGTCACGTCGGCGATGAGCGCCTCGCGCGGTTCGGGAGCGTCGCTGCGGCGGTTGCGGAAGGTGCGCTCCTCGAAGACCTGCCAGCGGTTGGCCGGGACGAGCTTGGAGCCTTTCTCGAACGTGACGATGTCGAGGTGGTTCTTCGCGGTCTCCAAGAAAACCAGGTCCTTGCGACCGTCTTGGTTCAGGTCGCCCGTCACGACATCGGTGAGACGGCCGTCCTTGATGGGCGTCTCGTAGCCGTCGAGCTCGCGGATTTCCCAAACTTGGCCGCTGAAGGCCAGCCACGCGGCGGAGTTGAGGCCGAGCAAAGCCAGCGCGTTCGGCTCCTTCGTGCCGAGCGCCACCGCCCGTAGGCCGGTGAAGTCCGCGACGGGCAACGGCAGGCTGCGTGCGATTTGCCACACGCCCGCCGCGTCGCGCTCGGCCACGGAGAGCTGCTTGCGCTCGGCGTCGAGCAGGAAGAGCAGCGGCGACTTGCCGCCGTTGGCGAGCGAGGCCGCGCCGACGAGCCGCGAGTTGCTGGCCGCGCCGTTGATCTGGTCTTTCACGACGAAGGAACCGGTGGGTTTCGCGTCGCCGGATTTGCTGTCGTGTTGGAGGACGACCGCGCGGAGGAAATTCTTTTGCGGCAGGAGCAGCTCGGCTTTTCCGTCGCCGTCCACGTCCGCGAGACTGAACCAAGGCTGCTCCATCGTGCCGCCCGGTGGCGTCACGTCCACCTCGATGAAGTCCTTGCCCGCGACGCCGAGCAACACCTTGATCTTTTCGTAGGGCGTGAGCACCACGAGGTCGGGCGTGCCGTCCTGGTCGGCATCGTGAAGAAACAACGCGCTGGGGTTGGACTTGAACGACTCGGCAAGCTTCTGCGTGCGCGCCGGCGCGCCAGCCTGCTGCGTGACGAGCGAGCGTTTGCCGTCGTTGTCCACGATGACGGCGAGCGTGGGCTTCGCGCCAGGCACGAGCGCGCCTACGGTCATGGCGAGCGGACGGCCTTCGAGCGCGACAGTTTTCGGAAACGCGATACGGCCGTTCGCCTCAATCTTGCTCACACCGAGTTGCCGTTCGTCCGCACTCAACACAAAGACCTCCGTCTGCCCGTCGCCGTCCCAATCCGCGACGGCGAGTTCGGTGACGCCGGTGAGCGTGGGGAATTTCTTCGCGGGGCCAAGCGTGCCGTCCTTCTGCTGCAGATAAACACTGAGCTGGCCACTGTCCGGCTCGGCGACGAGGAGGTCCGTGAGGCCGTCGCCATTCACGTCGGCCCAGACGGTGCCGCGGCGTGCCTTGTCCGTGCGGTTGAGCGGGAGGATTTGGAGCTGGCCCTGCTTGAGCGCTCCGACGAACGGCTCGGCGGGCTTCTGGATGAAGTTGGAAACCTGCGCGCGCCCCGACTGCATGGCGATGGTGAGCAGCTCCATCTTGCGGTCGCCATCGAGGTCCTCCGCCCAGAACGAGCGGATTTGCGGAAAGGGGAAATGAACCTCCGATCCGAGCCGGCCGGCGGCGTTTTGCAGGCGGAAGCGGAACGGGTTCTTGTCCTCCCAGTTCACGAGCAGCAAGTCGTCCCGCCCATCACCGTCAATGTCGAGCACCTGCACGGCCTTCACGTTGCCGGTGAAGGGAATCTTCTCCGGCTCGGCGAACGTGTGGTCGGGCTTCTGATAGAGCACCCAGATGTGCGTCTCGGCCAGCAGGATGAGGTCGGTGAGCTTGTCACCGTTGAGGTCGCCGGTGACGAGCGCGTTCTGCGTGAGCTGCGCGTCATCAATCGCGATGCGGCGTGGTGCGGCCCACGTTCCTTTGCCGAGGTTGAGCTGTATGAGCAGTTCCTTGGGCTCACCGTAGTAAGCGAGGTCGGGCCGGCCATCGCCGTTCAAGTCCGCGACGACAAGCGACGTGATGCGTTTCTCGGACGCGATGGAGTCGATGCGGAAACGCGCGTCGGGCGGCAGTTCATTGACATCGCGTCGGGCGGTGGGTGGCACGGCCTTGGGCGCGGCGGGCTTGCCGGTGCGATTGTAGAGGATCGTGATTTTTGAGCGCGCGTTGTTGACCACGAGCAAGTCGTTCAAGCCATCGCCGTCGAAGTCCGCTGCGTGCAAATGTGCGATCTGGTAATCCACCGGAAAAACCTCGGGCCCGGGGGCGTTTTCATCACGAGCGCGAACAGCTTAATTCCGGTGCCAAAGGCGGCGAGATAAATTGAGCATCGCACGGCGGAGGGTCGGGGCGTGAAAGCTGGACAAGCCCCGATGTTTTCCGGTGGGGCGGTTACTACTTCTTGCCCTGCTTCAGGAATTCCTCGCGCGTGATGAAGCCATCCTTGTTGAGATCGAATTGTTCGAAGCGGGCCTTGGCCCCGGCCTTGTCGGCAGCCGTCGCGATGAACTCCTCCAGGCTCAGTTTGCCGTCGCGGTTCAGGTCCCGTTCGTCGAAGCGGGCAGAGCGCGGGTCAGTTTGTTTCGCGGGTGGTTCGGGAGCTGGCGCGCCTTTTTTGCTGGCGGGTGGGGAAACCTTGTTGCCCTCGGGATCTTCGCCGGTCTCGCCGCCAAAGGGCTGCGTCTGTTTCGCGAAGAACTCGGGACGCGGGCCGGCGAATTGGTTCAGCGCGGCTTGCAGCTTTGCCTTCGCCGCCTTGGCCTCGGCGGTGAGCACGGTGTCGGCGAGCGGGGATTTTTCCAGATCATCCTTGGCCACGGCGTAGAAGCGACCGTCGGTGTAGAGCTTGAACGCGGCATCGTGGGCGAACTCGGCCTTGGCCTTCGCGCCGCCGCTGGGGTTATACCACGCGTAGAGCCAGTCGCGCGGGCTGCCCGGTTCGCCGCGCAACTGTGGCAGAAAACTGCGGCCGTCGAGCTTCAGCTCTGCCGGCACGGACACGCCGGTGGCCGCGCAAATCGTCGGGAGAAAATCCGTCGCATCGATCAGGTCGCCGTAAACCTTCCCGCTGGCGAAGTGGCCGGGCCAGTTGCCAATTGCCGGCACGTGCGTGCCCCACATCGTGGTCGTGCCCTTGCCGCCAACCACGTTGCGGCCTTGGAACTTCGAGGGCGTGCCGCGACCGGTGCCGTTGTCGCCGAGGATGAGGAGGACGGTGTTGTCGCGGAGTTTCAGTTCCTCGAGCTTGGCGACGAGTTTGCCGATGAGCTTGTCGGTGTAGGCGACCATGTCAGGGAAGTGGCCGAGGGGCCCGGCGGCTTTGGCCTTGCCCTTGCCCGCCTTGGCTTCGAGATAGTCCGGGCTGTCGGGCGTGGCGTCATACGGCGCGTGCGTGAGCATCATTGGGTAGTAGAGGAAGAAGGGCTGGTCTTTTTTACGAGTGATGAAGTCGAGCGCGTAATCACTCACGAGGTCCGGGCCGTATTCGTTCTTCGTGTAGTCGCGGATCTGGCCGTTGATTTCGAGACCGGGGTTCTTGTAGCGGCCGGGCCGGCGTGTGAGCTGCCAGAGCGCGTATTCGTCGAAGCCGAAATGCGCCGGCCCCTCGAAGCCGTTGCTCAACTGCCATTTGCCCGTGATGCATGTGGCGTAGCCGGCACCCTTGAGGAGATTGCCAAATGTCTTTTGCGACGGGTCGAGATGGCCGAAGCGCGTGTAGTTGCGGCGGTTGCTCAGGCCGGTCATGAGCTGCACGCGCGTCGGCGTGCAAAGCGGTTGGACGTGGCATTGCTCGAAGCGCACACCGGTCGCCGCGAGCCGGTCCATCACGGGTGTCTGGTAACTCTCGCCGCCGTTGGCCGTGACGCACTCGTAGCCGAAGTCGTCGATGAGGATGAGCACGACGTTGGGTTTGCGTTCGGCGGCGGCAAGCGGAACGAGCAGGCACGAAAACAGGAGGAGCAGAAAAGCCGATGGATTCATGGCGGGAAAGTGGCAGGAGCCGTCCCGGCTGCAAATGTGGAAATTCAGATCCGTCTCAGCGCGGACACGGCGGATCTCACCCGGGGAAACCAGTGATCCAACTCAGCCACTTTGCCGAGGAGCTAGGTCACCCTCTGACAACCCGAGCCGGGCATAGATGGTAGCGGCTCACCGTAAGGCGGTTGCATTCGCTTTGGCCCACCCCATATTCCGCCCCCATGAGTAAAGGCACATGCCTGGTCTGGCTGCGGCACGACCTGCGCCTGGCAGACCAGCCGGCGTTGACGGCGGCGCTCCGGCGGGGCGGGCCGGTGATCCCCGTTTTCATCTGGTCGCCAGCGGATCATGGCGATTGGGCTCCCGGGGGAGCCAGCCGTTGGTGGCTTCACCATTCGCTAGCCGCTTTTGCCGCCGAACTGGACCGGCACGGCTCGCGACTGGTCATCCGGCACGGGGAATGTCTCGCCGAACTGCTCACCCTAGCTCGTGAAACCGGCGCAGAGGCCGTTTACTGGAACCGTTGTTACGAACCGGCGATCACTACCCGGGACACGCAGATCAAGGCCCAACTCCGGGCGGCCGGTCTGGCCGCGTTGAGCTTCAACAGCGCCCTCCTGCACGAGCCTTGGACTGTCGCGAACCAAAGTGGCAAACCCTTCCAGGTCTTCACGCCGTTTTGGCGGCACTGCCTGACCATGCCAGAGCCTGAAACTCCCCTCCCCGCACCCAAACATTTGCCCACCCCGGGCCACTGGCCAAAATCGCTGGCGCTGGCCGCCCTCCAACTCAAACCCCGGCCCGATTGGGCGGGCGGGCTCCACACCGCTTGGACGCCGGGCGAAACCGGTGCGCAGGCCGCCCTGCGACGATTCTGTGCGGACGCGTTTTCCGGCTACACCGAGAATCGCAACCGTCCCGATCTCACGGGCACGTCCCGACTCTCGCCGCACTTGCATTTCGGCGAACTGAGTCCGCGCCAAGTCTGGCACGCGCTGAAGGCGACCGGAGCGGTGGACGCGCGGCTGGCCAGCTGGCGGGATTCGCAGTTTGTCGCAGAGCTTGGGTGGCGCGAGTTCGCCCATCATCTCCTCCACCATTTCCCCCATACGCCCACGGAACCGTTACGCGCGGAGTTCAAACACTTTCCGTGGCAGGACGATGCCGCTGCGCTGCGGGCGTGGCAACGCGGCCAGACGGGCTATCCGCTCGTGGATGCCGGGATGCGCGAGCTGTGGGCGACGGGCTGGATGCACAACCGCGTGCGCATGGTCGTCGCCAGTTTTCTCGTGAAGGATCTGCGGATGCCTTGGCAGGCCGGCGCGCGGTGGTTCTGGGACACGCTCGTGGATGCGGACCTCGCCAGCAACACACTGGGCTGGCAGTGGACCTCGGGTTGCGGGGCGGATGCCGCACCTTATTTCCGCGTTTTCAACCCGGTGAGCCAGGGCGAGAAGTTCGACCCCCACGGCGACTACGTGCGCCAATGGTGCCCGGAGCTGGCCCGCCTGCCTGCGGCGTGGATACACCAGCCGGCAAAAGCCCCGGCCAACGTGCTCGCCAGTGCCGGTGTGAAGCTCGGGATAAACTACCCCGAACCAATCGTGAACCACGCCACCGCTCGCGAAGTTGCGCTCGAAGCTTACGCGAGCATCAAAGGCAAGCGGGGCCCGTGACGACTACTTCAGCACCTTCTTCCAGCGCGCGAGCTGCTTCGCAACTTCCTTCGTGCCGGGCGCGCCGGTGAGGTTGCGCCGCGCCATCGCCTGACCGAGGTTGAAGGAATCTTTCGCGTCCGCACCGAAAGCCGCGTTCACTGAGGCCAGCTCGTTCGCCGTGAGTTCACCGAGCGGCCTGCCCAGTTTCTCCGCGAGCGCCACCGCCGCGCCAACTGCGTGGTGCGCGTGGCGGAACGGCATCCCCTTCCGCACGAGATAATCTGCGAGATCCGTCGCCAGCAGCGCAGAGTCACTCGCAGCGGCAGCGCAGACCGCCGTGTTCACGCTCGTGTGCCGCAGCATCGCCGCCGTGAGCCGTGTGCTGGCACGCACCGTGTCCACGGTGTCGAAGAGCCGCTCCTTGTCCTCCTGCAAGTCGCGGTTGTAAGTCATCGGCAGGCCCTTCAACAACGTGAGCAGCGCGACGAGATTGCCGTAAACACGCCCCGTCTTGCCGCGCGTAAGCTCGGCGATGTCGGGATTTTTCTTCTGTGGCATCAGCGACGAGCCCGTGGTGTAGGCGTCGGCGATCTTGATAAAGTTGAACTCGCTGCTGGCCCAGAGAATCACGTCCTCGGACAGGCGCGACAGGTGCATCGCGACGAGCGCGGCGAGCGAACAAAACTCAATCGCGAAATCGCGGTCACTCACCGCGTCCATCGAGTTCTGCGTCACCAGCGGCCGGCCCTGCGCATCCACAAAGGCCAGCTCCTTCGCCACAAACTCGCGGTCCAGCGGGAGCGTCGAGCCCGCAATCGCACCACTGCCCAGCGGACACACGTTCACGCGGGCGAAGCAATCCAGCAGCCGGCCGTAATCGCGATCCAACATCTCGACATAGGCCAGCAAGTGATGCGCGAAGTAAACCGGCTGGGCTCGCTGCACATGCGTGTATCCGGGGATGATGACCGCAGCATTGGCCGCCCCCAGCTCGACGAGCGCGCGCTGCAAATCCCGCAGCTCGCGGCCGAACTCGATGATCTCGTCGCGCAGCCACATCCGCACATCCAGCGCGACCTGGTCGTTGCGCGAGCGGGCGGTGTGCAGCTTCGCCCCGGCGGGCACGCGCTTGGTCAGCTCCGCTTCGATGTTCATGTGGACGTCTTCCAGTTCCGCCTTCCACGTGAACGTCCCGGCCTCGATCTCGGCGGCGATCTGCCGCAGGCCGACTTGAATCGCCTTCAGCTCCGCGCGCGTGAGCACACCGATGCGCTGGAGCATCGCGGCGTGCGCGAGCGAGCCGTGGATGTCGTGCCACCACAGCCGCCAGTCGAACGAGATGGACTCGGTGAAGCGCGCGACATCCTCGCCGGGGCCGCTGGTGAAACGGCCGCTGCGCGACACGGGAGCGGAGGTTTTCTTGCTCATAAAACGATGCAAACAGTGTTCATCGGAAATGGGAAAGTCACGCGGGAAAGACCCGAGCCGACGATTTGCAATCGCCGTCCGTCACGGCGGATTGCCGGTGGCGGCGAGCTTTGCGCGCTGAGCGGCGGTTGCAAACCGCCACCACGGGCTAAGGTTTCACCACGAGCTTGCCCAGCACCTGACGATTGCGGAGCTGCTCGAAGGCATTGCTCACCCCGGGCAGCGGAATGACTTGATGGATGACCGGCTTCAGCCGGCCATCCGCCGCCCATTCGAGCGTTGCGGTCAGATCGCCGCGATTGCGCCCGTAGCTGCCGATGAGCCGGTGCTGCTTCACAAAGAACGGCCAGAGCTGCATTGGCACCTCGCGGCCACCCGTCGCGCCGCACGTCACCACCGTGCCGCCGCGCGCCAGACAGTGGAAAACGGATTGCAACACCACGCCACCGACGTGCTCGATGACGAGGTCAACGCCGCGTTTGTTGGTGATTTTGCGCACCTCCGCCGGCCAGTCGGCCTTCGACGAATCCACCGTGAACTCCGCGCCGAGCTTTTGCCCCAGCTCGCGCTTCACCGGCGTGGAACCCGTCGCGATGACGCGCCCGCCCAACTGCTTCGCAATCTGGATCGCTGCCGAACCAACGCCACTGGACGCACCGATCACCAGCACCCAATCGCCCACCCGCACCTCCGCGCGATCCGTGAGCATGTGCATCGCCGTGCTGCCCGCCAGCGTGAGCGCGGCGGACGATTCGAAGCTCACCGCCTCCGGCAGCGCCACCAGACAACGCGCCGGCACCTTCACCTTCTCCGCAAACCCGCCATCGCACTGGATGCCCAGCAGCTTGCCGTTGAGGCAAATCGAGTCCTCGCCCCGCAGGCAGAACTCGCACGTGCCGCAGAACAAATTCGACTGCACCGCCACGCGGTCGCCCACGCGCCACTGATCCACATCCACGCCAAGCGCAAGAATTTCGCCGGCCGCCTCGCTGCCGCCGATGCGCGGCAACGCAACGGGCGTGGGCAAATCACCTTGCTCGAACCACAGGTCCAGATGGTTCACGCCGCACGCGCGCACGCGCACGACGACTTCATCGGCGGCGGGCGCGGGATCAGGAACATCGCCGAACTTGAACTGTCCCGGCGAGCCGTGGGCAAGGAGTTGAACGGCTTTCATGTCGCGAGCATTGAAGCGCGGCTGAAGCTGGCGATTCAAGCGCGGAAAGCGAACGCAGGTCAGCGCGTCCCGCCTGACCTCTGACTTTCCGATTCCGCTCGAGCGGAAATTTCAGATGGAAGGTCAGGCTGGAAGCGCTGACCTACTTGACTTGTGGGTAGCGCCACACCAAGTCGCCCGTCTCCTCGCCGACGTTTGTCGTGCCGCTGGATTTAGGTAGCAACGGTGCGGCATTGTCATCCTTGCCATCGAAGCCGATGGACCAGAGGACGAAGCCCTGCTCGCCCTCGCGCCGGTAGCGCATGGGCTGCCCGTCGAAAACGTCGTGAGGAATGCGGTCGAGGAACTCCGGCACCAGCGCGTCGAGCTTCTCCGGATAGGCGCGGTGCTGGAGCCAGTGGCGTTCAAGCGCAACGGCGAGGCGGGCGTGGTGGAGGGTAGTTTGGATACGAGCCGATTTGGCGGCTGCCTTGGTCATGGAACCATCAGAACCCGGCAAGGGCCACCAGCGTTCAAACCAGAGTCGAGGCGCACTTGGAGGTTGAGCGGACCACATCACGCGTCGTTGCGCTGCGTTCACAAACGCGGGATTGGTGTGCCGGAGAAGTCCTTCTGCTTCTTTCGTCTGCAAGCGGTAGAGCCAGCCAGCCGGGGCGGCGCGGAGCACAAAGCCAGCGAGCGCGGGAGACTTTTGGTAAGTGAACGATTCGAAATGGTTGGGGTGAATCTTTGAATCCGCCAAGTAGGCGTAGAGCTCGACCAGTTCTTCGCGGTTTTGCCGGTGAAAAGCAAAGAGGTTAGCCAACCCTGCCACGTTCGGACGAATGGTCGCTTCGTAGGCTTGAAGCATGTTGAGCGGAGCAAGCAATGCGTCCAGCCGTTGCAAATGTGACTCGGGCCAGCGGTGGCCAGCCGTTCCCTGTGCGATGGCGCTGGTGGCGGTCGCGTGGATTGAGATTCTGACGAGCAATGAAATCGCAAACGGGTCGCTGTCCAGCAAGGCAACGACTTGGTAGATGCGTTCCAGGTCGCGTAGCGCCGCATCGGGTTGGCCCGCCTCCACCGCCGCCGCCGCGCGGATCGCCAAGGTGACGGCGATGCTCCGTAATGGCCCCAGATGAGGCAACATCGTCCGGTCGGGCGGCTCGCTGCCGTATTTGATCGGGAATCGGCAGTGCGGTCGCCGCAGCGCCTCGTCGAGTTCGTTAACGAGCGGGTCGTGCCGGGACAAATAACGTAGCACGTCCTCCGCAGGCGTCGGGGCCGATGGTGTGGCGGCATAATTCGTGTCGTGCCGCAAATAGTGCTGCCATGCAGCCCAGTCAGCGACGGCGACTCCGTTGGTGCGCTCTTGGGTGCTAGCGAAACCGGGGAGGTTCCCGCGAAACGTGCTGCGAACCGCAGCGGGGTAGGCCGTGAAATTGTGCAGTCGCTGCATCGCGTTCGTGTCGCGCCAAACGGCACCTGCCGAGAGCGATTTCGAGTCGCGCGTGTAATCGAACATGGGTTTGAACAACGGATGCATGGCCGCGTTATCCTCATCCGGCACCGGCGGCGGGAGCACTTCAGCGAAGGTGAATTTGACGCCCTTAGCTTCCCACTCGGCGCGGAAGCGATTCCACGCGCGGCGACCACGCCAGTTTTCTTCGGCGTAGAAGACGGCGATCAGCGTGGCCAGCGCGGCCAGAAGGAAGGCGGATTTTACCGCCAGCCCGCGCCAGAAGGAACGCCGGGCCAGCACGCGGTCGGGCCGGAACAGGATCACCATTAGCACCGAGGTCCACGCCACGAGCCAAAGCGCGCTGAAGCGGAAGCTGTCGCTGGGCGGAGTCTGCCAGTCCTTGAGCCATGTGATCGTCGCTCCGCCGGTGAAGAGGGCGAGCAGCCACACACGCAGCCAGAGCCGTTGAAACCATTGCCTGGCCTGCTCACTCCGTTCCCGCCGCAGCCGCCAAAGACTCCACAGCAACACAGCGATGGGGATGACGACTAACACCCGCGTGAGCCAATCAGCCACAAAAAGCCACTGCGACGAAGCGTCCTCGGCTTCGAGATAGATGAGCGGAAAAAGCGAGCCGCTGAGGAGCAAGCACACCACGACGAGGAGTAGGAGCAATCGTCCCCATCGGGTCGAGGGCGGGGCGGTGGACGGCGGGCGTTGTGGTTCAGTCATGGACGGAGCGGAGTTCTCGGGTGGCACCCGCCTCTGGCGG
>RFVF01000038.1 GCA_009922615.1 Pseudomonadota bacterium
GCCCGCCACGTCCGCTGAAACCGTGAACGCAACACTCCACAACAAGGCCAGCAGCCATCGGAGTTCGGACGTGTGTTTCATGTTCAAGCAATGTCTGCTGGCTTCAACACCGGACAGGCTACGTGGTTGCGGGCGCGCTGGCAATACGGCGAATCACTTCCCGCTTGCCCGGCCGGACGCGTCCAGTAGCTTGCGCCCATGCCGAAGAGCACCTGGATCGTTCCATCGATTCTCTCCGCCCTCCTGCTGCTGGGCGGATTGGGCTGGACCGCGTGGAAGCGCGGAGCTGACCTGGCCGCCGCGCAGTCCGCTTTGGAAGAAGCCCGCAAGGCTGCGGAACTGAACGCCGCTCAAGCCCTCGCCTTGAAGGCTGACCTCGACACCGCCAAAGCCGAGACCGTCGAGCTGAACGAAAAGCTCGCTGCCGCCGAGAAGGAAATGCAGACCGCCTCCAAATCCAAGAACACGCTCGAAGAGGAAATGCGCGCGGCACTGCAATCGAAAGACATCACGATCTCGCAACTGCAAGGCAAGCTCACCGTCAACATCCTCGACCACGTGCTCTTCGATTCCGGCGAAGCCGCCGTAAAGTCCGAGGGCCAGGAAATCCTGCGCCGTCTTGCCGCCGTGCTGGCCGCGCACACCAACCGCGCCATCCACGTCATCGGCCACACCGACAACGTGACCATCCGCGCGTCAGCCCGCAGTCGTTTCCCGAGCAACTGGGAGCTGTCCACTGCACGCGCGACGGCGGCGGTGCGCTTCCTGCACGAGCAAGCTGGCGTGAACCCCAAGCAACTCGGCGCGTTGGGCTATGGTGAATTCCATCCCGTCGCAGACAACGCCACCCCCGAGGGCCGTGCCAAGAACCGCCGCATTGCCGTCGTGATTTTGCCGGAAGAACTGGCGGCGACGACTTCCGCGCCCGCGCCACAGCCCGCACCCTGACGGGATTTTTATCAGGAAGGCTGGAAAGCAGGAATGGACGCGCCGCACACGCGTTCCACTTTACTCTGCCAATTCCTGCTCTCCTGCCTTCCTTATGGAAAAAGCCCGCGCAGTTTCTTCGCCTCGCGCACGCGGTTGACGCCCAGCGAGAGCGCGGCCATACGCATCGAGATTTTCTGCTTCCGACTCAACGTCAGCGTCTGGTTGAAAGCGCTCTCCAGCAGCCGGAACAGCTTATCGGTGATCTCCGTCTCGGTCCAAAAAAAGCTCTGCAAGTCCTGCACCCACTCGAAGTAGCTCACGACCACGCCACCCGCGTTGCAGAGGATGTCCGGAATAATGAAGACGTCCGGGCGCTGATCCAGCACGAGATCGGCCTCGGGCGTAGTCGGGCCGTTCGCGCCCTCGGCGAGAATGCGGCACTGGATGCGATGCACGTTGGCCGCCGTGATCTGGCGCTCCATCGCGGCGGGCACAAGGATGTCGCAGGGCGTCGTGAGCAACTGCTCGTTGATGATACTTTCGCCTTCGGGGAAATTGGCCACGGTTCGGGTGCGGGTGACGTGCTCCTGCAATTTCACCAAGTCCAGTCCACCCGCGTTGAACGTGCCGCCCAACGCATCGCTCACCGCGATGATCTTCACGCCGTAGCGCGCGAGCGAGAACGCCGTGACGGAACCCACGTTGCCAAAGCCCTGCACCGCTGCGGTCGCCTGGCTCGCGTTCAGCCCGATCGTATCCATCGCGCGGCTGATGAGATACCCCACGCCGCGGCCTGTCGCCTCGCGGCGCCCGAGCGAGCCGCCGATGGCCACGGGTTTGCCCGTGACGACGGCTGGCGTTGCGTGTCCGGCGTGGACGGAATAGGTGTCCATCATCCACGCCATGACCTGCTCGTTGGTGCCCAGATCCGGGGCCGGAATGTCCACTTGCGGTCCGATGAAAGGGATGAGTTCCTGCGTGAACCGCCGCGTGAGCCGCTCCAATTCGCCGGCGGACATATGCCCTGGGTCACACGCCACGCCGCCTTTCGCGCCGCCGTAGGGCAAGTTCATCAACGCGCATTTCCAACTCATCCACATCGCGAGCGCGGCGACCTCGCCCAGCGTCATGTCCGGGTGATAGCGCATGCCGCCCTTGGTCGGGCCGAGCGTGAGATGGTGCTGCACACGATAGCCGGCAAAGACTTCCACCTTCCCGTCGTCCCGCCGCACAGGCACGGCGACGGTGAGCGCACGCTTGGGATACTTCAACCGATCCCGGTCATTCGCGGGAATGTCCAGGCGGTCCGCCACCAAATCGAACTGCTGGCAAGCCATGTGAAACGTGGGGTGGTCGTAAACGTGCATGGCGGAAAGTTGAATCCGCCGGGGCTAGCGAGGCAAGGGAAGTAATCGATTTCTTCTAGCAGGTCGGGCCAGAATCGCTTCCAGTGCCCACGTTGCCCCACACCTGTTTGAAGCCCGATGCCGAGGGAAGAGTCGGTTGATCGGTGACAAATTGAAATGAACCGCGACGCATCACCCATTTCTCGCCGGCAGATGCTGCTGCGAACCAGCGCTGGCTTCGGCATGGTCGGCCTGTCCGGCCTGCTCGGCACTCCGGCTTTCGCGGAAGGCACGTCCCGCCAAACGCATTTCCCACCCAAGGCCAAGCGGGTAATCTTCCTGTTTCTCAACGGCGGGCCGTCGCACGTGGACACGTTCGACCCGAAGCCGGCGCTCAAGACGAACGAGGGCAAGCAGCCAACCGGCAACCTTTACAAAAACTACAAGGGCACCGGTTTCATGCCGTCCCCACTGGCTTTCGCAAAGCATGGCCGCAGCGGCATCGAAGTAAGTGAATCTCTCCCCCATCTTGCCAGCGTGATCGACGACTGCTGCGTCATCCGCTCCATGCACACAGACGTGCCCAACCACGAGCCAGCGCTCCTGATGATGAACACCGGCAACCTCCAGCCCATCCGGCCAGCGATGGGTTCCTGGTTGCTCTACGGACTGGGCTCCGAGAACGAAAACCTGCCCGGCTATGTGGTGTTGCGGCCCTCGCCCAAAATCGTCGTTGGCCCGGCCTTGTGGAGCAACAGCTTCCTCCCAGCCGAGTATCAGGCCACCAGCGTCGTCACGGAAAACATGCAGATAGAAAAGCTGGTGGCGAACATCAAGAACGCGAAACTCTCGGCCACGGAACAACGCGAGCAACTCGACTTGCTCGGCACACTGAACAAGCTGCATCTCAAGGCGCGCGGCAACGACGCCGAGCTGGATGGCCAGATCAAGGCGATGGAAACCGCCTTTGCGATGCAGAAGCGGGCGATGCAGACGTTCGACATCAGCCGTGAGCCGGCTTACGTCCGCGAGATGTATGGCGAGACTGCGTTCGCACGTTCCTGCCTGCTCGCCCGGCGGTTCGTCGAGGATGGCGTGCGCTTCGTTTCGATTTACTACACGAGTGGCGGCAGCAATCAGCCGTGGGACACGCACTCTAATCACGATGACGGCCACAAGCGACTCTGCCTCGACGCCGACAAGGCCGCCGCCGCGCTCATTCGCGACCTGAAAAGCCGCGGCATGCTCGACGACACCCTGGTCATTTTCGGCGGCGAATTCGGCCGCACGCCTTACGCGCAAGTGCAGGAAAAGGCCAAGCACGGGCGCGACCATCATCACACGGCGTTCTCCTACCTGCTCGCCGGCGGCGGCGTGAAAGGCGGGATGGCTTACGGCACGAGCGATGAGGTCGGGATGCACGCGCAGGAAAATCCCGTCCATGTCCACGACCTGCACGCGACCATTCTTCATCTGCTCGGACTCGATCACGAGAAGCTCACGTATCGCTACTCCGGACGAGACTTCCGGTTGACGGATATTTACGGGAACGTCGTGCGCGACATCATCGCGTAAAAACCGACGCGCCCTGCCAGATCGCGGAAAGCCCGGCTTGCGGTCGAACGCCCCCCTTCGTTAGCTTCGCGCGGATGTCTCAAGACTTTGCCCCCAAACTGTTCGTCGAGTTTCTCCAGATTGCCGATGCGCCAGATGCACCTGCCGCGGGGCCGGGCAATGTCGCCGTGGTGCACTATACCGGTTGGCTGACGAACGGGACCAAGTTCGACAGCTCCGTGGACCGCGGCGAGCCCTTCTCCTTCACCGTGGGCATGAACGAAGTCATCGGTGGCTGGGATGTCGCCGTGGGCCGGATGCGCGTCGGCGACAAGGTGAAGCTGACCATCCCTCCCGAGCTGGGCTACGGCGAAGGCGGTTATCCCGGGGCCATCCCGCCCAACGCGACGCTGATCTTCGAGATCGAGTTGCTTCAGGTGCAGTAAAGCAAGCCCGGTCGCAAAGCACTATTTCGACGCTGGGTGGTAGTTCAACCACGGCCCGAGCCAGCGCTCGACTTCCGCGAGTGGCATGGCCTTGCGTTGCGCGAGATCGGCAACCTGGTCGCGGTCGAGCTTGCCGACGGCGAAGTATTTCGACTCGGGATGCGCGAAATAGAAGCCGCTCACGCTCGCGCCGGGCCACATGGCGAAGCTCTCGGTGAGCGAGATGCCGGCGTTGCGCTCCACGTCGAGAAGCGACCAAAGCAGGCCCTTCTCCGTATGATCCGGACACGCCGGGTAGCCAGGTGCGGGGCGAATGCCACGGTAGGCCTCGTCAATGAGCTGCTGCGTCGTGAGGTTCTCGCTCTTCCCAAAGCCCCATTCGTCACGCACGCGTTTGTGCATGAACTCGGCGAACGCCTCGGCCAGCCGGTCTGCGATGGCCTCGATCATGATGGCGTTGTAATCGTCGTGCGCCTTCTTGTAAGCGTCGGCCAGCGCCTTGGTTTCCGCGCCAGCGGTGACCGCGAATCCCCCGAGATAATCCGGCTGTCCCTTGGGCGCGATGAAGTCAGCGAGGCACCAGTTCGGCGTGTCGTCGGTCTTTTCGGACTGTTGGCGGAGGAAGTGAAACTTCGTTCGCACGGTCTGGCGTGACTCATCCGTGTAAACCTCCACGTCGTCACCCACGCGGTTCGCCGGGAAGAGCCCGTAAACACAGCGCGGCGTGAGCAGCTTCTCGCGGATGAGTTTGGCCAGCATCGCCTGCGCGTCGGCGAAGAGCTTGCGCGCCTCCTCGCCGTGCTTCTCATGCTGGAAGATGGCCGGATACACACCTCGCAATTCCCACGTGTGGAAGAACGGCGTCCAGTCGATGAACGGTGCAATGGCTTCCAACGACGGCCGCTCCACAACGCGAACTCCGGTGAACTCCGGTTTCGGCAGGTCATCGAACTTGAGCTTCGGCGCGTTGGCGCGGGCGGCGTCCAGCGACAGGAGCTTGGCGGCTTTGCCCGCGTGCTGTTCGCGGAGGCGTTCGTATTCGGCCTGATGCTGGCGGACAAACTCCTCCTTGCCGTCCTTGCTCAACAGGCTCGTCGTCACCGGCACGGCGCGCGAGGCGTCTAGGACATGGACCACCGGCTGGCTGTAGAACGGCGCAATCTTGATCGCCGTGTGCGCCTTGCTCGTGGTCGCGCCGCCGACGAGCAACGGGAGCTTGAAGCCCAGCCGCTCCATCTCACGGGCAACGTGCTGCATCTCGTCGAGCGACGGCGTGATGAGGCCACTCAAGCCAATGAGGTCAGCCTTCTCCGCCACCGCACGGTCGAGAATCTTCTGGCACGGCACCATCACGCCCATGTCGATGACCTCGTAGTTGTTACAGGCCAGCACGACGCCGACGATGTTCTTGCCGATGTCGTGCACGTCGCCTTTCACGGTCGCGAGCACAATCTTGCCTTGAGCCTTCACGGCCTCGCCGCGCGCGGCCATCGCGGCCTTCTCGGCTTCCATGAACGGCGTGAGGTAGGCCACGGCCTTCTTCATCACGCGCGCGGACTTCACAACTTGCGGCAAAAACATTTTGCCCGCGCCAAAGAGATCGCCGACCACGCTCATGCCGGCCATGAGCGGGCCCTCGATGACGAGCAATGGCTTGCCGAGTTTGGCACGCGCCTCCTCGGTGTCGGCGTCAATGTAGAGGTCAATGCCCTTCACCAGCGCGTGCGAGAGGCGTTCCTCGACGGTGCCCTTGCGCCATTCTTCCTCGACCTTTTTGTCGGTCGCGGTCGTGCCGGCGCTGGCGGCTTTGAGCTTCTCGCCGTGGTTTACGAGGCGCTCGGTGGCGTCGGGACGGCGGTTGAGCAAGGCGTCTTCCACTAGCTCCTTCAGCTCCGGCTCGATCTCCTCATACACTTCGAGCATCCCGGCGTTGACGATGCCCATGTCCATGCCCGCTCGAATCGCGTGGAAGAGGAACGCGCTGTGCATGGCCTCGCGCACGGGATTGTTGCCACGGAAGCTGAACGAGACGTTCGACACGCCACCGCTGACCTTGGCGTGCGGGAGGTTCGCCTTGATCCAGCGCGTGGCCTCGATGAAGTCCACCGCATAGTTGTTGTGTTCCTCGATGCCGGTGGCGACGGTGAGGATGTTCGGGTCGAAGATAATGTCCTCAGGCGGGAAGCCGACCTCGGCCACGAGGATGCGGTAGGCACGCTCGCAGATGCGGATTTTCTCGGCGAAGGTCGCGGCCTGGCCGTTCTCGTCAAAGGCCATCACCACGACTGCCGCGCCATACTTGAGCACCTTGTGCGCCTGCTCGCGGAACAAGTCCTCGCCGCCCTTCAGCGAAATGGAGTTCACGATGCCTTTGCCCTGAAGGCATTTCAGGCCGGCTTCGATGACTTCCCACTTCGAGGAATCGACCATGAAGGGAACTTTGGCGACTTCCGGCTCGCTGCCGAGCAACTGGAGGAAACGCGTCATCGCGGCGACGCCGTCAATCATCCCCTCGTCCATGCAGACGTCGATGACGTTGGCCCCGTTCTCGACCTGCTGGCGCGCGATGGCCACAGCCTCGTCGTATTTCCCTTCCTTGATGAGCTTCGCGAATTTCGGCGAGCCGGCCACGTTCGTGCGCTCGCCAATCATCATGAACTGCCCGATCTGCTGGGTGAACGGCTGCGAGCCGGAGAGGCGGAGGGGCTTGGGTGAAACCGGTGCCGTGCCTGCGGAAATGCCACCAAGTCTTTCGGTGCCGGACGCATTGGTCGCGAGCTCGCGCGGGTGGCGGCCTTCCAGCATCTTCGCGATGGCGGCGATGTGCTCGGGTGTGTTACCACAGCAGCCGCCCGCGATGTTGATGAAGCCGCTCTTTGCAAACTCCCCGAGGAATCGAGCCATATCATCCGGGGAATACGGAAAGCCCGTCGGTGAAAGTGGGTCGGGCATTCCCGCGTTCGGGTAGCAGGAGACAAACACACCCTCGGCTTTCTCCGAAAGCTCGCTGATAAAGGGCCGCATCAAGTCCGGTCCGAGGGAACAGTTGAGGCCAACCGAGAGCGGGTTGACATGCTTCACCGCGTTCCAGTAAGCGCCAACTGTCTGGGCCGAAACAATGGTTTCACCACCCCTTCCAACCGCTGCGGAAATTGAAACCGGCAACTTGATTTTGTCCGCCTCGAAAACCTCTTGAATCGCCACCAACGCCGCCTTGGCATTCAACGCGTCAAAGATCGTCTCGACCAAAAGAAAGTCACAGCCGCCGGCTATCAGCGCGCGAATCTGATTGAAGTAGGCGCTTTTTACCTGATCGAACGTGACGGTCCTGAAACCTGAGTCGTTCACGTCCGGTGACGTTGAGAGAGAAACCGTCAGGGGACCAATGGCACCCGCGACGAAGCGCGGTTTACCATCCTTATTGGCGACGCGATCGGCCCACTCTCGGCATTGGCGTGCGGAGACTTCGTTGATCTCCCAAGCGAGATTATTGAGGAACTTGTTCTCGATCACTTTCTGGTAGAAAGCTGGATCTTTGCGTCCGCCATGTTCGCGCGGATCGTCCACAAAGAACTCACTCTGGCCGAGGCTGGTGGCTGCGAAGGTGTTGGTCTCAATGATGTCTGCACCGGCTTCGAGGAAGCGTCGGTGGATGTCGCAAATCATCTTGGGCTGCGTGAGCGAGAAGAGGTCGCCGTTGTTGAGCAGGTCTTTTTTGGAGTCGGCGAAACGCGTGCCCCGGATATCCGCCTCCTTCATCCCGTAGGTGCGGATGGTCGTGCCCATCGCGCCGTCAATGATGACGATGCGCTCGGCGAGGAGCTTGCGGAGCAATTCGGCGTGGGCGGCTCGGCTCATAATTCAGAAGAAACGTTCGCGCAGTGTGCGGGTTGGCAGGGGAAACTCAAGGCTAGGGACCAAATTGGGTCATCAAATCCGTGGCCGCGTTCGCGAGAAAGCGGGTGATGAAACTTCTGAAGACTCACCCACGCTCTCACGAGCGTGACCACGGCGGTCAGGGCTTCAGGAACACCACTTTCACGCCGGACTTCTTCTGCTCTGGCTTGTTAAACGCGTCCATCAATGTCGGCGGCGCAGCGGCTGGCTGGGCGACCGGAGCGGGCGCAGCGGCGTTGCCCACCGGCGCGAGCGCCTCGCGCAGCGCGCCTTCGACCAGCGAAGTGCAATGCACCTTCGTCGGTGGCAGCGGGCCGAGATCCTTGGCGAACTCTTCGCCGCGCATGGCGAGCGCTTCGGCGGCGGTTTTGCCTTTGATGAGTTCCATCGCGAGACTGGCGGCGGCGATGGCCGTCTCGCAGCCGAAGGACTGGAAGCTGGCGCGATCAATGACCTTGCGCCCGCCCTCCTCCTTGAACTTCACCCACACGCGGAGCATGTCGCCGCAATCGGCGTTGCCCACGGTGCCGATGGCGTCGGCGTTGGGGAGTTCGCCCATGTTCTCCGGGTTCGCCATCGCGGCGGTGACGCGTTGTTGAAAGTCGTTTTCCATTTCGCAAACAGCCTAACTGCCATTATCGCCAAAGCGCAGGCCTAAAATTCCCAATGCAAACGCGCGCCGACGATGGGCACCGGACCGCGGTCGCGGTTGTAGGCGGGATTCGTGACAAACTGGAAGTCCAGCATCGCGTGCGTGCGCCACGGCAGGCGCGCGTCGTAATACACCTCCGTTAAAATCTCCGGCGCGTAGTTCAAGCCGCCATCGCCGACGGTGATGCCTGTGCCGCCGACCGCGAGAAAGCGCCGGTGATCGAGCGAGATGCCATTCACCACACCCGCGACGCCGAGCGTGTCCTCGGCGCGGCCCCACGCGCGGCCTTTCAAGCTCAGGCCCGCCGAGACGGTGCGATCCACATCGGTGAACATCCAAGTCTGGTTCTGCCCGTCATTCCAGCCAACGCGCAGAAACCCGCCGAGGTCGGGCACGATTTCTTGTTCCGCATTCAGCCCGAAACCAAATTTCTTCCGCCAAGCGCGCGTCGCCAGAATGTTTCCGCCCAGTGCGGGATTCGCGACGGTTTCCGCGTAGCTGCCCATTTGCGACTGCGTGAGAAAGGTGAGCCAACGCACGGCGCCGGGCCGATCTGCGAGCGTGTGGCGGTGCTCCAACTCAAACACGGTGGACCACGAGCGCGTGAAGGATTTGTCCATCGAGGTGCCATTCGCGTAGCGCGGCACGAGGAAGGTGCCGGCACGGGCGGCCCAATCAGACTCGTTCCATTCCACAGCCGCGCCTGACGTGTAGCCGAGCGCATCGGCCGGGAAATCCCACGCGCCATTGGCCATGAGCGACCAGTTGAGGAATTGAGTGCGCGGATCGTTCGCGTAGGCGTTGCGGTCGAAGATGTCCTTCGCGCTGAGTTTGCCGACGGTGAAGGTGAGGCGGGAGCTGTCCCGCGTGCCGGCGAGTTGTTGCGCGTCATCTGCCACGGTTTCCTGCTCTCCACCGAGGCCGATGGTCTGGCGCAGAAAAACGCGGGAGAAAGAGACATTGGGAATCTGTGCGCCAAGGCGGAACGCCTCGCCATTGGGAAAACCCGCCGCGCCGGTCACGTCACTCAGACCGTAGCCTTGCCACATCATGCCATCCACGTAGAACTCCGCCCCGCGCCACAAACGCCGGCCCAACATCAAATCCAGCGAGACTGTCCGCTTGAACTCCATTTGGTTGTGCAGACTGTTCGGCCCGGACACCGGCGCGGGGAACGTCGAGTGGGCTTGACCGACGAAGGTGGATTGCGCGTGGAAATTCCAATCCACCGTGACCGGGGCGTTGAGGACTGCGGATTTATTTGGCTCGCTGACTGCGATTGGCTCCGCAGCAGGGAGCGCACCGGCTTGTGTCAGGCTAAACAGCAGCGCCGATATGGGGACTGGTTTCAACATGTCACTTATATTTTCCACGAGGACTTGCGGCGAATGCGCTGAGTAACGATGGGGTGAACCTACCTTTCCGGATCGGCCGGAAGTGAAATTTACTCCACCCGATACCTCGGCACCGTTGCATCCACCTCCTGCGCCCAGGCGTCGATGCCGCCGCGCAGATACTTGGCCCCCGTAAAACCGTGGCCGGCGAAGTAGGCGGCGGCGTCGAGACTCGCGGAGCCGTCGTGGTCGTAGAAGACCAGCAGCGCGTCACGCGGAGCGCTGCCCATGAGCGATTGCACCAGCTCTTGATTCACGAACTCCGCGCCGTCGAGGTGGATGGCGTCCCATTCCTCGCGGGTGCGGATATCCAGCAGGCGCACCGGCTCGCCGCGCGCGCGGCGGTCGGCGAGTTCGCGGGGCGTGATTTCAATTTGCCGGTCCTGCTCGTGGCTGGCCTGGATGTGCGCGATGACCTCGGCGACGGGCAGGTTGCCGTTGCGCTCGCAGAGTTGGCTGAGCATCTCCGTCGGCTGGAAGCCGCAGCTCGAACAGCCGCCGAGGTGATACTTGCGGAAGAGCGCCCGACGCGCGCCGGGGTAGGCGGCGAGCACGTCCTGCATAGTCGTCTGTGGAGAAAGGGAGTTGGTCACAGTCACGGAGGAGCCTAGCCACAGATCCGATACAGATGAAACACGGATTTCCGAAGTGATTAGTTATGAGTAATCAACGGGGCTTGTAGCGGAGGCGACCGACTGACAACTAATCACAAATACTCTCCGGTCTTTCAGTCAGAGACTCCTCACGTCGTCTCCTACGAGCAAAGGCAGGGCTACCTCTTCGGCGCTTGGTCGGCGATGGTCGTGAACATCGCGTCGGCGTCTGGGGCGGCTTCGAGGGCGGCGCGAAAATCTTTGTTGTGAAGCATCTTGGCGATGTTCGCGAGCGTGTGCAGGTGCTTTTGGAACTGTCCCTGCGGGACGAGGAAGAGCATGACGAGCTTCACCGGCTGGTTGTCGAGCGCGTCGAAGTTGATGCCTTTGCTGCTGCGACCGAAGGCGCCAATCACTTCCGGGATGAGGTCGGTGCTCGCGTGCGGGATGCCGATTCCAAAGCCGATGCCGGTGCTCATGGAATTCTCGCGCTTGCGCACGACGGCGGCGATGGCTTCACGGTTCTCGGGCTTGATCTTGCCGCAGTGGACGAGGAGGTCGAGCAGCTCATCAATAGCCTGCCAGCGGTCGGAAGCCTTGAGGTCGGCGACGATCTGCTCTTTCCGAAGAATGTCCGCGAGAGTCATGCGAGAAAAACCGGAGGCCATTTCGCCGGAAGGTCTGCGGTGATTCAAGAACGAATTCCGCTCGGGCAACGATTTGTTTGCCGGATCACCGCCCGCAGCCGCGCGGCCTGACCAAACTTTTCGTTTGGTGCTTCCCGGACGGCGTCCACGCATCCGGGAAACGGGCAACCATCACTCGCTGGTTTTGGAGATCAGCCAGCGCGTGTCGGTGCCGGAATTGGGATCGGCCGCGTTGCGCGTCATCGTGCGCTTGTCGGTCCACCGGTGCGTTTCGGAGTGACCATCCGCAAACGAGAGGCCGCACGAGTTGTTGTGGTAGCTCGCGGGATAATCGATGAACGTGGTCGCTGTGGGCAACGGATCGGCCACCCAGTAAACGCCGTCATTCAGGCCGGCGGGCTCCTCGTCGATGAACACGAATCGGTCCGCAGGGTTGAGCATGCTGTCCAGCCGCGTGAACTTGGCATACGTCGAGGCCTGAATGTTCGGATAGAACTGGCCGTTATTTTGCCCGCCGATGTAGGCGTTCATGGAAACGCTGCGCACGCGGGGAATCGCCAAGGCGGGATCCACACTGCGGTCGGCGGGGCATTTGTAAATCGCGGGCGTCGTCGCATACGGCCCGATCAATCCCGCCATCATCGCCACGTAGTTGGTGGCTTGGCCCGTCACGGACATCGAGTTGACGCCATACCACTGCTGATAGCCGGTCTGGTTGCTGTTGTAGGGGAGCTGGCTGTTGTAGTCGTCGGCGTAGAGCCGCCAGGCCAGTTGAAGCTGCCGCAGATTGTTGAGGCACTTGATGCCGTGCGCCTTCTGCTTCGCCTTGGCAAGCGCGGGCAGCAGCATCCCGGCGAGGATGGCGATGATCGCGATGACCACGAGCAATTCAATCAGCGTGAAGCCGCTGGGCCGCCGGGCCGAGGTAGCAACTGCGTGGTGTTTCATGGAGTCGAACCGTCGCCACAACCCGGCGCGGGGTCAAGTTGCAATCAACAGGTGTGAACATCTCGCCGCCGTTCCGCCGCCGGAGCCAAGCCGTTAAAACGGCTCGGCTCCTCGCCGACGGACACACCGAGCTGAAGCCAGGTGCTAATGAGAGGAAACAGGATTATGTGAGAAGCTCCTTGGTTCGTGGCAAAGCTCGCTCCCTTCTGCCGGCAAGCATCGAGCGGCAATAGAGCCCCAGACCCAAGACTCCAACGAGTGCAGATCCCAAAAGCGTTATCGCCACGGGCGCGCCACAAGGCAGTGCAATTACTCCAGGACCAAAGTGGAAATTCGTCGCCCAAACGGAGTCAATGCCTTGCTTTGACCTCAGTTCAAATTCGGACACTCCGTAAGTCCCACCTGGCCCGACGAATGTCCAATTCAGACCGCCAGCTATTGCGCTATCCGCAGCCCACATGAACACCAATAGCAACACCGCAAATAATGCAGTATGCCTCTTAATCCACATACAACATCTCATTCGCCATGAGCAGCGCCTGCGCGTATTGCTGCCAGCGCGTGACTTCGCCCGTCGCGGGCTTGCGCAGGAAGGTCAGCGCGGCGGCGGTCTCTGCGCTCTCGGGATTGCGACCGTAGAGGAGTTGATACGCACGCTGAATGCTGGCGGCGTCGGACTCGCTCGCGTCCGTCGTCACGCGCTCGGCCAAAGCCTTGGCACGCGCCAGCATGAACGGGCTGTTCAGCATGAAGAGCTTCTGCGTCGGCGTGGTGGTGGCGGAGCGCTTCTCGGCGTGGACGTTCGCGTCCGGGTAATCGAACTGCATCAGCAGGTCGTTCAGCTTCAGCCGGCTGATGCGCGCGTGGACGGTGCGGCGCAGGTTTTTCGCGTCGTCGAGTTCCAGCGACTTGCCGCCGGACAAGTCCAGTTCGCCCGTCACCGCCAGCACGCTGTCGCGCCACTGCTCGATAGAGAGCCGGCGGCGGTTCATGCGCCAGAGCGATTCGTTCGCCACGTCGGCGGCGGACTTCTTCGCGTCGTCCCGCGAGCTTTGGCGATAGGTCGCGGAGAGTGCCAACTCGCGCACGAGCGACTTCACGGACCAGCCGCTCGCCATGAAGCGCACCGCGAGGTCGTCGAGCAGCTCCGGGTGCGTGGGCATCATGCCGGAGTGGCCGAAGTTGCTCGCCGTCGCGACCAGCGGCTTGCTGAAAAGCACGCCCCAGACGCGGTTCACAAGCACGCGCGCGGTGAGCGGGTTGTCGCGGCTGGCGATGGCCTCGGCGAGTTCGCGGCGACCGCTGCCGTCGGCAAAGGGCTTCGGCTCGTCCGCAGAAAGCACCTTCAGGAAACTCCGCTCGGCCACCGCGCCCTTCAGCTCCGGGTTGCCGCGCAGGAAAATGCTCAAGTTCTGTGCCGTGCCTTCCTCGACCATGTGGACGGCGTCGGCGGGCATCTTGTCAGCCTGCACCTTGCCCTCGACGGTTTTCCCGTCAGCGGTCTTGTTGACCATCTTCACGCTCGCGAAGACCCCGGCCAGAGCGTAGTAATCGCGCTGGGTGATGGGCTCGAACTTGTGGTCGTGGCAGCGCGCGCAAGCGACCGTAAGGCCGAGCGTCGCGCGCGTCACCGTGTCCACGCGGTCTTCCCACTCGTCCGCCATCACCTCGATGCGCCCGCGATTGTAATACTTCGGGCCGAGACCAAGGAAGCCGAGCGCCGCCAAGTCCTCGGGCTTCGCCGCTGGGAACTTGTCCGCCGCGAGCTGGAACTGGATGAACTGGTCGTAAGGCAGGTCGCGGTTGAAGGCGCCCATCACCCACTCGCGGTAACGGTAGGCGTTCGCATAAAACATCGTTGTGTCCCCGCCGACCTGATGCGCCTGATCTTCCGCATATCGCGCGAGCGGGAGCCACACACTCGCCATCCGTTCGCCGAAACGCGGCGACGCCAGCAACCGCTCGACAAGCTGCTCGTAGGCATCCGCGCGCTTGTCCGCCACGAAGGTCGCGACCTCATCCGGCGTCGGCGGCAGGCCGGTCAAGTCAAGCGTCAGCCGCCGAATCAGCGTGCGACGCTCTTCTTCCGGCGACGGCGAAAGTTTCTTCTGCTCCAGCCGCGCGAGGATGAAGTAATCCACGGGCTGGCGTGGCCACTTGGAATTCTTTACAGCGGGCTTGGGCTGCGCCTGCGGCACCTTGAACGACCAGAATTGGCGTTCCTTGTTCCAATCAATCTTGTTGCCTGAAGGGTTGGCCACTTCCGGTTGGCCAGCCAGCGCGCCGCCGACCGCTGCGAGGCTCAAAGCCGCGACGAGGAGCGTGCGGCGACAGGGGTAAACGTTTAGTTGAGCAGCGAGCATGATAGTGGCAAAGCATGGGCCGAGCGAAACGCGCGCGGCAATCGCAAAGACTGACGCCTCCGACTGGATAGATGTTCGCCACCGGCACTTCGAGATGGACACGCCGGGGCGTTCAGAGATTTCATTCAGCCATGCACCTCGCCCGCGCTCTCCCCTGCACGGCTCTACTATTTGCCGTCTTCGCTTTTGCCATTGGCTGCAATAAGCCTGCCGAGCCAGCCAAGCCAAACACGTCCACCACGCCCGCCTCCCCTGCCCCAGCCAAGAAAGGCACCATCGGCGTCACGCTGCTCACACTGCAAAACCCCTTCTTCAAGGTCATCGGCGACCACATCACCGCCGAGGCCGCCAAGCACGGCTACGACACCATCGTCCTCAGCGCCGACACCGACGTCGCGCGGCAGGCGAACCACGTGAAGGACTTCATCGTGAAGAAGTGCGCCGCCATCGTTCTCAGCCCGTGCGAGTCGCGCTCCATCGTGCCGGTGATACAGGAGGCCAACGCCGCCGGCATCCCCGTGCTCACCGTGGACATCCCCTGCAACGAGCCCGGCGTGAAGCTGCTCACGCAGGTCGCGACGGACAACTTCGGCGGTGGCAAGGAAGCGGGCCAGGCGATGATTGAAGCGCTCGGCGCAGCGGGCGGGAAGGTCGCCATCCTCCACTTCAAACAGGCCGAGTCCTGCCGTCTCCGCGTGAAAGGCTTCCGCGAGGTCATTGACGCCCACAACGCCAAGGCCGCCGCGAAAATCAACCTCGTCATGGAACTCGACGGCGGCGGCGCAAAGGACGTTGGCTACAAAGCCGCCGAGGACGCTCTCCAAGCCCACGGTGACCTGCGCGGCGTCTTCGCCATCAACGACCCCTCCGCCCTCGGCGCGCGCGCGGCCATCGAGAAGGCCGGCAAGACCGCGCAGATTGTCATCGTCGGCTTCGACGGCCAACCCGAGGGCAAGCAGGCCATCAAGGACGGGAAGATTTACGCCGACCCGATCCAGTTCCCCGACAAGATGGGCATCGAAATCGTCCGCGCCATCGTGAAGTACTCCAAGGGCGAAGACGTGCCGAAGGAGATGCTGATACCGACCAGCCTGTATCGGAAGGCGGATGCGATGAAGGATGCGGAGCTGAAATGAAGAAAGTAATTAGTGATAAGTGACAAGTTGAGACTCCACGCGGAATGAAACCCGAGGCCATCGAAGCCAAAGTTTACCAGTGGTTCCAGCGCCACTACCCAGACGGCCCACAATGGACTTCGAGCAGTTTCGACTGCTTTCGCGATGCACCACTTGAACTTCGAATGCTTGTCACGATGGACAAGGTCGAGTCGGAGATTGCCAACGGCGGGTTGCCACAGCTCCTCTGGAACGTCTTCTTTCACTGGCGTCACGTCCTCGCCGACTGTGAGACGGGCTACGAGATTATCGGTGCGATGCCTCAGTGCGATGCCGTCCGGGAATTTCGTGCGCGCTTCGAACAATACGAACCAACGTGCCGCAGCTACATTAACCGCTGCGTCAGCGAGCAGAAGTTCGATTACTTCAATCAGTGGTGTGACTACGGCTTCACAGTCATGAAGGCAGAGAGCGAGCGCTTGTTCTATTCCGATTCAGGGGTGGGTGAACTGCGGTTGGCTTGGATGGCAAAGCATGAAAAACGACTCACTCAGATTTTGGTGGCGTAAACCGGCCCAGCGCCTACCGGACACCCATTGGGGCGTCTGGGCATCCCCCTTCCAACCCAATGCCGCTTGCGCAGGCCGCTCGCTAATCACTAACTACTAATCACTTTCCGATGCCCGACAACTTCCTCCCCTCCCTCGTCGGCTCCATGTCCGTCGGGGCCGCCGGCAACCCGACCGTCGCGATGGTCGAGGCGGCCTTCCGCCACCACGGCCTGCACTGGCGCTACGTGAACATGGAAGTGCCGCCCGCCGGTCTCGCCGACGCTGTGAGCGGTGCGCGCGCGATGGGCTTCCGCGGCTTCAATCTCTCCATGCCGCACAAGGTCGCCGTCATCCCGCTCCTCGACGGCCTCGGCGAATCCGCCACGCTCATCGGCGCGGTCAACTGCGTCGTCCGGCGCGGCGAACAATTCATCGGCGAGAACACGGATGGCAAGGGCTTCCTCAAATCGCTCCAGGAAATCTGCGACCCGCGCGGGAAGAATGTCGTGATGTTCGGAGCTGGCGGCGCAGCGCGGGCCGTGGCGGTGGAAGTCGGCCTCGTCGGCGCGAAGCACATCACCGTCGTCAACCGCAGCGAGCCGCGTGGAAGCGAACTCGTGGACACCCTCCGCCACAAAGCCAAGCTCGCCGCCGACCTCGTCGTCTGGCGCGGCGACTACTCCCTCCCCGCCGACACCGACATAGTCATCAACGCCACCTCCATCGGCCTCTACGACGCCGACGCCCGCCTCGCACTGAACTTGGATTCCCTCCAGCCCGGCATGGTCGTCGCCGACGTGGTCTTCAGCCCACCGCAAACCCGCCTGCTCCGCGACGCCGCCGCGCGCGGCTGCCGCACGCTCGACGGCCTCGGCATGCTCGTGAACCAAGGCGTCATCGGCGTGCAGTATTGGACCGGCGTGAACCCCGACCCAGCCGCCATGCGCCGCGCGCTGGAAGAGGCGATGGGAATTTAGCCAAACGAAATGACCAATGAAAAACACTGCGCTCCTCGCAACCCTCCTCATCTTCACGCTCCCCGCCCTCGCCGGCCCGGGAGAGAAGACCCGCACCGTCGCCTCACAGCCGAGCTGGATTGCTGCCACGCCGCAGGTAGAGCTGTCGCTCACCCAGCTCGGCGGGCACATGGCTCCCGTCACGTTCTACCGCGACTCCGCCGCGCCCGTGCAGCCCTACCACATCAGCCCGTGGCAAGGTGAGAAGCACGCTTACCCAGTCCCCGTGCTCGTCCCGTTGCGCGGCGATTTCTTCTGCCTGCCCTTCGGCGGAAACGGCGACGCGGTCAACGGCGAGAAGCACCCGCCGCACGGCGAGACCGCCGGCTCGCTCTGGAAACACGTCGCCACGAAAAAGTCCGGTGACGTGACCACGCTCACCGCCACGCTGGAGACGAAAGTTCGCCCCGGCAAAGTGACCAAGGAACTTTCTCTGGTGGACGGCCAGAACGTCGTTTACTCGCGCCACTTCATCGAAGGTTTTGCGGGCAAGACGCCGCTCGGCCACCACGCCACGCTCGCGATGCCGGAGAAGGAAGGCGCGTTCCGCATCGCCACGAGTCCCTTAAAGTTCGGCATGGTCGCGCCTGGCCTCTTCAGCGACCCGAAGCAGGCCGAGTATCAGGCGCTGCAAATCGGCGCGCGCTTCACCGACTTGCACAAGGTGCCGATGGCATGGAAGGGCGCGCCCGACGCTGACCTCGCGTCGCTGCCCGCCCGCAAGGGCCACGCCGACCTATTCCTCCTGCTGAACGAACCGAACGGCCCGGCTTGGGTCACCGCCACACGCGGCGACGAAGGCTGGGTGTGGTTCGCGCTCAAAGACCCGGCGGTGCTCACCGGCACGCTCTTCTGGCTGGAGAACCACGGACGCCACGGCCTGCCGTGGTTCGGCCGCAACAACTGCGTCGGCATCGAAGACATCACCGGCCACTGGGCCGACGGCCTCGCCGCGTCCATCGCGCCGAACGTGCTGACCAAGGAAGGCATCACGACCGCCCTCGAATTGAGCGCCACGCGCCCGACTTCGGTGAACTACATCCAAGGCGTCGTGCGCGTTCCTGCGGGCTTCGTGGAGGTGAAGACGCTGGAATTCGCGCCTGGCCAAGTGACCTTCATCTCCACCACCGGGCAGCGCGTGACCGCGCCGGTGCGGCATGAGTTCCTGAAGGCGGGGAAGCTGTGATGCCAAGCGATGCGACTGTGGCGAATATGGAGTGCGGCGCATGAGCTCGCGCTCCTCTACCTTCTCCCGCCTGCTCGCCGACTACGGCATGGTCTTTGTGCTGGCGCTGCTCTGCGCGTTCTTCAGCTTCGCGACCTACACCGAGCAACACCCCACTAGCGCGGACGCCGCGCGACAACTCGCCAACAGCATCGCGACTCAGTTCGGCAAATCCGCCCGCGTTCTCATCGCCGTGCCGAACCAACCGGAGGCCGCCGAGTTCGCGGGCGCGCTCCAAGCCGCGCTCACCAACGCAGGTGCAACGGTCATCGCCACCGTGAAGGGTGAACCGAAGGAGGCCCGCGCTGCGCTGCAAGCCGCTGCGTCCGCCGGCAAGCTCGACGCCATCGCCTGCACGCAAGCCAGCGCGGGCTGGCTGGTTTTCGCCGACCTCGCCACCGACTTCCCCGCGCTGGGCGCGCCGCGCGTCGTGCAGCCACAGACCTATCGCTGGCCCAACTTCCTCAAGCGCGACAACCTGCTCAACATCGCCAACCAAATCGCTGTCATCGCCATCGTCGCCATTGGCATGACGCTGGTCATCATCGGCGGCGGGATTGACCTCTCCGTCGGCAGCCTCATCGCGCTGGCGGCCGTGGTGGCGGCGCTGCTCATCCGCGACTTCGCCGGGGCGCAGCAAGCCACCACGCTCGGCATGGTGCTGGCCTGCGGCGGAGCGATTCTCGTGGCGGGCGCGGCGGGCGCGGCGAATGGCGCGCTGGTCACGGTCTTTCACCTGCCACCCTTCATCGTCACGCTCGCGATGATGCTGGTCGCCAGCGGCGTCGCGTATCTGCTCACCCATGGGCAATCGGTTTATCAGGTGCCCGACTCCTTCGTGTGGCTCGGTCGTGGCACGAACTGGTTCGGCCTCCCGAACGCCGTGCTACTCATGGCGGTGCTCTACACCACCGCGCATCTCGTCATGTCGCGCACCGTGCTGGGCCGCTGGCTTTACGCCGTTGGCGGCAACCGCCAGGCCGCGCGCTACTCCGGCGTGCCCGTGCGCCGCGTGTTGTTCCTGACTTACGTTATCAGCGGCCTGCTCGCGGGCCTCGGAGGCGTGGTGCTCGCCTCGCAGCTCAAGAGCGGCTCGCCGACCTTTGGCCAAATGTATGAGCTCTACGTCATTGCGGCGGTGGTGGTCGGCGGTGCGAGCTTGAATGGCGGCACGGGCCGGATGTTCGGCACGCTGGTCGGCGCGTTCACCATCGCGGTCATCCAGAACGGCATGAACCTGATGAACGTGGAAAGTTACACACAGAAAGTCGTGCTCGGCCTCGTCATACTTGGCGCGGTGCTGCTAGATCTTATGCGCAATCGGGGCTGGAAGCTGCAACTGTCGGCGGCAGAATAAAATTAATAATGCATCTCAACCACAGATGGACACGGAAGGACACGGATGTGGAGCGCTCAACTTTCCGAAGCTTGCTCTCTACGTATCTCCGCGCCCTCTGCTCTCCTGCGTTGAAACGGGCCGCCGTGTTTGCAGGTGCCATCGCTCTCCTCGCGGGCCGTGCCTTCTCCGCCGCGCCCACGCCAGCCCAAGTCGAATTCTTCGAGCGCAACATCCGGCCGGTCCTCGCCGCCGAGTGTTACGAGTGCCATGCCTCCACAAAGAAGAAAGGTGGTCTCTCGCTCGACACGCGGGATGGCTTGCTCAATGGCGGCGAATCCGGCCCGGCCATCGTTCCTGGCCAGCCGGATTCCAGCCTGCTCCTGCAAGCCCTCCGTCAAGCGCATCCGACGCTCAAAATGCCGAAGAACGGCGCGAAGCTGGACGCCCGCATCCTTGCCAACTTCGCCGAGTGGGTTCGCCAAGGCGCGCCCGACCCGCGCACAGCGCCGACTAATTCAAAGGTGTCTCCCACATCTGCCACTTGGGCGAATACCCTCGCCTTCCGCCGCCAATGGTGGAGCTTCCAACCGCTTACCCATCCCGCCGTCCCCACGCCGAAAAACGCCGCGTGGAGCCCCAACTCCATTGACCGCTTCCTGCTTGCCAAGATGGAGTCGCACGGCCTCGTCCCCGGTCCGGACGCCGATCCACGCACGTTGATCCGCCGCCTGACTTTCTCGCTGACTGGACTGCCGCCCAAACCCGAAGAAGTCGAAGCATTTGCGCGTGAGTTTCAAAGCGGCGATCGAAAGTCGGCCATCGCCAAAACCGCGGACCGCCTCCTCGCCTCCCCCGCCTTCGCCGAGCGCTGGGCGCGCCATTGGCTCGACCTCGTGCGCTACGCCGAGACGCACGGGTCCGAGGGCGACCCCGAAATCCCGCTCGCCTGGCGCTATCGCGACTACGTCATCCGCGCCTTCGCCGCCGACGTGCCCGCTGACCAACTCATCCGCGAACACATCGCCGGAGACCTGCTCCCGCCCGCGCAGATCCGCTGGAGCAAATCCGACGCCCTGAACGAATCCCGTCTCGGCACCACGCACTTCCGGCTCGTCGAGCACGGCTTTCAGCCGGTGGACACACTCGACGATCAGGTCAAGGCCGTGGATAACCAGATTGATGTCCTCTCGAAAGCCTTCCAAGGTCTCACAACCTCCTGTGCTCGCTGCCACGACCACAAATTCGACCCCATCAGCCAGCGCGACTACTACGCGCTCTACGGCGTGCTCGCGAGTGCCCGCCCCGCGCAGGTGCAACTGGACGCTCCCGAACTGCTCGCCAAGAACCGCGCCGAACTGCTCGCGCTGAAAGCCCAAATCAAGCCCGCTCTCGCCGACGCTTGGTGCGATGCCGTCCCGCAACTCCTCGCCCAACTCACGCGCGGCTCCAGCGCCGACCCGCAACTCGCCGCACTCCAACAGCGACTCACCAAACTCGAAGCCGAGCTCGCCGCCCTCGAAGCCGAGGCCCGGGCGAGAGCCCTCGGAGCGCGGCTCTCCGAGCCGCAGCAAGACACCCCGCAAGGCAAGGCCCCGAACTCACCACCACCTTCCACAAGCCACCCTGCTGCGGCTCACAGAGCCGCGCTCCTGCCCCAACCCCTCGCCCGCTGGTCTTTCGACAAAGACGCCCGCGACCAACTCGGTTCCCTGCACGGCGAGTTGCTCGGCGGCGCGACCCTCCGCAACGGCCGCCTCATTCTCGACGGCAAGGACGCCCACCTCCGCACCCCGCCACTCGGCCGCGGGCTGCGCGAGAAGACACTCGAAGCCTGGGTCGCACTCGCCACGCTCGACCAAGCTGGCGGCGGCGTCCTCACGGTCGAGACCAGTAACGGCACGGTCTTCGACGCCATCGTCTTTGGCGAGAAGTCCCCGCGAAAATGGGTCAACGGCAGCAACAACTTCCTTCGCTCACGCACCCTCGATGGCGTGACCGAGACCGCCAAGCCTGGCGAACTCGTCTACCTAGCCGTCACCTATCGTGCGGATGGCACCATCGCGTTCTTCCGCAACGGCCAGCCCTACGATGCCCCGCATCGGCCCGACGCCCCGCTCGTCACCTTCCCCGCCGACGCGCACTTGCTGCTCGGGCGACGCCACACCGGCGGTGGCCGCGCCTTCCTCGCTGGCGAGATTGACGAGGCCCGTCTCTACGACCGCGCGCTGACCGCCGAGGAAATCGCCGCGTCCTTCAAGGCCGGTCCCATCGGCGTCAGCCCCGAGGAAATCGCGAAGGCCATGACGCCCGAGCAAACGGCGAAGCACGCCGCGCTGTCCGCCGACTTGAAGCAACTCCGCGCCGAACTCGCAGCGAAATCTCCCTCCGCCACCGAGGACGCGCTCGCCGCCGCGCTCAAGGACGCGCAGACCAACGTCGCCAGCCCACTCCACGCGTGGGCGAAATTGAGCAAGCTGGACGGCCACGCCTTCGCCACCGGCTGGGCTGATGTGACAAAGTCGTGGAGCGACGCGCTCGCTGCCGCACAGCAGCACAACGCGCAGTTCAAGACGGAGTGGGACTTGGGTGGCACCGACGCGGCGAAGTGGTTCACGGAAGGCAATGCCTTTGGTAGGGACGCGCTGCCGCGCGTCCTCCCCGGCGACTTCGCCCTCGAACCCGATGGCGAGCTTGTGCTGAAGGGCCTTCTGCCCGCCGGCATTTCCTCCCACCTCGTCAGCGAAAAACATGGCGGTCTCCTTACCTCCCCGCGCTTCCGCATCACCACCGACAGCATCAGTGTGCGCGCCGCCGGCGGTAAAGGCGCGATGGTCCGTGTCATCGTGGACAACTATCCGCTCGGCTCGAACCCGATCTTCCCCAAATCCGAGCTGAACCGCGACGAACCCGGTTGGGTGCGCATGGATACCGCGTATCGCAAAGGCTCCTGGGCTTACCTCGAGTTCGGCACCGCCGACGACCTCACGCGCAAGCTGGGCAAGAACAGCGACTCTGCAGGCCGCTCGTGGTTCAGCGCCGCGCGCGCCGTCTTCCACGACAAAGATACGCCGCGGGAAGAACCGCTCGCACCGGCAGCGCTGTTCGCCCGTGCCGCCGGCTTGCAGTCGCCGGCACTCACTAGCGCCGCCGCGCTCGCGACGCTCTATTCCGAGACCCTCAACACTGCTGTGCAGTCATGGCGCGAAGGCAACTTGACCGAAGCCCAGCGTGCATTCCTCGACTTCTTCGTCCGTCGCGGCCTGCTGCCTAGTTCACTCAAAGCTCTGCCAAAAGCCGTCCAACTCGTCGTGGAGTATCGCCAACTCGAAGGCGAAATTACCGCGCCCCGCCGCGCACCCGGCGTCATCGAAGGCACCGCCTTCGACTCCCCGATCCTCACTCGCGGCGACCACACCAAGCCCGGCGACGCAGTGCCACGTGGCTACCTCGAAGTGCTCACGCGCCCGAAAGCCACACCCCAAGCCCTCCTGCCGCCCCGCCTAGCCCTCGCCGAGGCCATCACCTCGCCGCAAAACCCGCTCACGGCCCGCGTCATGGTCAACCGCGTCTGGCATCACCTCTTCGGGCGCGGCCTCGTGCCGACAGTGGACAACTTCGGCCGCCTCGGCGACCAGCCCACGCACCCGGAGTTGCTCGACCACCTCGCCGCGCAGTTCATCGCCGAGGGTTGGTCTTTCAAGAAGCTCATTCACCAGCTCGTCACCACGCGCGCCTTCCAACTCGCCAGCGAACCCACCGCCGCCGCCCGCGAACGCGACGCCAACAACGCCTACCTCTCGCACTTCCGCGTCCGCCGCCTCGAAGCAGAGGCCATCCGTGACGCGTTGCTCGCCGTCAGCGGACGCCTCGACGCCACGCCGTTCGGCCCCCCCGTCGGCATCGGCGACCGCGCGCGTCGGAGCATTTATCTCAACGTGCGCCGCAACAACCTCAGCCCGTTCCTCGAAATCTTCGACGCGCCCAAACCCTTCACCACCCTCGGCCGCCGCGATGCCACGAACGTCCCCGCGCAATCGCTCGCGCTGCTCAACGATCCATTTGTAATAGACCTCGCGCGCCAGTGGGCGGTCGCATCCATCAGCACCGAGCCGGACGTGAACGCCCGCGTCCGCCGGATGTTCGAGGCCGCCTTCGCCCGCCCGCCAAGCACCGACGAAGCCGCCAAGGCCCACGCCTACCTCGCCGCCCTCGCCCGCGAAGCGAACATCCCCGGCGACCAACTCGCCACGAGCGAACGCGTCTGGCAGGACTTCGCCCAGTCACTCTTCAACTTGAAGGAGTTCATTTATGTGCGGTGAGTGGATCCACAGAGGCACAGAGAACCCAGAGGGCACAAAGCGCGCAGGCAAGGCTGCTTTGCCATTCCCTGTGTCCACTGTGCCTCTGTGGTTAATCCTCCCGGTCTTGAGCGTTGCGCTCCCGCAGTCGATCCCCGCCGACCTCGCCGTCCGGCGGATCGAAATATCTCCCCCATCATCCCATTCGCGCGTCCCTGCTGCGACTGCACAAGGCCGCTTGCTCGCACCGCAGGCCATCTCCGCCGTTCACGTCAGCGCGGATGGAAAGTTCATCACCGTCGGCACGATGGCGCATAGCCACGACGCGAACGTGTGGCAGCTCGCGCCCGACGGCTCGGTGCTCGCGAAGCGACACCTGCCGCCGTGGGCTCCCATACAGGTCGCGACGCTTGACGGCGGCAAGGCGCTGGCCGTCGGGCTGGCCTACTCGCGCGTGACCTCGCCGGAGCCGACGGTGTGGCTCGGCGGCACGGATGCGCTCTTGCGCGAGCTGTTGAAGGACACGTTCGTCGAAGCTGACACGCGCGACAGCGAACTGGCCCGTCTGCGGCCCGGCGCGGGCGACTGGCGCACAGGCTGGTTCGCGAGTCACCTCGGCGAACTCTTCGTCCACGGGCCGGATTGGGCCTTCAAGCCGCCGGGCTTGTTCCTGCACGCCGATGGCTCGCGGACGCGCCTGCGTTACGAGGACAAGAACCAGTTGCCCACCAGCCGCCCCACGAGCATGGCTGCGAGTCGCGATGGCAAACGCGCTGCGTTCGGCTGGCTCTCACTGAATCAGCCAGTTGACATGCGCAAGCCGCGCCAAGCTGTGAGTGTGTGGAGCGTGAATCCGAACCGCCCGCTATGGACCGCTCCGGCCTCCGATGATGTAGCAGCCTCCGCCTTACCAAACCCGGCGGCGGACCTTCCGGAGTTGGCGAAGGACGGCTTCCGCCTTGCCGCCGACGTGGTCGCGCCTGGCACGGTGACGGCGGCGGTGGCATTGAACGCCGACGGCTCGCGCGTCGCGTTGGTGGAATACGGCGTGCAGATCTGGACGCGCAGCGGGCCGGCCATCGGCAAGTGGGACCCGCCCATTCACACGCTGAACTTCGTGCCGACGCAACGTGGGCGGTTGCGAGTCTTCGACGGATCCGGCAAGGAGATACTGCGCGAGTGGCTGCCGGAAGCGGGCTTGTTCGAGGTCGGCTTCGGTGGCGACGCGGACGCGGTGTGGTGCTGGCCGACGTCGTGGTTCGCGCGCGGCATGGCGGGTGAGCCGTGGCTGCCGGTGCAAGCGGACGCGCGCACAGTGTATCGCGTGGACTTGGCCACCCGCGCGACGACGGCCTTCGCCTTCGCTGACGCCATTGCCGACTGCGTGCCCTGCCCTGCTGACGGTCGCGTGCTCGTGTCCGGCTGGGATGGCCAAGTGGCCTTGCTGGGAGCGGATGGGAAGGTTGTTGCGAAGCTAGAGCTGAACGCGTCCGCACGGCTCGCTTGGAGCGGCGACGGGACTTTCGCCGTGGTTGGCACTGCGAACGGTCAACTCGCCCAGCTAGAGCGTGACGGCAAGTTGAATTGGAGGCAGAACCTATCCGTGGCGGAACCTCCGGCCATAACAACACTCCCTGCCGAAATAGTTGCCGGCCTTCCCGTATATCAAGGCGGGCGCATCCCGCAGAGCGAGCACGCCTACGTCGGCGACATCTGGGTGCTCAAACTCGGGCGTGAGGCGGTGGTGGTGGATGCGGGCGGCACGTCGGGCTTCGCGCTGTCGCAGGCGCGCGTGAAGGCGCTGGGCATCGAACGCGTGACTCATGTTCTCCATACGCATTCGCATGGCGACCATTCCGGCGGCGCGTATCTGTGGCGCGCGGCAGGCGCGAAGATTGTCGGCCCAAAGTCCGCCGCACTCACGCTGACCTGGCTCATGCCGATGCTCACGGACTACGGCATCTTCCCGCCGCGTCCGCTGGACGTGCCGCTGCCGCTCGCGCGCGTGGGTGACGAGACGGAGTTCGCCGTCTCGGAGCAGAAGTTCCGTGCGCTCTTCGTGCCGGGGCACAGCTTCGACCTGACGGTTTACATGACGGAGCTGGGCGGCAAGCGCGTGGCGTTTACCGGCGACCTCGGCTTCGAGCGTGAGAGCGACATCGTCCACCGCTGCTGGGGCGACGCGGAGAAGGCTTGCCCCGTCATCAAGGCCATCCGCGAGAAGCTGCTGGCGTGGAAGCCCGACGTCGTCTTCACCGGCCACGGCGTGCGCCCGAACGGCACGGAATGGGTGGAGGATTTGTTGCGCCGCTCGGAGGAATCGCTGGCGAAGGCCGCCGTCAAAGGAGATAGCAAATGAACTTGAAGCCGATGAACCTACCCGCTCTCTCCCGCCGCGAAGTGCTTCGCCGCACGTCGCTCGGCTTCGGCTCGCTCGCGCTGGCGGGCTTGATGAACAGCCGCACGTTCGGCGCCGCGGGGCTGCCGGTGGGCGCGCCGCACTTCGCGCCGAGGGCCAAGCGCGTCATCTTTGCTTATATGAGCGGCGGGGTGTCGCATGTGGACTCGTTTGACCCCAAGCCTGCGCTTGCGCAGCGCCACGGCCAGCCGATGCCCGTGCCGGTGAAGCCCACGATGTTCAACAACAACGGCAACATCATGGCCAGCCCGTGGGAAGCCAAGCCGCGCGGACGGAGCGGGGTGATAATGACGGACTTGTTCCCTAAGCTCGCCGGGCTCGCCGACGACCTCGCGGTGATTCGCAGTATGACCACCAAGGTCAACGAGCACGCGCAGGGCAACTACGCGTTCCACACCAGCTTCCCCTTCATGGGCCACCCCAGCGCCGGCGCGTGGATCAGCTACGGCCTTGGCGTGGAGAACCAGAACCTCCCCGGGTTCGTCGTGCTGCAAAGCGGTGGTGCGGCTCCGCCACACGGCGGCGTGGGGCTCTTCAGCAATGGCTACCTGCCGGCGCAGCATCAGGCCAGCATCCTCCGTGTGGATGAGCTGCCGGCGTTGCCGAACATAAAGCCCCGCGAGAGCAACGATGCCCAACGCGCGCGGCTCGACTTCATTCGCTCGCTCGACGCGCCCTTCGCGCAGGCTACCGGCGAGGCGGCCATCGAAGGCGCGATTCGCAACTACGAGACGGCCTATCGGATGCAATCTGCCGTGCCGGAGCTGTGCGACATCTCCGGCGAAAGCGAGGCGACCAAGCGCCTCTACGGCCTCGACTCCCCGCACAAGCAATGCGCCAGCTACGGGCGGCAATGCCTCGTCGCGCGGCGGCTCATCGAGCGCGGCGTGCGCTTCGTGGAACTAAGCTGCCTCAATGAAAGCATCGGTGCGGGCGGCGCGGGGAACCCGTGGGACCAACACGGCAAGATCAAAGAAGGCCACGGCGCGATGGCGCATCAGGTGGACACCGGTCTTGCCGCGCTCATCACCGACCTGAAGGCGCGCGGCCTCTACGACGACACGCTCATTCTCTTCAGCGGCGAGTTTGGCCGCACGCCCTTCTCGCAGGGCAGCGACGGGCGCGACCACAACCCCTTCGGTTTCAGCCTCTGGCTGGCGGGCGGCGGCGTGCGGGGCGGCACGGCCTTCGGCGCGACGGACGAGCTGGGCTATTACGCCGTGGAGGACAAGTGCGAAATCTACGACCTCTACGCCACCGTGCTACACCTGCTAGGCTTGGATCATGAGAAGCTGACGTTCCGCTTCGGAGGGCGCGACTTCCGCCTGACGGACGTGCATGGGCACGTCATCCGGGAGATTTTAGCGTAGGGAAAAAAGCACGCCACTGGCGTGCTGCTGTGGCCGTCCCGCCACATCTTCGTCAGTCCAACTTAAGACTTTTTGGGAGGGATGGCGGCGGCGGCGAGGCTTTCTCCTGCATTCCTGCTCTCCCTATGAAGTTCCTTGTCTGTGTGTAATCTGTGTTTCATCCGTGGCTAAGAATTCGGTTTCGCCGCTTCAATCATTCGGTCAAACAGCCGTTCCACTTCGCGAGTAGTTTCGGCGTCGAGACGGAATCCGACGGGGCCACGGACGAGGGCGTTTTGGAAAATGCCCTGGCGGACGAGGAGGTGCTTCTCCACGGCGAGGAAAGCGTCGAGGCTCGTCTGCATCGAGATGAGCGCGGCGAGCGGTCCGTGGATGCGGTCGGCGCTCGCAGTGTCGCCGGCGGCGAGCGCATTCCAGAGCGGGACGAGGCCGCGAATGAGGTCCGCGCCCGGCATGGTGCCGACGATGCCGCGCCGGAAGGAGTCCACGAGCGCGATGCCGCCGGTGCCCTCGAAGACCCGCGCGCGTCCACCCGTGGCGTCGCGCAACTCGGAGAGCTTCGGACCGATGGGACTGGCCTCGGGCTTGTAGAGGACGCGCTCGGGGCCGAACTCGTCGAGCAGCCGCGCCTGCATGGCAATGGGCATCGGTTTGCCGACGTAGCCGCTGGCGTCCTGCACGATGACGGGGATGCGTATGGCTTCGATGATACGCCGGTAGTAGGCGAGCAACTCCGCTTCGCCGATGCCCACGGACACGGGCGGAATGGCCATCACCGCGTCCGCGCCGACGGACTCGGCCTGCCGCGCGTAGCGCTCGGCAACCTTGCTCGACTCCGCGCCGACGCTGATGACGACCACGCCGCGCGCGCGACCGAACTTGCACGCGGCCGCAGCGAGTTCCTCGCGCTCCTCACTGGAGAGGCGCAACGTCTCGGACACCATCGCCATGACGATGCCGTGCGCGCCGCAGTCGTAGAGCCAGGCGATTTCACGTTCGAGGGTGAAGTAGTCGATGGTTTCATCGGGGTGGTAGGGCGTCTGGAAGACCGGCAGGACGCCGCGCAGTTCGCGTGAGGTGGAAGTCATGTGTCGCGGGAGTTGTAGCCAGCGGAACGGCAATGACAAGCGTCGGCGCAGCGAAAGTTGCGGAGAACACGGATGGGCGTTGCGGCGTCTAACGTGCCATTGCTAGGTTTCCGGACATGAAGCGCCGCACCATTCAGCCTCTGCTGAGGTTCGACTTGGCGTTGCTGTGTGCGTGTCTGGTCACTTCGCCACCATCTGCAAAAGCAATCAGTGTTACGTGGTGGGACCATGACTGGACTTTAAGCGTAGGGAGCAACATCTATGGCCTTCAAGGCATGGCAACGGGAACGCCTGACGCTTGGACGATCTTTCGATTTGGCAATCAGATACCTGATCTTATTTTGAGTGTGGACGTCCGCATCGTCGCTGCGGCGGTTATCGCCACATTGCTGTTGGCTACGTTTTGCATCCTTGGTCTCCTTTCATTCTCACTTCGTTCCAAGCCCAAGCTCACCGAACACGTCAAAGCTCCATGACCGTGCCCAGTTCTAGTCTGCCATCAGCCGTCTCCCGCCGCGACTTCCTTGCGCGCTGCGGCATGGGCATGGGCACGGTGGGCCTCGCGGGCTTGCTGCCGTCGGTGGGCGCGGCGGAGTCGGCCAGTCCGCTCGCGCCGAAGGCTCCGCACTTTCCCGGGCGGGCCAAGCGCGTCATCCACTTCTTCCTCAACGGCGGGCCGTCGCACGTGGACACGTTCGACCCCAAGCCCGCGCTCGCCAAATACGCCGGCCAGCAGTTGCCGAGCGAAAACCTCCGCACCGAGCGCAAGACCGGCGCGGCGTTTCCCTCGCCCTTCAAGTTCCAGCCCTACGGCCAGAGCGGCCTCGAAATCAGCGAGGTCTTCTCCCGCACCGCGCAGTTTGCCGACGACATCGCGGTGGTGCGCTCGATGTATGCGCAGGTGCCGAATCACGAGCCGTCGCTCATGCTGATGAACTGCGGCGACTCCGTGCAGGCGCGGCCCAGCTTCGGCTCGTGGCTGCTCTACGGCCTCGGCTCGGAGAACCAAAACCTGCCTGGCTTCATTGCGATGAGTCCCGGCGGCTACCCCATCAAGGACACGCAGAATTGGCAGAATGGCTTCCTGCCCGGTGTGTATCAGGGGACGTTCATCGATCCGCAGCACACGCAGTTGGAGAAGCTCATCGAGAACATCCGCAGCCCACACGCGACCGCCGAGATGCAGCAGCGGCAACTGGGATTGCTCCGGCAGTTGAACGCCGAGCATCAGGCCGCGCGCGCGACCGACTCGCGGCTCGACGCCCGCATCCAGTCCTTTGAACTCGCCTTCCGCATGCAGATGGAGGCGAGCGACGCGTTTGACCTGAGCAAGGAACCGGAGCATCTCCGCGCGCTCTACGGCGAACACGTCCACGGGCGGCAGACGCTCATCGCACGACGGCTGTTGGAGCGAGGCGTGCGCTTCGTGCAGCTTTGGCATGGCGCGGGCCAGCCGTGGGACAATCACGACAACATCGAGGGCAACGTCCGCAAGCTCGCCGCGCAGATTGACCAACCCATCGCCGCGCTCATCGCGGACCTCAAGCAGCGCGGGATGTTCGAGGACACGCTCATCCTCTGGGGCGGCGAGTTCGGCCGCACACCCACGGTGGAGCTGACCGACGCCGGCAAGTCCAAGCTCGGCCGCGACCACAACCACTACGGCTTCAGCGTGTGGGTGGCCGGCGGCGGAATCAAAGGCGGCACCGTCCACGGCGCAACAGACGAGTTCGGCTTCAAGGCCGTGCAAGACCGCACGTCCGTCCACGACCTCCACGCGACCATGCTCGACCGCCTCGGCTTCGACCACGAGCGCCTCACCTATCGCTACGCCGGCCGGGATTTTAGGCTGACAGATGTGCATGGGCGGGTGATGCGGGACATCGTGGTTTAATCGACGCGACCTGCCATGCAAGGCTGGTATTCCGTCCGCAGAGTCTTTCGGAGCGACCGCGCCGAGGACAGCCAATCACGCCGCAGTTTTGAGGAACGTGTGGTGCTCCTCCGCGCAGTCAGCTTCGAGGACGCTCTGGCCAAGGGCGAGGTCGAAGCCAAGCGCTACATTCCCGATTCGCCGCGCTATCACACGCTCGACCACTTGGCCGCCTACTACATCCATAGTGATGAATCCTTGCGCGACGGCGACGAAGTGTGGTCCTGCGTTCGCGACTTGAACGTCACGGACGACCAGTTTCTTAAGAAGGTTTTCGAGGGTGAGATTGAGAGCCTTACGAATGTGACGCGAAGGAAACCTGACACCTGAAGCCAACAACAATTCACAACACACTTGGACAGGCGCAGCCTGCCCACTACGCTCCGCACCATGAAACGCCTGCTACTGCTCGCACTTACTGCGCTTGCCCAGCCGCTCTGCGCTGCCGACTCCGACGGCTTCGTCTCCATATTCAACGGCCGTGACCTCACCGGCTGGACGAACATCAACTGCGCGCCCGAGACCTGGACCGTGAAGGACGGCATGATTCATTGCACGGGCAAGCCCACCGGCGCACTGCGCACCACGCGGCAATACGAGAACTTCATCCTCGAAGTCGAGTGGCGGCATCTCCAGCACGGCGGTAACTCGGGCGTCTTCATCTGGGGTTCGCCCATCAGCGCGCCGGGCGTGCCGTTCCTGCGCGGCATCGAGGTGCAGGTGCTCGACCACGGCTACGCCACCGACTACGAGAAGAAGAATGGCAAGAAATCCGACTGGTTCACCACGCACGGCGATGTCTTTCCCATCCACGGCGCGACGATGAAACCGCTCGGCAAGCACAACGGCATGAGGAGCTTCCCCAGCGGCGAATACAGCAAGGGCACGAACGAGTGGAACCATTACCACATCGTCTGCAACAACGGCTCGCTTCGCCTCACCGTCAACGGACATGAAGTCTCCGGCGGCGACGATTGTAATTACCGCAAGGGCTACCTCGCGCTCGAGAGCGAAGGCGCACACATTGATTTCCGGAACATTCGCATCAAAGAGCTTCCCTCCAGCAACCCCGCGCCCGAACTCGTCGCCCCCACCGACCCCGGCTGGGCACCGCTCTACAATGGCGCGGACCTGCGTGGCTGGAAGAGCGCCGACGACGCGAAGACCCGCTGGCAGCCGAGCGATTGGCGGCTCGTCCTCAAGGATGGCCCTGACGCCACGAAGCAAACGCTTTGGACCGAGGCGGAGTTTGGCGACGTGGAGTTCCTCATGGACGTGCGCGCCGGCAAGAGCGCGACCGGCGACACCGCGCCGACGCTTCTGCTGCGCGGTCGCGACGGCAAGGGCACAGAGATCAAACTACCCGTAGAAACCGGCAAGGGCGGTCGCGTCCGCGTGCAGGTAAAGGGCGTCGAAGCGGTGGTCTTCCTCGGCGACAAGGAGACGGCCCGTGTGCCCCTGCCTGCGGGCAAAGGTGCGCTCGGCCTCAAGGACACGGGCGCAGGGATGGATTTTGGAAACATCCACGTGAGAAGGCTCTGACCCGAAGGAAGTCTCAGTTCAGCCAGTTAAACGCGCTAGGCAGGCGATCAGCGCACCACGCTCGGGACCAGCCTGAGAAAAACCCTCGGAGCGGTTCAATTCACAAAGGTGAATTCGTTGGCGAGGATTAGCGCGTGGGCGTATTCGGCCCAGGCCGTCAGCGGTCGAGGAGTGAAACGTGGCGCAGCCTGAGGCACAGGGAACTTGCCTTTTGCGGCCGCGATTTTCACCGGTGCCGCCGCCACGGCGGGAGCAGGCATGGGCAAGCTCGTCGTTTTGCCCGATGCGGGCGCATCCCCGAAGAAGTCGAGGCCGAGCTGGATTTCCTGCTGCGTGGGCGGGCGCTGATAGAGCAGGTTGTAGAGATATTCCACGCGGCGCTCGTCGTCCTCCATCTTCTTGAACTCGGGCCGATCCACAATGCGCCGTGCCTGCTCGATGACAAGCGGGTTGTTCATCAGGAAGAGTGCCTGCTGCGGCACGGTGGTGGTGTAACGGCGGCCGTTGGGCATCTCGGGACCGGCGAAGTCGAAGTGATTCATCACCTCCGCGACGTGCGCGCGGTCCACGTAACCATAGACCGTGCGACGATTGCTGTAGGTGCCCATCGGTTTCAGCGACGCGCCCATCTTGCCGACCTTTTCCTTCCCGACGGCGGTGGGAGATTCGCCCAAGTTCACAGGGCGGCCCCCGACCGTGCGGTCCAGCGCACCAGCCATCGCAAGGATGGAATCGCGCAGCGGCTCGAACTCCAAGCGGCGCACGTTCTGCCGCCAGAGCAGGCGGTTGAACGGATCGATTTGCGCGAACCGCGGGTTGTCCGTGCTGGCCTGCTGATAGGTGTTCGAGAGAAGGATCAGCTTGTGCAATTTCTTCACGGACCAGCCGTTGTCCATGAAGTAAGTGCTGAGATACTCCAGTAACTCGGGGTGGCTCGGCGGTGTGCTCATGGTGCCGAAATCATCCGGCGTCAGCACGAAGCCTTCGCCGAAGTGATGTTGCCACACGCGGTTGACCATCACGCGCGAGGTGAGAGGGTTGCTCTTATTGCCGATGGCATAGGCCAGCTCCAGCCGCCCGCTGCCGTATTTGAAGGAGGGCGCGTTCGGTGAACGGAAAATCTCCAAGTAACGGCGCGGCACCAAGTCGCCTTTGTTATCCGGCTCGCCACGGATGAAGACCGGCGAATCGTGCGGCTTCTCGATGTCCTCGACGGCCATTGCACGAATCGGCGCGCCGGGATGGACGAGGTCGAGCCGATCCAGTTTGGCCTTGAGCGCGAGGTTTTCCTTTTGCAGTTCCTTCTTGTTGTTCTTGGCACCGCCCTTGGCCTTCAACTGCGCGGCAATGTCAGACTGCTCCTTCTCCAACGCCGCGCGTTCGCGGACGTATTCCTGATACTTCGTCTTGTCCTGCGTGCCAGTGATGACGGGCAGTTCACGCGGCACCTCGGTGCTCGCGAAGATGCCGTGCAAAGCGTAGTAGTCCTTCGTCGGAATCGGATCGAACATGTGGTCGTGACAGCGCGCGCAGGCAACGGTCACGCCATTGAACGCCTTGGTCGTCACGTCAATGCGATCGTTAATAATGTCATTCTTGTTCCCGTTGAAATGATCACCCACGGTGAGAAATCCCAACGCGGCCAGCGTCGTGCGGTCCTTGTTACCGGGAATACGATCCGCGGCGATCTGCTCGCGAACGAACACGTCATAGGGCTTGTCGTCGTTGAACGACTTGATGACGTAGTCGCGGTAGGTCCAAGCAAACGGATACGCCGGAGTTTCAGCGCGCTTGGCAGGATCGCCGATGGTGTCCGAGTAACGCGCGACATCCAACCAGTGCCGCCCCCAGCGCTCACCGTAGTGCGGCGAGGCCAGCAGCTTGTCCACGATTTTTGCATAGGCGTCCGCTGACTTGTCGTTCACGAACGCCTCGACTTCCTCGGGTGAGGGCGGAAGGCCAATGAGATCGAAATAGACACGGCGGATCAACACGCGGCGGTCAGCCGGCGCGCTGGGCTTGAGATTCTTCTCTTCCAGCTTGGCGAGGATGAAGTTGTCCACGGGATTAGCGACTGCAGAAGGATTCGCCACTTGCGGCGGCTCCATTTTCTTGATCGGCTGGAAGGCCCACCAAACTTTGCGTTCCGTGGCCGACGCATACTTGCCTTTCGCGTTGGCGGAGCGCGGATCGGGTGCGCCCATCTTCACCCAGTTCACAAAATCAGTGATCTGCTGGTCGGACAACTTCTCGCCCTTGGGCGGCATCTGGAGATTCGCGTCGGTGTAACGAATCGCCTTGATGAGCACGGATTTCTCCGGATTGCCGGGCACGACACCGGGGCCGGAATCTCCGCCCTTGAGCGTGCCTTCGCGTGTGTCGAGCGCGAGGCCGCCCTTGACTTTGCCCTCGGCGGCGCTGTGGCACTTGAGGCACTGCGCGTTGAGGATCGGGCGGATCTTATTCTCGAAGAACGCCGTCTGCTCGGCCGTGAGCGTGGGCGCGGCAGCCGCGGCCGTGGGTGCAGCGGGAGCCTTGGCTGTCGGCGGCGTCGGCGTCGGTGTGGCGGGCTTAGCCGCAGGAGCCGGCGCGGGCGTGGGTTTCTTTTTCTTGGCATCGGCTGCAGAGGCGACACCGAGGATTAAGCCCGCCGCAGCGACGAGGAGGAATGCGCGTTTCATGCTGGGTTGTTAAGCGATGATTTCCTTCACCACATGGCCGAAATTATCCGTGAGCCGGAAGTCGCGGCCATTGTAGCGATAGGTGAGCTTCTCGTGGTTGAAGCCCAACAGTGCGAGCAAGGTCGCGTGGTAATCATGGACGTGCACCTTGTTCGTCTCCGCCCGCGCGCCGAACTCATCCGTCGCGCCGTAAGTCGTGCCACCCTTTACCCCGCCACCCGCGAGCCAATGGGCAAACGCGCGGTTGTTGTGATCGCGACCGGGATTGCCGTTGCCACCCTTGTCGTGCGTGGGCTTGCGCCCGAACTCCCCGCCCCAGATCACCAGCGTGCTGTCGAGCAATCCGCGTTGCTCAAGGTCCGAAAGCAGCGCCGCCGCCGGGCCATCGATCTCCGCCGCCTTGTTGCGCAGACGATCGTCCAGATCATTGTGATGGTCCCAACCGCTGGCCCAGACTTGCACGAACCGCACGCCGCGCTCGACAAGCCGCCGCGCGATCAGAAGCTGCTTTCCCTGCGCGCCGGTGCCGTAGTTCGCGCGGATGTTTTCCGGCTCCTTGCTCAGATCGAACGCATCCGTAGCCGCCATCTGCATCTTGTAGGCCATCTCGAACGCCTCGATACGCGCCTCGAGCTGTGCGTCCTTCTGCATATTCTGGCTATGAATCGCGTTGAGCTGATGCACGAGATCGAGCTGCCGGCGCTGCTCCTTCTGCGTGAAGTAATTGTTGTGGATGTTCTCGATCATCTGCTCCACCGACTGCGCCTGCGTGTTGATGCTCGAGCCCTGGAATACGCCGGGAAGAAATGCCGACTGGTAGTTGTTCGCACCACCGGGCGGGCCACCGCCGGGCCGCAACGCAATGAAACCAGGCATATTCTGATTCTCACTGCCCAGCCCGTAAAGCGTCCACGCGCCAAGCGAAGGCTTTTGGATGCGCAACGAGCCCGTGTTCATAAACACCGTTGCCACCTCGTGCGACGGGATGTCCGTCCACAGCGATCGCACCACCGCCATCTTGTCGATGTGCTGCGCGAGTTTCGGAAAAACTTCACAGACTTCCACGCCTGACTTGCCTTGCTTGGTGAACTTGAACGGCGAACCAAATGCCACGCCGTTTCCTCCGGGGATGCTCTTGCCATCGTATTTCGTCAGCATCGGCTTCGGATCCCATGTGTCGATGTGCGACGGCGCGCCCTGTGCGAAAATGTGGATTACGCGCTTGGCCTTCGCGGGGAAGTGCGGGATTTTGGGCGCAAGCGGATTCAAATCGTTCGCCCCCGCCGCCAGCGCGCGGCTGGTGAGCAGGCCGTCGCCAGCCATCGCGGCGAGCCCGACCGCTCCCATGCCCATACCGAAGCGACTGAGCCACTGGCGTCGTGTGAGAAAGAGCTCCGACAACTGAGCTTGATGTTCGTGCGGGTTCATAAGCAGTGCAGCAATTCTTGTCCATTAGGACGCCAAAGCACGATTAAAGGTTTCGCTTCGCCTTGACCGAAGTCGAGTGAACAAAACCATTTTAAGTAGCGGAAAACTACGCAACGCCTTGACCACTTCGCTGGCTCCGTTTATACAGCTCCGTCCGTTACGCCGCCTGCACTGGCGGTGGATTGGGGAATAGTGTTTGAGCTGATTGCTCAACTTGCACGGTTGGAGAGATGGCCGAGTGGCTGAAGGCGCTGGTTTGCTAAACCGGTATACGGTCAAAAGCCGTATCGGGGGTTCGAATCCCCCTCTCTCCGCCACCCTCGGGCAGAGGTAACCGGCGATTTGGGACCTTTTGGGCGATAAGTGGCAATCTTATCGCCAGTTCGGGAGGGGTATGAGTGCTCGAACCTAAAGCTCCTCAGCACGGAATACTTGAAACCATTGGTGTTTTTGAAGAATCGCGTGGGACAGTGTCCCGAAGTCGCAATAAACTGTCCCAAACCTGATGAGCTTTCCGTAATATTGTCCTACGGGACAGATACGGGACAGTCCGCGTATGAACCGCGTCTTCCGCACCTGTTGCTCCCGGCACCAATAAAGGGCAGTTCAAGGTCTTCAAGCAGGGCTGTATCACTATCCCCATCTATCGGACGACGAACCGCATTTACAGGAGGAACCCCGTCACAGGTCAGCGCGAGCGAAAGAGCGAGCGCCCACTGTTCACGCTTGCCTACTATCAGGGAAACCGCCGTGTGCGGCTCAAGTTCACGGCCCTCGCCGAAGCCGAGGCCAAGGTCAACGAAGTCCTCGTCAATCTCGCTAACGGCGACTCCGAAGCCCTAAAGCTCGCCGGGAACGACCGACTGGCCTACGTGGACGCATGCCAAGAACTCCGCCGCTGGAAGAATGGTATCCAACACCACACCGCCATTGCCGATTACATCGCTGCCGCCAAGCGCCTGCCGCTGGTGGTCATCTAGTTGAAGAAGCCCGGCGTGCTCGCGCGCACGGCGTTCGACGAGAACCTGTCGCACTACAGAGGGAAATTCCGCAGCTCTTTTTCTTTTAGTTCAACGCGCTGCACATCGCCTCCGCCGGCACGAACAGCCGGCGTCGGCTTGCTCACGGCGGATTGGGAGGTGCTAGCGCACGGGCAACTTGTTTCGCAAATGTCCATAATCCGGCTACACTGGGACGGTGAAGAAAATGTGGATTGCGATTTCCATTCTCGCGGTGGCAGCGGCGCTGTTTCTCGCGGGTTGTCAGGCCACGCGCGCGGGTTACGAGTCCGCGCCTTACAAAGTCGTGCGGTCGAACGGGAAGTTCGAGCTGCGGGACTATCCGGCGCTGACGGTGGTGGAGACGCCAATGGCCAGCCCGAGCGGCAGCGACGGGAGTTTCATGCGGTTGTTCAGATTCATCACCGGCGCGAACGAGGGGAAGCAAAAGATTGCCATGACCACGCCGGTCTTCATGTCCGGCAGTGCCACCAACCTGACGATAGTGTTTGTGCTGCCGGCGCAGTTTAAGACGGCCAGCGTGCCCAAGCCGACGGATGGCGCGTTGACGGTGCGCGAGCTGCCGCCGGGCCGGTTCGCCGTGCTGCGCTTCAGCGGTGGCCGTAACGCGAAGAACGAGACGGAAACACTGGCGAAGCTCAAGGCATGGATGGAAGCGGAGAAGCTGGGCGTGCTCTCGCCCCCGGTTTATGGCTACTTCGACCCGCCGTGGACGCCGGCCTTTCTGCGCCGCAACGAGGTCATGGTGCGGACGAAGCCGGGGGAATGAGGGACGGGAAAACGAATGCGCATCCACGAATTTCAATCTGAACTCTGGCTTCCGCTCCCGCCGGAGCAGTTGTTCACGTTCTTCGCCGATGCGGTGAACCTCGATGCCATCACGCCGCCGTGGCTGAACTTTCACATCATCACGCCGCCGCCCATCGCGATGCGCGAAGGGGTGCTGATTGACTACCGGCTGCGCGTGCATGGCATCCCGCTGCGCTGGCGCACGCGCATCAACGCCTGGCAGCCGCCGCATCGCTTCGTGGACGAGCAGATTCGGGGGCCTTACCACCAGTGGATTCACGAGCACACGTTCGAGGCGCGCGACGGCGGCACGCTGACCCGTGATGCGGTGCGCTATGCCGTGCCGTTCGATTTCATTGCGCACCGCTGGCTCGTGCGCCCGGACGTGGAGAAGATTTTCCGATATCGAGCGGAGGCATTGCAGCAGCGTTTCGGCAATGGACGGAGGGACTGCGCTTGAGCCGGCCAAAGCCCAACACCCTCCGGCTCGGCCTGTGCTGCCAGTTCACGCAAGCGCCGATCAAGTTCCGCACTACGACGGCGACGGTGATGCTGCGACTGCCGAAGCGGGAGCGGCTGGACCGGCTGGCGGAACTGTGCCGCCTTAACGCGGAGGCGCTGCTGGCCTCACTGCAATTTTGCGCCGATCACAGCATAGGTGCATTCCGCATCAATAGCCAGATTCTACCAGTGAAGACGCATCCGACGGCGGGATACGATGTGTCTGAGCTACCGAGTGGCGCAGAAATCGTCTCGCGGTTTCGCGAATGCGGACGTTTTGCCCGGGCCAACGACCTGCGACTGTCGTTTCATCCCGATCAATTTGTGGTGCTCAATTCGCCGAACCCCAAAACGCTGGCGCATTCTCTAGCGGAGCTGGCCTATCAAGCCGAGGTCGCAGAATGGGTAGGTGCCGACACGGTGAACATCCACGGCGGCGGCGCGTATGGCGACAAGGCAGGGGCTCTTCGCACCTTGCGGGAGAACATTGAGCGCCTGCCCGCGCCGGTGCGTTCGCGGCTTACGCTGGAGAATGACGATAAGGTTTACACGCCTGCCGATCTCTTGCCTGTTTGCGCCGATACCGGCGTGCCGCTGGTTTACGATGCGCATCATCATCGCTGCCTGCTGGACGGATTGACCGTTGCGGAGGCGACGAAGCGCGCGCGCGCGACGTGGAAGACAGAGCCTCTGTTTCACATTTCCAGTCCGCTGGAAGGCTGGGATGGGCCAAAGCCAGAGCGGCATCACGATTACATCAATGCGGCGGATTTTCCGAAGGATTGGCTGGGCTGGCCGCTGACGGTGGAGGTGGAAGCGAAAGCCAAAGAACTGGCCGTGGCGAAATTGATCGCCGAACTGGCTGGGGAAGCGAGGTCGCATGCCCGCTGACAAGCTAATCCTCGTCACTGGAGCAACGGGGTATGTTGGCGGCCGTTTGTTGCCGCTTTTGGTGGAAGATGGCTGGCGGGTGCGATGCCTTGCGCGGCAACCAGAGCGTTTGTTATCGCGCGTGCCAGTCGGTGTCGAAGTAGTGCCAGGCGACTTGCTCGATGCGGCCTCCCTGTCCGCGGCCATGCAGGGTGTGGAAGCCGCGTTTTATCTGGTTCATTCGATGGGCGCGACGGGCGATTTTGAAAAACAGGACCGTCTGGCAGCGGAGAATTTCGCCACTTCTGCACGGGCCGCGGGGGTGCGGCGCATTATCTACCTCGGAGGCTTGGGCGAGGATGAGCCGGATTTGTCGGCGCACCTCCGCAGCCGGCATGAAGTAGGCGAGCGATTACGGGCGCACGATGTGCCGGTGATCGAGTTCCGGGCGTCCATCATCATCGGCTCCGGCAGCCTGTCGTTCGAGATGATTCGGGCGTTGGTGGAGCGGCTGCCGGTAATGGTGATGCCGCGCTGGGTGCGGGTGGCGGCGCAACCCATCGCCATCGGCGACGTGCTGGCTTATCTCCGTGCGGCGCTGTCACTCGAACTGGGTAGCAGCGTCATTGTCGAAATTGGCGGGCCGCACCAAGTTTCCTATGGCGAACTGATGCGGGAATACGCGCGGCAGCGCCAGCTGCGGCGACTGATGATTCCCGTTCCTTTGTTGACGCCGCGACTATCCAGTTTGTGGCTTGGGCTGGTAACGCCGTTGTATGCCCGCGTGGGTCGCAAGTTGGTCGACAGCCTCCGTCACCCGACCGTGGTGCGAGACGATTCCGCCTTACGACTGTTCCCCATCCGGCCGATCGGCGTGGGCGAGGCAATCGCACGCGCGTTGCGCAACGAAGATTCCAGCTTCGCGCAAACGCGGTGGTCGGACGCCTTGTCTGCCGCCATGAACACACCCCGTCACTGGGGAGGCACACGATTGGGCAACCGCCTAGTGGACTCGCGGTCGGCGCAGGTCGCGGCATCGCCGGCCGGAGTGTTTGCCGCCGTCGAACGCATCGGTGGCGGGACGGGGTGGTATTTCGCAACGTGGCTGTGGACATTGCGCGGCTGGCTGGACCTGCTCATGGGCGGGGTGGGAATGCGCCGGGGTCGCTGTGATCCGGAGAGGCTGCGGGTGGGCGATACATTGGATTGCTGGCGCGTCGAAGCCATCCAACCAGACCAGCGGCTGCGGCTGGCAGCGGAAATGAAACTGCCGGGCCGAGCGTGGCTGGAATTTGACGTGCAGGCGGATGGAAACGGAGCGCGGCTGCGCCAGACGGCGACGTTCGATCCGCTCGGATTATGGGGGCTGGCGTATTGGTATGGCATCTGGCCGTTGCACCAACTTGTGTTCGCGGGAATGTTGCGCGGCCTCGCCAAGGCGGCGGAGGAACGAATGCGACTATGAGGTTTACTACCTTTGCGCGACACATTACACGGAAAGCAGTTTCACGACGAAGCAGGGAGAAAAGTGGGGGAGCATCGGCTGGCGTTGGGCGATTCTGTCCCAACCTTCCGTGGCCGGGTGCTGGCGGACATGCCGTCGCTGAATCCTGCGAAGGTTAACTCGGTTGGATTTCTGATTGCGGACAAACGAGCGGGGCGTTCCGACTGGAGATTGGCTGGATCAAAGCCGCGCGCTAAAGACTCATGCCCCACGCCTACACCGAAGACCAACTCGTCGAGCGGCCCGCCATCGGGTTGTTCGCGGAGCTTGGCTGGGCCGTGGCAGGGCCACCTCCCAATGCCGGAGTTGCAAGCGAACCGCGAGGTGTATCTGCTGTTGAAGGAGGAATACCGGTTCCGTGATGGATTCAGAATCGACACCTCATCCTGGCTCTCTCCGCGTTCGTGGCGCAGAAGGTGCGAGCCGCACGGGGAATCGCGGCATGCTAGGACAGCACGCCCTACCAAGGGAGGACAGACAATTTCCGGGTGCAGGTGATTTGATTGCGAGCAGCAGGCGAACAATGATTTCCTGCCGGCAAGACAGTTCAGCATCACTGGCGGGCTCTAGACCTGCCGCCCGGATTTGGTCGGCTTCCTCAACGGTCTACCGCTAGTTCCCCTGAAGAACCTCCGCACATTTTCCCCGCATTTCCCCGTCACTTTCCCGTAACAACTCCGCCTGATAAACGTTGGCTTCTCAGCCCGGCCTTTTAAGCGGTTTAACCAGCCCGTGCCACCGGCCGAACTCGGCCAGCACTCTTGGAGTTACCACAGCTGAAAATCCTTCTCCACGCCCGAAATGCTGCTCGCGTCAGCGCCTACAACTGACCGAGCAGGGCCACCAACTTCTGCCGACACAGGGCCAGCTACACCTAGACCTGCATCCGCTTGATGCGTGGCCCTCCAAGGCTGTAGGCTCCGAGAAAGCCGCAGTTACTAGCTATAACGAACCGTCACCCGTAAGCCCGTCAGCGAATACTTGGACGAGCTGCTTGCATCCAAAAGCAGCACTTCCCCGGGATACGTTGCCGAATTGCGGAAGCGCCTGAAGATGTTGGCCGACGCCTTCCAATGCGATATCGCCGAGGTGTCGCCCAAAAAAATCCTGGTATGGGCCGACGCTCATGAATGGGGCAAGCGGACGCGGTTCAACCGGCTTACGGAGCTCCGCACCCTGTTCAATTTCGCCAAGACGAGGGGTTATTACCCACGCGAGGAAGATGCCCTCGCCGGCATCGACATTGAGTGGAAGAACACCGCCGCAATCGAAGTCTTCACGCCTGACGAGATGGGCCGACTGCTGGCCGTAGCGAAACCCGAAATCCTTCCCTTTCTCGTCATTGGAGCTTTCGCTGGCTTGCGCTCCGCTGGAATCGCCCGGTTGGATTGGAGCGAGGTCAACCTCACGCGACGGTTCATCGAAGTCACCGCAGCCATTGCCAAGACCGCCTCCCGGCGCATTGTTCCCATCGGGGATAACCTTGTCGCTTGGCTCGCACCCTATGCGAAACCGTCCGAACCAGTCTGCGAACTGGTGCGTCCGGAGAAGCACGCCTACGACTGCACTGCTCGCAAGGCCAAGTTGAAGTGGAAGCGGAACGGTCTGCGACATTCGTTTGTCTGCCACCGGCTCGCCATGATTAAAGACGTGGCTCGCGTGGCGTTGGAAGCGGGCAACTCGCCCAGGATGGTCTTCCAGCACTACCGCGAAGTAGTTCACGAAGAACAAGCGGCGGAGTGGTTCGCAATCGTGCCGCCGGGAGCCAGGAAGATCGTCCCGACTGGGCCCACTCTCCCGCGGCCTGAGCACTTATCCTCGGGCATCTCGTAACGTGAAGGTGCAATTCGCACCTCCCGGTCGCCGACAGGAGCCGCCTCCCCCTGCCCCACAACAACCCCCATCGCCAACGATATAAACCTTTGAAGGTCAGCCTTGCTGTTCCTTCCCCGCCCTGGCCGTGATCTCCTGCCGCTGGCGGGAGCGGCTGCACGCGGGTCCACGTTGGTTGC
>RFVF01000039.1 GCA_009922615.1 Pseudomonadota bacterium
GCTCAGGGGCGTCAATCATTGGTTGCGGTTGGCTAAAGTTATCAGGCGCTGAGGCTTCTTTTCCGCTCATGGCCGCACCATACAGCCAGACCGAATCAGACACCAAGGCTCCTCTCGCTGGTGGAGTTTCCCGCTTGTTGCTACCTCGCGGAACACCCCATCGGTTGGGGAGCGGGGGTGAGGCTAGCACTAGCCATTGTGGCGGCAAGCAGTTTTTGAAAAAAAGTTATCCTTGAGTTATTCGCTGCAAAAAACGCGAAAAGACAGGGGCCCGAGCCGATTTGTGGACAGCCGCGAAAGCCCGTTGTGAATAACTGGTGACACCACACCCAAGTGACATTTGCGCCAACACTGGTAAACTACCCTTCCAAAGCCTTCGGCGGCGCTAGGACAAACGAGGCCAGCAACGCCTGGCGTGCCGTGGCTGGTTGACGCAGGAGCGCCACCACGGCCCGGGCATCCGCAGAGCCGAGTTGGTGATGGACCAGCCGAGTAACGGACAGCTGCTTACCGTGCTTCTCGGTCTGGTCGTCCACGCGCTGCATCCGTGCGGCGACGGCTTCGTGCAGCTGTGATGCGCGTTGATACGCGTGCGTAGATTGTTCGAGCGTGACGAGCGGCTTGGTTGGCTGAGGCAGGCGATTCAGTCGGGCGTCCTGCCACGGCGTAGGGGCACTTTCCCGAGAGGGCTTCCCCTCATGGTCAGTCGGAAGCGATTCACGCGGCAGGCCGGCAGGCAACGGAGGAGGAGGCACTCGCCGGACGATGGGTGGAGGCGGAGGCGTTCCTGCTGTGCTGTCAATCGGAGGTTTGTTTTCGAGTAATCGCTTCAACTCCTCTTCCCAGTTGAGGGGTTGATTCGATGGTGCCGTCGTGCCGGGACGACGCGGATACGAAACTTCCTGATCCTCGCCAACCCACGGTTCGCCGTGCTCGCTCTGCTTGTTCCGCTTCTGCCACCAGCTCGTGAGCGCCGAGATGATGACGATGGCCAGCACCACATACGGATTATCCGTGATGGCTACGATTGCGTCGCCCACTGCAAATAATGAGAAGAAAAGCTGGCTCATGAGTTTCCTCCCTCAGTCAAACCGCCGCCGTCCGCTTCTCCTTCCCGCCGCCGCTGACAGTCGTGATTCGTCCAAAACGCGACCACGGACACCACTCCGCTCGCAAACAAATACAACGCCAGACTGAGGAAGAGCAGGTCCATGGTTCACGACTTCACCTGCGGCGTCGCACCCGCGGTGGCAATGCTCTCGCGCATGCCAGTGTCGGCCTGCATATTCTTCATCTTGTAGTAGTCCATCACACCAAGGTTGCCATTGCGAAACGCCTCGGCCATCGCGAGCGGCACTTGCGCCTCGGCCTCGACGACGCGCGCGCGCATCTCGGACACGCGGGCGACCATTTCCTGCTCGGTGGCCACGGCGGCGGCGCGACGCACTTCGGCCTGCGCCTGCGCGATGAGCTTGTTCGCCTCAGCCTGTTCGGCCTGCAATTTCGCGCCGACGTTTTCGCCCACATCCACGTCCGCAATGTCGATCGAAAGGATTTCAAACGCAGTGCCGGAATCGAGACCCTTCTCCAGCACGGTCTTGGAGATGCGGTCGGGATTCTCGAGCACGGCCTTGTAACTCTCCGAGGAGCCGATGGTCGTCACGATGCCTTCACCGACGCGCGCGATGATCGTCTCCTCCGTCGCACCGCCGACGAAGCGGTCGAGGTTCGTGCGCACGGTCACGCGGGCCTTCACCTTGACGGCGATGCCGTCCTTGGCCACGGCGTCAATCGTCACCTTGCCGGACGAGGCGGCGGGGCAGTCGATGACCTTGGGGTTCACGGAGGTTTTCACGGCTTCCAGCACGGTCTTGCCGGTGCCCTTGGTCGCGAGGTCGATGGCGCAACTGCGATCAAAATCCAGATGAATGCCGGCCTTCTTCGCGGCGATCAGCGCCTGCACGACGGCCTCGATGTTGCCACCGGCGAGGTAATGCGTGGAAAGATCGTCAATGGTGATGGGAATGCCGGACTTCACCGCCGTGATGCGCGTGTCCACGATGAGTCCCACGGGCACGCTGCGCAGCTTAAGCGCAATGAGCTCGGTGAAAGTAACCTTCGCGCCGCTGAAGAGCGCGCGAATGTAGATCATGCCGAAGTTCAGCACGATGATGGCGCCGATGAAGCAGGCCAGGACGACGATGCCGGTAAGCAAGAGCGAACCGCCACCGCTGAACGTTTGTGCGAGGAGTAGTGAGTTTTCCATAGAGTGTGGGTGAGATACCAAATCCGAAATCATTGTTGCCGAACGACCACGCGCGCGCCTTCGACGGCGATGACCTTCACCGCCGCTCCGCGTTCGATCAGCGCGCCCTCGGACACGACATCCAGGCGCTGGCCGCCAATAACCGCCACCCCCGAGGGCCGCAGCGCCGTGTGCGCCACGCCAGACTGGCCGACAAGCTCTGGCCGCTCCGTGCCCAACTCACCGACCGTGCCGTGCGAGGTATAAAGGCGGGCGAAACGGCTGTCGGGAAAGTATTTCAGCCAAAGCAAAAAGCCGATCAGCAACGCCACCATTGTGCCGAGGAGAATCCAGTTGCCCACTGTTGTGCCGAATTCCTGGTAACCCGCCGCCACGCCGGCCATCAGCGACAGCACGCCAAGCAGGCCGGCGATCATGCCCGGCAAAACCGTTTCCGCCAGCAACAGCACCGCGCCCACCAGCAGCAGGGTGATAACAAGGACCATGGCGGCGAGACTAGGCGCAGCGTCCGCGAGGGCCAAGTGGAATTCCTGAATGAGATTTGTAGCGAGCGGATGAAAAAAGCGCTCGGTGCGCAAGGGAGGCGCCATGCGCCCGGCTACAGCCAAATACCAATCAACAATGACTTCTTCCGTTTCACATCCCCGGCAACGGCCGCCCCGGCATCGGCGCTGGCGGCTCCTGCCAGGTGAAGGTTGGCTCGTAACGGATCGCCAAGTGCGGCGTCGCCAGCCGCACGCCGCCTTGCCGCCGCGACTCGAACGCCGCCGCCAGCACGCCTGTGGTCAACAGCGTGCGCTCCGCCGGCCACGTCGGCCGACTGGTGTAAATCATCTTCTCGATCCCTTGCAGCAGGAACGCAAAGTGCCCCAGCGGCCGCGCCTCCTGCGTCCAAAATGACGTCGCGGGGATTTCCTTCCGCCCCGCTTCGCCCCACGCGACGATCCACTCGTTGTGCCCGTCCTTCGCATCATGGATCATTGTCGCCTTGAAGCCGTCGGCATAATCGATGAAGAACGCGGCCGGACTTTTGACCTGCTCGATGAACGGCTTCTTGAACCGCGCCTTGTTTTCCCGGGCCTCCACGGCGGCGTGCAAAATCTCCTGGCTGAAACGCCCCTTGCGCATTTCGTCCCACACTTCCGGGCCTTGCATGAACTGCACCGCCGCGACGCCGCTCTCGCCGCCGCGACGCCGCTCGACCAGGCATTGCAACGCCTCCAGCCCGTGAAAGCCGTAGCCCTCCAGCGGGCCATACGAGAGCGCCACCGCCTCAGTCGCCCGCGCGCCCAACTTCATCTCCACCGCCGGATGCCGCCAGAGCCCAGGCAACGACGAGCCTGCCATGAACGGCACGTTCAACTCGCGCGCCGTGTCATACATCCACTTCGCATCGGCCCAGTTCCAGGCGAGGTGCTTGTCGGAAAAAACCGGCACGCTACGGCCTGACTTGCGGAAGACCGCCGCCGTCTCCTCGAAGAACCGCCGCCGCGGATACATGATCTGGCCTGTGTCGGACAACGGATACTTTCCGTGCTCGCCGATCAACAACACCCCGTCCACCGCGAGTGAATTGCCCCCGAGCGTGAGTGCCTGCTCGATGCTTGAGGCCAGCAGGAAGCCATGCTCTTTTGCCAGCCGCTCGCTTGTATCGCGCTCCGGCTTTTGGTCCACATACACGCTGGCCAGCTTGAGCTGCGGCCAGCCCTGGCCCGGCGGCCACGCGCCTTTGCCGTCCATGGAATGGCTGTGAATCATGCGGCTCGCCAACACATCCGCGTGCGAGTTGTGGACATACTCCGTCACGATCGCGGCCACGCGCTTGAGCGGTGTGGCCGCAGCCGGCGCGAAGTGCGCGCCCGCCGCCAGCGCCAGGCCGCCCACGAATTCGCGCCGCGACCACGCTGGCGTCTGGATTACGTCGGAGCTGGCCGGCCGGGAAGTGGTTTGCACGGGCAGTGGACGCGCGCGGAAATGCACTTCTTGAAACAAAGTGGTGGCAACGACGCGCTCGACTTCGCCCGTGCACCTTCCTAGCGTTGGCCCGTGCATCATCCGCAACACCACAATGGGTTCGTCCGTGAAGACCCATGGCGCATTTTCCGCATCATGGCCGAGTTCGTGGACTCGTTCGAGACGCTCTCCCACCTGGGGCCGTCCGTGACCGTCTTCGGTTCCGCGCGCACGAAGCCGACGGACCCTTACTACAAAGCCGCCGTCGCCATCTCGCGCGGCCTCGCGAAACACCACCTCGCTATCATCACCGGCGGCGGACCGGGCATCATGGAGGCAGCGAACCGCGGTGCCGCCGAGGCGAAAGGCAAATCCGTGGGCCTGAACATCGAGCTGCCGTTCGAGCAGAAGGGCAACCGCTACGCCAACGTCCCTGTCAACTTTCACTACTTCTTTTCGCGCAAGGTCTGCTTCGTGAAATACAGCATGGGCTTTGTCTTCATGCCCGGCGGCTTCGGCACGCTCGACGAATTCTTCGAGGTCGTGACGCTCGTGCAAACCCAGCGTATCTCGCAATTCCCGCTCATTTGCTTCGGCACAGACTACTGGGGCGGCCTGCTCAAGTGGGCCAAGACCTCGCTCGACAAGGCCGGCTACATCAGCCCCGGCGATCTCGACCTCATCACACTCACCGACGATCCCGACGAAGTGGTCAACCAAATCCTCGACTACAAACGCCGCATCGGCCCGCCGGAGAGCGTGCCGCCGGCGTTCGCCTAAATCCCCTCCTGCTTGTAATCCTAATCTTGATCCTGCTCCTCCTCGGGCCGTATTCCACCCGGAAAGCTGGAGCAGGATTAGGATTAAGATTAGGAGCAGGAGAAACCGACCATGCCCCAACTCACGCGCCTCCCCAACGGCCTGACCATCGCCACCGCGGAAATGCCGAACATGGCGAGCGTCTGCCTCGGCGTCTGGGTGGAGGTGGGCTCACGCTATGAAAACGACGCCCAAGCCGGGGCCTCGCATTTCATCGAACACCTGCTGTTCAAAGGCACTCGGCAGCGCACCGCGCGGCAGATTTCCGAGGCGGTGGAAGGCTTGGGCGGCTACCTCAACGCCTACACCAGCGAAGACCACACCTGCTTCTATGCGAAGGCGCGGGCCGATCGTTTCCCGGATTTGCTGGATGTGTTGATGGACATGTTTCTGAACTCACGGTTCGCCCCGGCGGACATCGCGAAGGAACGTGAAGTTATCAAGGAAGAACGGGCGAGCTACCAAGACCAGCCACAACATCTCGTGCAGGAGCTGCTCAACGAAACGCTCTGGCCCGGCCACCCGCTGGGCCGTGCGATCGAAGGCACACCGCGCTCACTCGACGGCTTGAACCGCGCGCGGCTCGTGGGTTTCTTCCGAGCCAACTATGTCGCCACAAATACCTATATCGTCGCGGCGGGCAACGTCACCCACGCGGAAGTGGTGAAGGCCATCGCCCCCTACGCGAAACGTTTTCCCACTGGCCCGAGCGTGGTTTGCGAACCGATCGGCAAGGCAGGCGAGACGCCTGCCCCACCACGACCTCGCCTCCGCCTGCGCACCAAAGCCACCGAGCAAACCCAGCTTGCCCTCGGCATCCGCGCCGTATCACGCCACGACGAGCGCCGCTTCGCCCTGCGCGTGCTCAACGCGCTGCTGGGCGAGAGCATGAGTTCGCGCCTTTTCCAAAGTCTCCGCGAGGATCGCGGCATTGCCTACGATGTCCATAGTTCGTTGAGCTCCTTCGCTGATTGCGGTGACTTGTCCATCTACGCTGGCGTGGAGGTGGACAAGCTGGAGAAAGTGCTGCGGCTGATCGTGAAGGAGCTGCGCCAGCTCTCAACAAAGCGTCCCGCCGCCGGTGAAGTTCGCCGTGCGCGCGACTATGTGATCGGCCAATTCGACCTTGCGCTGGAAGGGACCGAGGCGCACATGACGTGGCTGGGGGAGCAGTTGGTGAACCACGGGCAACTCATACCTGCCGCCACCACCCGCGAACGACTCGCGGCCGTCACCCCCGCAGAAATTTGCCGGGCCTGTGCCGACTGCCTGCAAGCCGGCGGCACGAGCCTGGCCCTCGTGTCACCGCTGCGAAAACTGCCCTTCGATGCGACGGCGCTGCTGGGGCGGCTAGCCTGAACCGCGTCACGCCGCTTCCGGCAGGGCTTCGCGCTGGATCATCATCACGCGCAACTTCTGGAGGGCCAAGTTTTGCAACTGGCGAATCCGCTCGCGCGTGACGCCAAACCGCCTGCCGATCTGACGCAACGTGATTTTGCTGTCCGAGTCCTCCAGGCCAAAGCGCTGCTTGAGGATCGCCACCTCGCGCTCCGGGAGCTTGTGGAGCAGCTCCGCCACCGTCTCGCGCACGGTCTGCTTTTCCAGATCTTCGTATGGCGTGGTGGCTTGCTGGTCTTCGATCACATCCCCAAGCCGGGTGGAATCCGCGTCGGCCCCGATGGGCGCATCAAGCGAAGCGGGACGCACATTGGCATCCCGAATGGCGGCGATACGGCCGGCACTTGTGCCCAACTCGGCCGCCAGTTCGGCGTTCGTGGGTTCGCGTCCAATTTCCGCCTCGAAGCGCGCGGTGACTTTCTTTATCTCCCAGACCCGTTCCATCGCGTGCACCGGCAGACGGATGGTTTTAGACTGGTTCGTCAAGGCGCGCCGGATGGCCTGCTTGATCCACCACGCGCCATAGGTCGAGAGCTTGCCGCCCTTGGCTGGGTCGAAGCGCTCGACGGCTTTCATCAGGCCAATGTTCCCTTCGTTGATCAGGTCCAGCAGCGGCAGGCCAAGACCTTCGTATTCGCGCGCGATTTTGACCACGAGCCGGAGGTTCGCTCGGATCATGCGATCCCGGGCGGCATCGTCACCGCGTTTGAGACGCGCGGCCAATTCGATCTCCTCCTGGACGGTCAAGAGCGGCTCCTGCACGGCATCGCGCATGTAGCGCGAGAGGCTCGTGGGCATCTCCCGATTGTCCACGTGAGGATTGACTGAGTGCGCGTCGGCATCACGCGGCACCAAGGGCGCCAGTGACACGGCTACCGCAGACGGTTTGGGGATGCGTTTCTGAACTCCACGGCGCGCCGATTGGGCTCGTCGTGTCAGACGCACGGCCGCAGTCAGCCGGGTGCGCTGGGGCGGGCTTCGCCGAGACGGGTTACGCAGCGATCCAAGGGTGATGCTTCGGTTGCGGGGCATAGTTTTGATCGTATTCACTGTTGAGTTCGACAGGTGTTGTTTACTTTTTGTTCATATTAATGTCAACTTTTTGTCTATGACATGCAAAGCGGGTAGACCCTTAATCGGATGTGACTCAAATCGCCGGGCTTTCGACAGGTCGGCTTGCCGATGTCGAATCTCCGTCTAACATCTGTCCATGCCGAAAGGTCAACACGCCATCCGATTCGTCGCGCAGAAGACCGGGTTAAGCTCGCACGTCATCCGCGTATGGGAGCGCCGCTACGGTGCCGTAGCCCCGCAGCGCAGCGGAACTAACCGCCGGCTCTACAGCGATGTTGACCTCAACCGGCTCATCCTGCTGGCCCAGGCCAGTCGTTGCGGCCACAACATCGGCACGATCGCCCGACTGCCGGAGGAGCGGCTTCGCGTGCTCGCAGCCGACTGCCTCCAGACCCGCCAATGCACCGGGATTGCCCCCGACGGGTTCGTGACCACCGCGCTGGACGCTGTGAAGGCACTGGATTCGGCGGGCTTGGAAGCCGTGCTCACGCGCGCGGCGGTTGCGATTGGAAACCAAGGTGTGTTGTGCCGCGTGATCGCTCCGCTCGTCTGCGCACTGGGCACAGGCTGGAAGGCGGGGGACATCACGGCTGCACAGGAGCACTTCGCGACGGCGATCATCCGGAGCTTTTTGTCCCAGATACGCCCCCATTCGTTCACCGAGAACACGCCCCGGCTCGTCGTCGCGACGCCCAGCGGCCAATTGCACGAGTTGGGTGCCCTGCTCGTCGCGGCCGCGGCCGGGAGTGGCGGCTGGCAGGTCACTTACTTGGGGGCAGCCCTGCCAGCAGCAGAGATTGCGGGAGCTGCAACCCAAGCCCGCGCCCGCGCCGTGGCGCTCAGCGTGGTGTATCCCGAGGACGATCCGCATCTGCCGAACGAACTACGAAGCCTCCGCAAGCTGCTGCCCGCAGCGGTTCCCCTGCTGCTCGGCGGCCGGGCCGTATCGGCTTACCGCCCCGCACTGAAGGGCACCCGCATCACCTTCATCGAAGCGCTGCCCGAACTATACGATGCCCTTGACGAGGCCCGTGCACCGCGGCCCAGCTCCAGAATTGAACTAGCCGCCCCCCGGCCAGGCGCCTAGCCTCGCCGCCGATATGCGGGCCATCGTCAGCGAGCTGTCCTTGCCGGAAACCCCCGAGCACTGCCTCGCCCGGCTGTCCGGGGAGCCAGGGCTGGTAGTTTTGCGCAGCGCTGGCTTCGACTCTCCGCAGGCACGCTACACGTTCGTCGCCGCGCGGCCATTCCTGATCTTCCGCTCCTTCGACACGCGCTGCGAACTCACGACTTCCCAGACCCCAGACGCCAGCAGCCAGACCCGATTCGGCAACCCCTGGCGCGTGCTCGACGAGCTCATGGCGCGCTACGAATTGCTCGACGAGGTGGACCTGCCGTTTCCGCTCGGCGGCTGCTTCGGCTACTGGGGCTACGACCTGAAACATTTCGCAGAACCCAAGCTCCCGCGCTGCGCGGTGAACGATCTCGAACTGCCCGACTGCCACGTCGGTTTCTATGACAGCCTCGTGGTCTTCGACCATCGGCTCGGCAAAACGTGGATCGTCTCCACCGGCCTCGATGTAGACGGCTCGCGAAGCGAAGCACGGGCGCAGGAACGAGCGGTGTGGTGGCGCGAGCGACTGAATCAGCAATGTGAGCCGCGACCGGGAACAGTGCCCCGTAATCAGGGTCCGACAATCAGTGTGCAGTCGAACTTCACGCGCGAGGACTTCATCAATCGCGTAGAGCAGGCGCAACGCTACATTCGTGCGGGGGACATCTACCAGGTGAACCTCGCGCAACGGTTGAGCGCACCGACGCAGTTCTCCGGCTGGGAATTGTTTGAACGGTTGCTTGATGTTTCACCCGCGCCTTTCGCGGCATTCCTCGACTGTGGCGAGTTTCATGTCGCCTCCTCTTCGCCGGAACTTTTCCTCCGCCTCAGCGGCCCACACATCACCACGCGGCCCATCAAGGGCACCCGCCCGCGCTCCGCCGACCCGACGCGCGACGCCCAGCTCACCTACGAACTCCAGACCAGCGCCAAGGAAATGGCCGAGCTCGTGATGATCACCGACCTGCTCCGCAACGACCTCGGCCGCGTCTGCGAATACGGCTCGGTGCAAGTGCCGGAACTGGTGCGGCTGGAGCGTTACCCGCAGGTGCAGCACCTTGTCAGCACCGTCGAGGGCCGGCTGCGCGCGGACGTGACGCACTTCGCCGCGTTCGCCTCGTGCTTCCCCGGCGGCAGCATCACCGGGGCGCCGAAGTTCCGCGCGATGGAGATCATTGATGAGCTGGAGCCGGTGACACGCGGGCCTTACTGCGGCTGCCACGGCTACCTCGGCTTCAACCGTGAGAGCCAGTTGAGCATCACGATCCGCACGGCAGTGCGGCAGGCGGACCGCACGCATTTCCACGTCGGTGCCGGCATCGTGGCGGACTCGGTGCCCGCAGCGGAATACGACGAAACGCTGGCCAAGGCGCGCGGCTTTCTCGCCGCGCTCCAGCAGCCAGCCAACCCCTTCGTTCCAACCGCCACAACGCCTCAATCAGAAACCCGACGGTGATTGCCTCATGAACTCTGTTTCACCCTTCCGCTTTGTCATCATCGGCTCCGGCAACATCAGCCGCACCTACCTGCGCGCCATTGAGCAGTTGCCGGATGTGCGGGTCGTCGGCGTTGTCTCGCGCAGTGGCCGACGGCCGGAGGGATTGCCGGCGGAGGCGGCGGTTTTCCCCTCGCTCGCGACGGTGAGTGTTCCCTTCGATGCCGTCATTCTCACCACGCCCAACGGCCTACACCACCAAGGTGCCATCGAGGCCGCCGCCCTCGGCAAACACGTCCTCACGGAAAAGGTTTTGGAAATCTCCCTCGACGCGATGGACCGCATGACGCGCGCGTGCCGTGAGGCTGGGGTGAAGCTCGCCGTCACTTATCAGCGCCGGATGAGCCCGGACAACCAAGCCGTGAAACGCCTGCTCGACGCGGGCCAGCTCGGGCGCGTCTTCGCGGCGGACATGACGGTGAAGTTCTGGCGCGATGACGCCTACTACCAGTCCGGCGCGTATCGCGGCACGCGCGGCGTGGACGGCGGCGGAGCCTTCACCCAACAGGCCTCGCACAACGCGGATCTGCTCTGCTGGTTCTTCGGCATGCCCAAACGCGTCGTAAGCCTGTGCGACACCTTCTTGCACGACATCGAGGTCGAGGACCACGGCGTCGCGCTGCTGCATTATCCGAACGGAATGATCGGCACCTTCACCGCCTCCACGGCTTGCAAGCCCGGCTTTCCGACTCGGCTGGAAATCCACGCCGCCGCCGGCTCGCTGGTGATGGAGAACGACTGCATCACGCAATGGCACATCTCGGGCTTGCCCAACCCGGCGGAGAAAAAATTCCAAGTCCACGACGGGGCCAGCAGCGCCGCCGTGACGGACACCGCCGGTCACGAGGCCATCATCCGCGACTTCGTGGACGCCATCCGCGCGGGCCGTGAACCCGCCGTGCCCGCCGAGTCCGGCCGACTCGCGACGGAACTCATCCTCCAGATTTACGGGAACAATCTGTTGACCTAGCTGCGAAACCGCGCTGCGGTTGGAGGGCTACAGAGCGCCCAGCGCGATGGCCGCGAGCGCGTCGTCCTTTTCCTTGCACTTGGGGATAAAGTCCAGTGCGCGGAGGTAACGGTCGCGGTCCGCCGGTGAAGCGGCTTTGTCCAAGGCGAGTTTGCCGAGCAACTCGGCGGCTTTGGGCGTGTGCACGCGCCAGACGATGTCGCGGCCAGCGGCGGAGTTCCACTTGTCACCCGCTGCGGCCAGCCAGGCGGCGAGACATTTTTCCTCCTGCTTGTCCGCGCCGATGCCGAGGGCTTCGAGATACCAGCGGTCCTGCCCGTCGTGCTGCTGCGCAAGCTGTGCCCAGAGCGCAGGGGCCTTGGGCGACTGGTTGTGCCGGAGGGCGATGAGGCATTCGCGGCGGACGAGCGGTGAAGCATCTTTCACCAGCTTCTCGACCACCGGGATCACGTCCAGATTATACATGCGCGCGATGCGCAGGCCCATCGCGCGGATGTCATCGCTCTTGTCCGCGAGCGCCTGCGTGATCGTGGCGGGCGTGTTGCCCTGAATGGCCGCGAGCAGCCAGAGGGCGCGGGCGCGGAGACGCGGCTCGGCATCGGTCGCGAGCTTCGCGAGCGCGGGCTGGGCCTTCGCCTGCATTTTGTTCAACGCCTGCCAGGCAACGTAGCGCACCGAAGGCGTCGGGTTCTTCAGCGCCTCAATGCAGCCTTCCACCGTCTCGAAGTTGAACTTCGGCACCTTGTAGCCCACATGGCCCTTGGGCGTGACGCGGAAGAGCCGGCCGCGATCCAAGTCCTGCATGTTGTGGCCGCCGACGCCGGGGTCATACCAGTCGGCAACGATCAGCGAGCCATCGGGCGCGACCTTCACATCGGACGGGCGGAACCACTTGTCGCGCGCACCTTCGAGGATGTTCACGATGCGGGCCTTGTAACCGGCTCCGTCGCGCTCGACAGGATACGCGCGCGTGACGTTCGGGCCGGCATCGCAGTGGATGATCTGGCCGCGGAACTCTTGAGGCAACAGCGAGCCTTCATACACCGCGAGGCCCGTGGGCGAGCCAGCGCCGGTGTTCAGCAAGTTGGGAACGACACCGGGATCGTCGAGATGCCAGTGGTAGCGGAACTTCTGGTCGTCGGGGATCTTCGCCTTCGCGTTTGCCTTTTTCCACGCGTCGCCCCAGCCTGCGCCGCTCAACTCGTCCTTGTAGCCGTAGTTGCCGAACTCCATGACGAAGTTGATACGCACGCCGCGATTGCCGTCGTCGTCGTTGTCCGACTGCCAGAGCGTGCCAAAGCTGTCCACGGCCACCATCCAGTTGTTGCGGAAATTCCAGCCGAGCGTTTCGAGATTCGAGCCGTCGAGGTTGCAGCGGAAGACCATGCCTTCGCGATACGGCTTGCCCTTGTCCTCCACCGTGTTGCCTGCGCGGTCCACGATGGGCTCGCCCTTGGCGTTTTTGATCTGCTTGCCGGAGTTGCCGAAGTTGAAGTAGAGCCGTCCATCCGGGCCGACGTTGAACGCGTGGATGCCATGGTCGTGCTGCGTGCCGGAAATGCCGCTGAAGAGCACTTCCTCCTTGTCGGCCTTGTCCACGCCGTAGGTGTCCGTGAGCACAATGACCTTGTCACCGCAGCTCACGATGACCTTGGTGCCCTTGCCGTCAGGCGTGGCAAGAACACAGACGCCGTGCGCGGAGTCGAACTGCGGCCCCTGCGCGAAGACCTTCACGCTGTCAGCTTTGCCCGTGCCCTTTGTGTCTTCGAGAATGAGAATGCGGTCGCCCTCGGGACGCTTGCCCTTGTGGCGGCGGTAGTTCACCACCTCGCAAACCCACACACGCCCGCGCGGGTCAATGTCCGTGCTGGTTGGGTTGAGCATCATCGGCTCGAAGGCGAACAGCTCGGCCTGCAAGCCGGGGTGAACGTCCAGTCCGCTCACGGCCTTGTCCGGCTCGTGGCCGACGGCCGTCGCCGCCGGGCTGGCCTTGCCGCCGCCGCTGTTGGCCGCCGCAACGAGAACCGGCGCGTTGGCGAAGACTTGGAATTGCACGCTGCACGCATCGCCATTGCCCTGGTCTGTGCCGCCGTTGTCGAGGCCGGCGCGGGCCTTGAAGCGCGTGAACTTCGCGTCTGCCGGGAGCGTGTAGCTGATGACGGAATTCGCGTGCGTGCCGAGGCCGAACGCCACCGGCTGGCCCCCGACTTTCAGCGGTTTGTTTTGCACGTTCGCGCCGACGTGGACCTGGCCGAAGTCGGCCTTCGCGCTCGCCCACTTCAAGTCGGTGAGCTTCGTCTCCTTGCCGTCCGCCGCTACGAGGCGCGGCTCGACCCAGTCCGCCCAATCGCAGGTGAAGCCGTCGCCCGCGTCGTTCACGGCGAGGTGCAGTTCCTTCCAGCCCGTGATGTCCACGTCCACGTCCACCGCGTGGCCGGGCGTCTTCTTGGTGACGACGGCGCTGGTGAAGGCGGCCTTGGGCGCGGGGCCCGCCGGCGCGGCGGCGGCCTTTGGTGCGGCGGGTTTGGGTCCGCCCTTCGGGTCCAGATTTGCCGCGAGGTCGGTTTCAGAAATTTTCGACTCCACGCCATTGGCCGGCACTTCGACCCTCGCCAGCCAGAGGAACGCGTTGCAAATCAACTTGCGCTGCTGATCGTTGCCCCAGTTCGCGTGGAAGTGCCCGCCGGTGAAGCCGAAGCCGCGACCGCCGTCCGGGCGATTGAACGCCCACATCATCGTCTCATCGCGACCCTTCGCGGCCTGGATGTGCGCGTAAGGCCCCTTCGGATACACATACGGACCATCGCGCGTGGCGTCGCTCGGCTTGGCCACGAGGATGGGCATGACGCCCTGCATGCCTTCGCGGAAAGCCATGTTGAAATACCACTCATCCTTCGTCTTGAACGGCTGCACGCCGCGCGTGATGGGATGCGTGGGAAACTTCTGATAGTCCGGCTCCCAAATCGGGTTGCAGGAAAAATCCTTCGCATAGTGTCCGCCAATCCAGTCGTTGAACTCCGCCCCCGCCTGCGCGGGCACCACTTCCACGCCGTAATGCATGCAGCCCAGGCCCACGCCGCGCTTCACGAGTGCGCCGATGATTTCCTTGTGGTTGCCCACCACGGCGGGATGGCCGCCGCCGCCGTCCGCGTAAATCACCACCGCATCCGCGTCGGCGAAAGTCTTCTCGTCGCTGACCCAGCCGTTGGTGTGGACCTCGATCTTGAAGCCCGGCACGCCCTGCAAACATTTCTCCAGCAGCAGCGAGCCCGCACGGAACTCGTGCATCCCCGGCGGATGGCTGGGCTTGCCGGCGATGAGGACGAGCTTGCGCGGTTTGTCGGCGGCGGTGGTGAGGAGCGCGCTGGCCGCAAGGGCGAGGGCGAAGAAAAACAGTTTTTTCATGAGCGAGAGAGACGGAGAGTAGCCTGCCGATGTTCGCTGAAAAGCCTGAACTGCGGTGCCCAAACCCGTGCCGGCGGTTTGCAACCGCCGCGTTGGGCGTGATTTCGTCAGGCACGTCTGAACTACCGTGCCCCACAGACGGCGGTTACAAACCGCCGGCACAGGATCACTGATTCCGCAACGCATCAAGCAACTGGCCGCGCAGCGCGGAGACCGTCGCCAGCCACGTCCACACGAGGCCGCTCACCAGCACGCCACCAAGCGTCAGTGCGAGCGCGCCGACGGGTAATTCCCCCGCGCCCAGCACCGACGGCAGCACGGCCACGCCCGCCGCCACCACGCCGCTCAACAAGCCCAGCAGTAGCAGCGCCGCGTGTTCGCTGAGGACGAGCCAGCGCAACGCCTTCGCCCGGAAACCCAGTGCGAGCAGCAGCGCCAGCTCGCCGCGCCGCTCCAAAACATTTCGCAGCACCACCACGCCGAGGCCCGCGCTGCCGAGCAGCAAGCCGAGGCCGCCGAGGATTTGGAACGTGCCGAGGTAGGTGTTCTGCACCGCGTTGAGCTGCGCCATGCGCCGCGTCGCGGGCGTGAGTTCGAGGCCGAAGTCGCGCAGCGCGCGCGTGAGTGTGGCGGACACGTCGGCGACGCGGTTGGTCGGCGCGTCCACGAGGAAGTAGCGGTAGCCCGCCTCGCTCGGGAACAAGGCCGTGAATTGATCCTCAGCGATGATGATGTTGCCCTGAAGAATCGAACCAGCGAGTGAGCCAACCAGTTGCACTTTGAAAGGACGCCCGCGTTCATCAGTGAAATCCACCGTATCGCCAAGCTTCTTGCCCATTGCCCACAAAATGGATGCTTCATCCGCGATGCCAGCCACGGGACATGCGCTTCGGATTCCTTCCGCTCCTGGTGTTGCTAAAGCAGATTCTGGAAATCGTGCGCTGGTAAGCAGCAACTGCCAGCTCTTACCCGGTGCAGGCTTGAAGTGCTTCACAACGCTCGCAAATTGAAATGCCGCGCGCTCCCCAAGCAATTCCGGCTTCACGCCCAGCAACCTCGGCTTCTGCGCACGGTTCAAGTTCAGGCAGCTCGCGTCATCGCCGTCGCGCACGCGGAAGGGCACCACGCTCACGCCTGCGAGGGACTTCTCGTCTAGGCCCAGTGCCTCGCGGCCCGCCTTCGTGTTCAAGTCCTGCACTACCGGCAGCGTGCTTTCGCCCAGCAGCGCGAAGCCACCGGTGCCGGAGCTGCGCTTCGTCGCGTTCGCGTTTTCGTCCAGCCGGAACACGCCGATGGACAGCACGAGGAAACTGCCGCACGCAAGCATCGTGGCCGTCGCGAGGCTGCGCGAACGGCGACGCGTGGTGTTGCGGATGCCGAGGCTCGCGACCGTCAGCGCAGCCGCCGCCTCGCTCCGTTCCAGCCGCGTGAGCAACGCCGCCGTGCCCGTCAGCGCCGCGATGAGCAGCAACGCCCCCGCGCCGAAGAAGGCTCCGGCATTGGCAGTTTGTCCCGTGCCCAAAGCCCAGCCGAGGAGCGCGAGGGCGATGAGCAGGCAAGCACCGCCCAGTAGCGCGACATTCCAATGTCGCGGCCCGTAAGGTCCTCTCGCTACAGTCGCAAGATGCTCGCCTTCCGTCGCCCCCGACTCGACATTGGAATGTCGGGCTACTTGCCCAGCCGCCGCGTCCGTCCGCGTGCCGTTGCCCATTCCCCATTCCCCATTCCCCATTCCCTCCTCGCCTCCCCCGGCGAGGAGCACCCGCGCCGGCTGCCGCACCTGCTTCCGCAGCGCCAGCCACAGGCTGAACACCGCTACCGCCACTGCGCCCACGAAGCCGCCCGCCAGCGTGGCCGGCTCCGCGTGGAAGCGCAGGTCGCTCGTGCCCACGGCGTCGCGCCAGACGGTCGAGAGGCCGTGTAGCATCGCGCGCGCATACCAGACCGCGCCGACCGCCCCGAGCGCCGCGCCCAGCACCGCGAGGCCCGCGCCCTCGCCGAGCAGGAGCCGCCGCACCTGCTTGGGCGTGAAGCCCAACGCCAGCAGCGTGCCGACTTCCTTCGCGCGCTGCTCGACGCCGAACTGGAACAGCAATGCCACCAGCACGCACGCCGCCACGATGAGAAAGAAGCTGAACCCGATGAACAACCCGCCGAAGTCCTGCCCCTCGCGGCTCGCTTTGAGTGCCTGCTCGCGCACGGGCTGGAAGACCAAGCCGAAGTCGGCGGGCTTGAGCGAGGCAAGCAGGGACTCCTCGATTGCTGATTGCCGATTGCCGATTGCCGTTTGTTCCGCCGGGAACCTCACCGCCGTCGTGTCACCGAAGCGGTTCCCCCACATCTTCCGCCCGGCGCTCAGGCTCACGAAGGCCTTCGGCGTGCCGCGCCATTGCTTCCAATACGCGTCGTCCACGAGTTTGCGGTGCGTGAGCGGGAAGCCGGCGTCCCAGTCGCCGATGCGCTCGGCGCTCGCGATGCCGGGGAAGTCGGGCATCAACGTGCGGTCGGCCCACGGCATCTGCATTGGGACGATGGAGCGGACGCGGAAGCGGTTCGTGGCCTCGGTGAGCCGCGCGCCGGAGTCGGGCAGTAAGTAGGACAGCTCCAACTCGCCGCCCGGCTTGAGCTGCAACTGGTCCGCGAGCCACTGGTTCACGACGATTTCGTCATCGCGCAGGTCCGCCGGCACGAGCGGCGCGCCGGCGGCGGTGACCATCGGGTATGCCGTGGCGTTGGTGCCCGCGCGCAACAGCGTGGCGAGGTAGGTGAGGATGGGCTGCGCGTTGGTGTCCACCGCCAGCGCGGCGCGGACAGCGGGCGCGTCGAGGAAGATGCGGTCGGTGCGGAGTTCGAGCGCGGGGGAATTGGTGAGGGGGCGGAGGGAGAGTTGGGCGTCGGCAAGCGACCAGTTCCCAGAGAGGAGTAGGTTGTTCCAAGGCGCTGACTCACGCTCGTCTAGCCACGGCACGGAAAGCCCTTCGATGAGGCCTCCTTTGATGAGCGGACAAAGATACTTATTGATTGCTCGGTTTCTCTGAAAGTTTGGGGGCAGACGGGAAGCCTTATCGGAAACGACCAAGTTTGCTCTGCCGGGAGCACCAGATTTATCTTGGGCAAGGTTGAGCGGCACAAACGCATTGAACGGCGCGACTTGGTTCGCCTGCAAACTGAAGCGCCCCAGTTCCTCGGCCCCGACCACCGCGTGGACGCGCAGCCGCAACGCCACGGTCTGCCCGTCGCGCGTGGTGAGCGCCACGTCCTGCGAGAGCGCGGAGACCTTGCTGACGCGCAGCAACACCTCGTCGCCGGGCTTGGCGGCAAGCTGCTCGGCCAGCGGCTGGTTCAGCACGACGGAGTCCGGCGGGACGTTGGTGAAAGCCGGGGTCTTGGCTGCCAGCTTCCAGAAACTCTCGTCCACGCCGAGGACGTGAACGCGGTTCGCGCGCCGCGAGCCATCGGCGGAGTTCGCCGTGCCGGGCAACGCGAGGACGGGTGCGGCCTTGAGATTGGTTGCCAGTTCAGCGCGGAACAGCCGGTCGCCCGTGGCCATCGCGGCCTCGACTTTGCCCAGCCTTGCCAGTGCCATGTCGCGCAGGCTACCGCGCACGGAGTCGCCCACCAGCAGCGCGCCGATGAGGATGGCGCTGCCCAGCGTCGCGCCCAGCAGCACGCCCAGATGCGAGCGCAGATGAAAGCGCAGGCTGCGGAGGATGAGCGTGCGGAGGGTCATGGCGTTATGGAGTGCGGTGACTCGTCACCGCTTTCCCAAGGCGACTTGTCTCCGTCGAGTTCGGACGCGCGTGGTTTCGCCGTAGCCGCTCAAACTCGCGCCAGCCGGAAGACGCTGAACCATTCCGCAGCCCACGAACCTTCCACGGCGACAAGTCGCCTTGGGAAAGCGGCGAGAACTCGCCGCACTCCATAGCGCGCGCCGTCGGCTGAAAGCGCGCTGGGTTTGCGAATCTCGCGAGCGTCAGCTCAGAAGTCATCTTCCACCTCCAGACGGTCGGTCTTGAAGCCATAGATGGTCTGCACCATCGCGGGCGTGGCGACGCGTTCAAACCATGCGGCAGAGCACCAACGGTATTGGTTTGCCACGGGCACAAGGCGGTGATGAACGGCGTTTTGATGGACGTAGTTGAGCCGGGCGAGATAGGAGCGCTCATAGGTCAGCTTGGTGTCGCGGAAGTTGTGCCAAACCTTCCGTCCCAGTGTCCCGTCCATGCGGTTCAACTCGCGGGCCGTGTCGGAGTGCAGGTGTTTGAGCAGTTTGCCGAGGTCCATCGAGTCCGGGCAGCCACGGGCGACAAAGTGGTAATGATTGGAGAAGGCCGCCCACGCCTCGACTTGCCAGTGGTAGAGATTGGCCTTGGTTAGCAGTTCGAACTCAAGGAGAGCGAGCCGTTCGTCGCCTCGGAACAAGTGTTCCTTGTGCAATGTGCCAGCGGTTACGAAGTAAACCCCATGCTCGGTGAGCTTGTGGACAGGGGCGTGGGGCCAAGGTTTCTTCAGCGCAGTATTGGAAATGGCCACGCCGTCCGGGGGCGCCACTTTGGAGTGCGGTGACTTGTCACCGCTTTGAGCAGGCGACTTGTCGCCGTCGTGGTTCTTAGGGCTTGTGGACGGGCCAGTGGCTTCCGGCTGGCGCAAGCTCCGGAGGGCCTGGGTGAAACCGCGCTCGTCCGCATTCGACAGCGACGAGTCGCCTTCAGAAAGCGGTGACCAGTCACCGCACTCCATGGCGCGGCGGGTGCTCGGTTGCCATCGTGTGCTCATGCGGCCATTTGAGTCAGCACCCCGTCGCGCAGCTCCAGCACCCGCCCCATCCGCTTGGCCAGCTCGGGGGCGTGGGTGACGACGATGAGGGCGGTGCCCTGCTCGCGGTTGAGGTCGAGGAGGAGCGCGGCGAGGGCGTCGGCGGTGGCGCGGTCGAGCGCGCCGGTGGGCTCGTCAGCGAGGAGGAGCTTGGGCTGGTTGATGAGCGCGCGGACGACGGCGCAGCGCTGGCGCTCGCCGCCGGAGAGCTGGCCGGGGCGGTAGTTCATCCGCTCGCCCAAGCCGACGCGGGTGAGGAGCTGCTTGGCGCGGTCAATCGCCTGCGCGCGGCTGGCGGTGTCGCCGGACGCAAGCGTGGGGACGAGAACGTTCTCCAGCACGGTGCATTGCGGGAGCAGGTGATGGGACTGGAAGATGAAGCCAATCTGCCGGTTGCGCGTGGCGGCGAGGGCGAGTTCGTCGAGCGTGTCGAGGCGCTGGCCGTCGAGGATGAGTTCGCCAGAGTCGGGTAGGTCGAGCGTGCCGATGAGGTTGAGCAAAGTGCTCTTGCCGCAGCCGCTCGGCCCAACGATGGCGACGGTCTCGCCGCGCGCGACTTCGAGGGAGAGGCCGCGCAGCACGGGCAGGTCGCCGCCCGCCGCGCCGGGGTAGCGCTTGGAGACGTTCGCGAGGCGGAGCAAGGGAGCGGGCGCGGACATGGCGAGATATTGGCGTGCAAAAGGATGAGTGCCAAAGAAAAACCCCGCCGACTTGCGTGGGCGGGGTTTTTGAAAACAGCTTGGGCGATTAACGCTTGCTGAACTGGAAGCGCTTGCGGGCGCCAGGCTGACCATACTTCTTGCGCTCGCGCTCGCGCGGGTCGCGGGTGAGGAGGCCTTCGGCCTTCAGGGGCGGGCGCATGGCGACATCCACGGTGAGCAGCGCACGGGCGATGCCGTGGCGGACCGCGCCGGCCTGGCCGTTCGGGCCGCCGCCTTGCACGTTGACGCGCACGTCAAACTTGTTGGCGGAGTCGGTGACCTTCAGCGGCTGCACGACGGCGGCGCGCTGGGATTCGGTGAGGAAGTATTTCTCCATGGGGCGACCGTTGATGACGATCTTGCCCGAACCGGAGGCGATGCGAACGCGGGCGACAGCCGTCTTGCGGCGTCCCGTTCCGAGGTGTTCCTGAGTAGCGGACATGGATGAGTGCGGGTTGGGAAATTACTTCTTCTTGATTTCGAGCTTCGCGGGAACCTGGGCGGCGTGCGGGTGCTTGTCGCCCTTGTAAACCTTGAGCTTGGTGTTGAGGCTGCGACCAAGGCGGCCCTTGGGGAGCATGCCCTTGACGGCGTGCTCGATGAGCAGCTCGGGCTTGCGCGCACGGCGATGCTCGACGCTCTCGAACTTTTCGCCGCCCTTCCAGCCGGAGTAGGTCATGAACTCCTTGTCGCTCTCCTTCTTGCCGGTGAGGACGACCTTCTCGGCATTGATGACCACGACGAAATCGCCGGTGTCGAGATGCGGGGTGTAGGTGGGACGATGCTTGCCACGGATGATCATGGCAACGCGGGAGGCGAGGCGTCCGAGGACAACTCCGCTGGCATCCACGACGTGCCACTTGCGGTTGTCCAGAGACTCTTGGGCGTTCGGCAAAAATGTTTTCATTACAGTTTCCCCGTGAAGGGAGCGCAGAAAGTAGCAAACGACCCGAGGCCGTCAATAGCTCATTTCGAGTTTCTCGGATTGCGCCAGTTATGTCGGCCCGCTAACCTGTCCGTCCTTTGATATGACGCTGACTGAAAAACTCCTCGCCCGCGCCTCCGGAAAAGCCTCCGTCCAGGCCGGCGACAACATCTGGGTGAAGGCCGATGTCCTCATGACACACGACGTGTGCGGGCCGGGGACCATCGGCGTCTTCAAGCGCGAGTTCGGCAAGACCGCCAAGGTCTGGGACAAGCAGCGCGTGGTCATCATCCCCGACCACTACATCTTCACCGCCGACTCGATGTCCAACCGCAACGTGGACATCCTCCGCGACTTTGTGCGCGAGCAGGGCCTGCCCTACTTCTACGACGTGATTGACGACCCGAACGGCTCGTGGAAGTTCGACGCCTCGAAGGGCAACACCAAGCGCCAATACGGCTCCCAATACGCCGGCGTTTGCCACGCCGCGCTCCCCGCCAAAGGCCACACGCGCCCCGGCGAAGTGCTATTCGGCACCGACTCGCACACCTGCATGGCCGGCGCGTTTAACGAATTCGCCACCGGTATCGGCAACACCGACGCGGGTTTCGTGATGGGCACCGGCAAGTTGCTAATCAAGGTCCCCGAGACGATGCGCTTCCGCCTCGAAGGCAAGCTCCAGCCTGGCGTGATGGCAAAGGACATCATCCTCCACGTCATCGGCGAGATAGGCTTCGATGGCGCGACTTACCGAGCGATGCAGTTCGACGGTCCCGGTATCGCCACGCTCTCGATGGACGACCGCATGACCATCGCGAACATGGCCATCGAAGCCGGCGGCAAGAACGCGATCTTCGAGTTCGATGCGCGCACCGCCGAATACGTGGACGCCCGCACGCGCCTCAACGGCACCAAGTCCACCTACGAACCGGTCGAGGTGGACCGCGACCAGAAGTTCGTTTACGAGACGGTCATTGACCTCAGCAAACTGGAGCCGACCGTCGCGTGCCATCCCGACCCCGGCCAGCGCAAGACGGCGAAGCAGATGAACGGTATGAAGCTCGACCGCGCTTACGTCGGCTCCTGCACCGGCGGTAAGACGAGCGATTTCGTCGAGTTCGCCCGCGTGCTGCGCGGCCACAAGGTGAGCATTGACACCTTCGGCGTGCCCGCGACGCCGGAGATTGTCCACGACCTCCAGACCACGCGTTGGGGCAACGAAACCATCTGGCAAATCCTCGAAAACGCCGGCGTGCGAATGACGGAAAACGCCGGCTGCTCCGCCTGCCTCGGCGGCCCGGTGGATACCTTTGGCCGCATGAACCAAGGCGGTCTCAAGTGCATCAGCGCCACAAACCGCAACTTCCCCGGCCGCATGGGCAGCAAAGAAAGCGAAGTCTATCTCGCCAGCCCCGCGACCGTCGCCGCCAGCGCGATCACGGGCCGGGTGACCGACCCGCGGGAGTATCTGACGAACTAAGTTTCGGATCCATCGCGGCCCCGCGCTGGCAACAGGGCGGGGCCGTTTCCTTTCTCACCGTGCCCCACACCCTCAACGAAATCATCCCGATCCTGCAGATCGCTATCGGGCCGGTCATCCTGATCTCGGGCGTGGGGATGCTGCTGCTGGTGATGACGGGCCGCTTCGGTCGGATGATTGACCGCGCCCGCGTGCTAGCGAAGGAGCTGGACACCGCGCCTCCGGCCGAGGCCGCCAACATCCGCGCACAAATTGCCATTCTCTTCCGGCGTGCGCGGTGGATGCGCGCCGGATTGGCGCTCGCGTCGCTCAGCATGCTCCTGGCCGCCGCGTTGGTCATCCTGCTGTTCACCACCGAGCTGTTCGACAAGCAGTGGGTCCAGCTCATAATCCTGTTTTTTGTCGGAGCGCTGTTCTGTCTCATCGGCGCGGTATTGTCCTTCCTTTACGACGTCCATCTCTCGCTCGTGGCGTTGAAGCTGGAGCTGGGGGACGCATTCCAACCGCGTCCGTGAATTCCGGCTGGCCTCACCGCCGCAGGACAAATTCCTTCGCGTTCACCAAGCCCCACAGCATGTCCTCGACGCCCGCGCGCCGGTCCTTCGAGGTTTCAACGTGCGCAAGGGTCTTCGCCAGCTCCACCTCGCTCGGCGCACGGGTCAGCGCGGTCCAGTAGAGCTCCTCGATGATGGCACGGTTGGATTTGCCGGACTCGATCAAAGCAGCGAGACGGTTGTCCGAGCGCGTGAGCAACTCGTTGACCGACGGGCCCGAGATCATGAAGAACGCCTGACCCATGCTGGTATCAGCCGAACGCTCGCACTCGCAGGTGAGCAGGCGCGGCGGCTTGCCGAACATCGCGAGGAACACGTCGGGTGTCGCCTGCGTGCGCTTGCCACGACGGCCCTCGATGCGCGCCCCCGGCAACTCCGCCGCACGCGTGCCGGCGGGCTGGCCCTTGAACTCGGCGGTCACACCGGCGACCTGATGCAGCGTGTCGAACATCTGCTCGGCCGTGAGCCGGCGCAGCGGGACGCGGGTGTAGTTGAGTTCGTCGCTGCCGTTGGTCTCGTTCGGCTCGCTCGCGGTCTGGTAGGCGCGGGAGTTCATCACGAGGCGGATGACGTGGCGTAGGCTGAAGCCGCTCTGCACGAACTCCTTCGCCAGCGCGTCCAGCAGCGCGGGGTGCGAGGCCGGGTTCGTCGCGCGGAAGTCGTCGATCGGGTCCACGATGCCGCGGCCCATGAGGTGATACCAAATGCGGTTGACTTGCGCGCGGGCGAAGAGCGGATTTTCCGGGCGTGTCATCCACGCGGCGAGCGCTTCCAGTTCGTCCTGCTTGTCGAAGTCCTGCTTCGCGACGCCGAGGAAGCGCGGCTCGGCGGCCTTTTCCGTGCGCGGGTTGGTCACGCTGCCCTTGTGCGCGAGGTAAACAATTTGCTCGCCGATGAACTCGTGCTTGTCGTTCTTGTCGCGGCGGTTGTTCTCCAGAATCTTGTAGTCCACCCGGGCGAAAAGCGCTGCCCAATCGTAGTAGTCGTCCTGCGTCCAGCGGTCGAACGGGTGGTTGTGGCATTGCGCGCACTGGAGCCGCGTGCCGAGGAAGACCTGTGCCGCCGCCTCCGCGCGGATGACGGGCGTGCGGTTGGCGCGGTAGAAGTTGGCCTCGGGATTCGCGTAGGTGCTGCCGCGCGACGCGATCAACTCGCGGGCAAATTGATCCATCGGCTTGCCGCTGGCGAAGCTCGCGCGCAGCCAGCGGTGGAAGTCCTGCATGCCTTTTGCGTCGAGCGTCTTCTCCTCCACGCGCAACAGGTCCGCCCACTTGAGCGCCCAGAAGTCTGCGAACTCGGGGCGTTCGAGCAGTTCGTCAATGAGCGCGGCGCGCTTCTGCTTCAACTCGATTTTATTGTTAGCGACAAACCGCTTCGCCTCCTCCGCCGTGGGCAGGATGCCGAGCAGGTCGAGATAGGCGCGGCGCAGGAAGACTTCATCGCTCGCCAGCGCGCTCGGGTTCATCCGCAGCGTCTGGAGCTTGGCGAAGATGTGCTCGTCCACGAAGTTGTGCGGCTTGGGATTTGCCCACTTGAAGCCGGGCCGGGCCGGCACGAAGGCCAGCCGCACCGGCTCCTGCAAGTGCAGGAAGCGCACGAGCAGCGTCGTCTCGCCGGACTCCTTGCGCGTCACGCGACCCTCGGTCGAGACATCAGCTACGGCGACGTTCACCACTTCGTAACAGGCAAACTTCGTCACGTCGCGGGTGGAGCCGTCGGAAAACTTCGCCATGACTTTCACTTCCACAGCGCTGGCTGGCTCGATGAGGAACTGCTCGCGCGGCGTAACCTCCAGCTTCACCAGCGTCGGCGCGTCGGGCGACTGGCGCTTGGCCCCGCCGGCGATCCACTCGCGTAGCGTGCGGTATTCCCACGAGTTTTGGTCAAAGCGCTTGCCGCCCTCGTGCGCGACGGCCTGCGTGGCCTTGAGTAGCAGCAGGCTTTCGTCCGGCACCACCACATTCACCCGACGGCCAAACTGGTCCTGGACCAGCGCGGTGAAGTCGTAGTCAAGGTCGCCGCCGCGCAGCGACAACTTGAAGCCGCCCTTGCCCGTGGCATTGCCGTGGCAGGTGCCGAGGTTGCAGCCAGCCTTGGAGATGACCGCCGCCACGTCGGTTTGAAACGTCACCTCGGCCGCGCGTGCCGCAATCACGTTCGCTGCCGCCCATAAAATGGCGGCACAGCAAAACGCCAGCGGGCGAGACGGTTTCATGTTCGGCAGGCTAAGACTTATGCGCGTCTGTTCCCAGACGATTTTGTCTGCGCGAAGTTTCACCGGGGAGGGGAGGAGAGGCGCTTTATCAGGACTTTCCCCTTGAGCCGCCTCCATCCTGCCGCGATAACTCCCGGGCTGATGAACATCTACGAAGAATTGCAGTGGCGCGGACTTGTCTCGGATTGCACGGACGCCGCAGAACTCCAGAGGCAGCTCGCACTGCGCCCCGTCACGCTCTACTGCGGCTTCGACCCCACGGCGGATTCGCTGCACGTCGGCTCGCTCGTGCCGCTGCTCGCCCTGCGGCGCTTCCAAAACGCCGGGCATTGTCCCATCGCCGTCGCCGGCGGCGCGACCGGCAGCATCGGCGATCCCAGCGGCAAGACCGCCGAGCGCCAGCTCCTCACCAAGGGGCAAATCGCCGCGAACGTAGATGCCGTCCGCCCGCAGCTCGCGCGCTTGCTCGACTTCAACGTGCAGCCCAACCGCGCCTCGCTCGTGGACAACGCCGAGTGGACCGCCGGCGTCTCGTTCCTCGATTTCCTCCGCGACATCGGCAAGCACTTCACGGTCAACCAAATGATCGCGAAGGAATCCGTCCGCGCGCGCATGGAAGACCGCGAGGTGGGCATCAGCTACACCGAGTTCAGCTACATGCTGCTTCAAGCGTTCGATTTCTACGTGCTCGCCCGCGACCACGGCTGCGACCTGCAAATCGGCGGCTCCGACCAGTGGGGCAACATCACGGCCGGCACCGATCTCATCCGCAAAAAACTCGGCCAGCCCGCTTGGGGCCTGACGCTGCCGCTCATCACCAAGGCCGACGGCACGAAGTTCGGGAAGACGGAGGCCGGCACCGTGTGGCTCGATGCGAAGAAGACCAGCGTCTATCGCTTCTACCAGTTCTGGATCAACACGGCGGACAGCGACGTGATCAAGTTCCTGAAATACTTCACCTTCCTCACCCGCGATGAAATCGAGGCGCTCGAGCAAGCACACACCGTAAATCCCGGCGCGCGCGAAGCGCACCGCGCGCTGGCGAAGTCCGTGACCGACTTGCTCCACGGCGAGGCCGCCACGCAGGAAGCCATTCGTGCCAGCGAAGTCCTCTTCGGCGCGCCGCTGGACGGCCTCAGTGAAGCCACGTTCAACGACATCGTCGGCGAAGTGCCCACCAAACCGCTCGAAGCCGCGCAACTCACCGCGCCCGGCCTGCTGCTCACCGAAGCCCTCCTCCACGCCAGCCTCTCCCCGAGCAAGGGCCAAGCGCGAAAGGACGTCGAAGGCGGCGGCATCTACGTGAACAACCTCCGCGAAACCAATCCGCAGCGCGCACTCACCGCCGCCGATCTCCTCTTCGGGAAACACCTGCTCCTCCGCAAGGGGAAGAAGAACTACACGGTGCTGACCGTGAAGTAGGCGGTCCGTCGCCACCCATGCGCCAACGTGCCTTGAATCAAGTCTTGGGCGCGGGGTTGTTCCTGTCCTGCCTGCTGTTGCCCGTCCGGCTCTCCGCGTTTGAAGTGCGCTACGAGAAGACCGGTTACACCGTCACCAGCGGGATGGACTACGCGATCCGCTATGAGCTGAAACAACTCATCGCGCGGCATGAGCAGGTGCTGCGGCGCAAGGCCCCGACGGAATTCAACGTCAGCTACCGCATATTCAACACCTACGAGGAATACAAGTCCTACTCCGCCGCCCAGGGACGCCCCGTCAGCCCGCAGTTGCTCGGCTACACGCAGTCGAAAAAGTCCTACAAACCGGACTCGGGCGAGATCGTCAGCGCGAGCGCGGAAGTCACCACTTGGAAACACCCGCAGGCGGCGGTGTTGCTGTCCACCGTCCTGCACGAGACCACGCACGCGGTCACACAGTCATTCCTGCTCCACGTGCCGCTGTGGATGAACGAGGGCAGTGCCGACTGGTTTGGCAAGCCCGCCTGGGCCGAGAGCGAGGCGCAGAAGACCGACCGCGCGCGCCGCTGGCAGACGCTCAAAATGCTGCTCGACGGGAAAAATCTCCCCCCCCTGCGCCCGTATCTCGAAGCCGAGAGCTACGACGAGTGGAGCAAGCAATTTGGCGGCAACGTCGGCATGGGCTACGTGGTGGGCTACTCGCTCTTTGACTTCTTCATGTCGGCACCGAATGCGCAAAACTTCCTCGGCACCCTGCTCAAGGCCCCGACCGTTGAGCGCGGCGCGAAGCCCGGCGCGGTCTTCACCACGCAGCTCGACAAGCTCTGGCGCGGTGGTTTGCCGGAGTTCGAGCGGGGCTGGCACAACTGGATTCGCTACAAGGCCGGGCTGGAAAAACCGCCGGCCGCCAAGCCGTGAAGCACGCCGCAGCCTTGCCCTCCGCCCTTCCGCCCCGTAGAAAGCGCGCGTGAAACAACCTGCCGCCTCCGCTCCCGCCACGCTTTCGCCGGGCTTGCGCCGTTTTCTCTACGGCACCGCCGCCACGACGGGCGCGGCCATTCTCGTGGTTGAAATCCTCGGCGCGAAGATGCTTTCGCCCTACGTCGGCACGTCGCACTTCGTCTGGACGGCACAAATCGCGGTGACGCTCATCTCGCTCGCGGCGGGCTACTGGTTCGGCGGCTGGCTCGTGGACCGCTCGCAAAACCTCCGCCGGCTCTACACGTGCATCCTGCTGGCAGGTCTGTATCTGTGCTTCACCGTGCCCTTCACGAGCAAGGTCGCATTTTGGTGCCTGCAATTTCCGCTGGCCGTCGGCTCGCTGCTCGCGTCGCTGTTTCTCTTTTTCGTGCCGCTCACGCTGCTGGCCACCGTCGGCCCGTTCGTCATCCGCGTGCTCACGTCGGTGGTCGCAGGCGTCGGCGGCACCGTGGGACGGCTCTCGGCGATCAGCACGCTCGGTAGCGTCTTGGGCACGGTCCTGATTGGCTACGTGCTGATTCCGTTTCTGCCCAACTCGACCACGATGTTTATCACGGCCGGCGTGTTGATGGCGCTGGCAGTGGTTTATTTTCTGGTCTGGCGCGAAGCTGGCGATTCGATGGGCCTGCCGCTGGCGCTCGTCGTCGTGGGCGTCGTTGCCGGCTGGTCGGGCGTGCGCGCGGATGCGCGACCGCCGGCGGATTACATGGAGGAAGTTGCCCGGCGGAACTCGAACTTCGGCCTCATGCAAGTCCTCGAAAACGTCGGTGGCTCTCGCCGTTACTACCTCAATGACTACCTCACGCAAAACACCTACGACCCCGAGGCTAAACAAAGCGTCTCCCTCTTCACCTACGGCTTGCACGGGCTTGCGGGCGTTTACACCACACAAATCAAGGACGTGCTCTGCATCGGCATGGGCGTGGGCATCGTGCCCATGCAGTTCGCGCACGAAGGTGCCAAAGTGGACGTGGTGGAAATCAACGGCGCGGTCGTCGGCGTGGCCCAGGCGCACTTTGACCTCGACCCAACGAAGCTCAATCTCACCATCGGCGACGGCCGGCAGTTCGTAAACGCAGCCACGAAGCAATACGACGCCGTCATCCTCGACGCGTTCCTCGGAGATTCCTCGCCCTCGCATCTCATGACGCAGGAAGCCTTCACCGCCATGCGCCGGGTCCTGCGCCCCAACGGCGTGCTGGTGATCAACAGCTTTGGCGACTTCGACGAGGGCAAGGACTACTTCACCGCCTCGCTGCACAAAACGCTCAAGTCCGTCTTCGGCGCCGTGCGCATCCACGCCAGCGGCAACGGCAATGTCTTCTTCGTCGCCACTCCCGCGAAGGAGCTTACTCAGCACCGCACGATGAACTTCGAGGCGATGCACCCGACCGTGCAGCAGCAGGCGCGTGACGCGCTCGCCGGCATCAAGGACACGGCCCCCAAGAGCGGCATCGTGCTCACGGACGACTTCAACCCGGTGGACTTCCACGATGCGAGGAACCGCGAGCAGTTCCGCCGCCAGCTCGCCTTCTCGATGAAGCCGAAGTGAACTGCCTTGATGGCAAACGAATCGAAGCAACCGAATTCGGCTGTCCACATTCCTCTGCCACACCCACTGAGCCGTGCCCACCCTCTACTTCGACTACAACGCCACCACGCCACTGGACCCGCAGGTCCGCGTGGCGATGCTGCCGTTCCTTGACGAAGTCTGGGGCAACCCTTCGAGCGTCCACCACGTCGGCCGCCGCGCGCGGGCCTTGCTGGATGACGCGCGCGACCGCACTGCCGCCGTGCTGAGTTGCAAGAGCAGCGAAGTCGTCTTCACCAGCGGCGGCACCGAGAGCAGCAACCTCGCGGTCTTCGGCACCGCGCGCTTGCTGCGCGAGAAGGGCCGACACCTCATCACGTCGAGCGTCGAGCATCACGCGGTGCTGCACTGCTTCGACTACCTTGAACGCAAGGAAGGTTTCACTGTCACCCGCCTGCCCGTGGACGCCTCGGGCCGCGTGAGCGTGGACTACCTCCGCCGCGCGCTGCGGCCCGACACGACGCTCGTCAGCGTCATGGCCGCGAACAACGAGACCGGCACGCTGCAACCCGTCGCCGAACTCGGCGCGCTCTGCCGCGAGCGGGGCGTGATCTTCCACACCGATGCCGTGCAGTGGTTCGGCAAAGAACCGTTCGCGAACGTCCACCAGTTCAACGCCGATCTCGTCTCCATCTGTGCGCACAAGTTCCACGGGCCGAAGGGTGCGGGCGCGCTCTTCATCCGTTCGCCGCTGCATCCGGACCCAGTGCAGTTCGGCGGCGCCCATGAGAACGAGCGGCGCGCGGGCACGGAGAACCTGCCCGCCATCATCGGCTTCACCGAGGCACTTGAGCGCTTCGTGCGCGTGCCGGTGTTCGAGCGAAGCCACCTTACCCCGCTCACGGCGCGGGTGCTGGCGGCCGTGGACACCTGCGAAGGTGCGCACTTCCGCGGCTCGCGCGAGCACCGGCTGGCAAACACCGTTTCCTTCTCGGTCGAAGGCACCGACAGCATCGCTCTGATGGCCGCGCTGGACTTGGAAGGAATCTGCGCGTCGAGCGGCTCGGCGTGCTCGGCAGGTTCCCTGGAGCCCTCGCACGTGATGCTCGCCATGGGTGCGCCCGCCGCCGAAGCGAACGCGCTGGTGCGCCTCTCGCTGGGCCGCGCCACCACGGTTGAAGAAGTGGAGACGCTCTGCGCGCTGCTGCCACGCGTGCTGCGGCAGGTGTGCCGGACGACCAAGGCTGCCTAGCGCGAACCGCGTTCAACGAATGGCCGCTGCGGCACCGCCGCCACCGGGGGTTTTCCTTGCCGCCTCGCCGACCTTCCCGAAAACTCCGCCGCCATGACCGTGCTGCTCCTCTTCTTCTGCTCGGGAGCAACCGCGCTGGTCTATGAAGTCCTGTGGTCCAAGCACCTCGCCCTGCTGCTCGGCAGCACGGTGCAGGCGCAGACGGTGGTGCTGGCGGTGTTCATGGGCGGCCTCGCGTTGGGCAACCGCCTTTTCGGCCAACGCGCGGACACGGTGGCCAACCCACTCGCGCTTTACGGTCGGCTGGAACTCGCCATCGGCCTCTATGCGTTTTTCTTTCCCCTGCTGCATCGCGTGGCGGACCAGCTTTTCATCCGCGCTGGAGCACCGTTGCTGGACCGGTCCACGGCGCTGCTCGCGTTGAAGGGCGCGTTGAGCATCGGCCTGCTGCTGGGTCCCACGATCCTGATGGGCGGCACGCTACCGCTGATCGCCGCGTGGCTGAACCGTCGCGGCACGGACGCGGGCCGGCTCTCGGCGCGTTTCTACTCGGTGAACAGCCTCGGCGCAGTTTGCGGGGCCTGGCTTGCGGGCTTCGTGCTGGTGCAGGCGATGGGCATGACAGCGGCGCTGCAACTGACCGCACTGGCAAACATCGGCCTCGGCCTCGTTGCCCTCGGCATCGCAAGCCAACCTGCGGCAGCGAGCCCGCCGCATGAAAGCGAGCATCCTCCGAGCACCGCTCCCGTCACCACTGGCTCATCACCAATTACTAATCACTACTCACTTCCGATTTTGATCGTCGCCCTCACCGGCGCGACCTCGATGGGCCTAGAAGTCCTTGCGGCCCGTTCGCTCGTGCTGATCTTCGGCGCTTCGCTCCAGGCCTTTGCCATCGTGCTGATGGCTTTCATCCTCGGCATCGGCGTGGGAGGGGCGGTGATGGCTTCCCCGCGCACCCGCGGGTGGCAACGGGAAACCGGCACAATGGTCCTGCTCATCAGCGCGGCGCTGTGGATCGGCTTGCTCGTGGCCGGCGTTGAGCATTGGGTGAAATTCTACCGGTGGGTGAAGACCGGGCTGGCGCGGACGGAGACCGGCTACACGTTCCATCAACTCTGCTCGGGCATGATGTCGCTGATCGTGCTGGGTGTGCCTGCGGGCCTGCTCGGCGCAGTGCTGCCGTTGTGGATTCGCGAACTACCGCAGAGCGGAACGGCGCTGGGGCGCGGCGTGGGCCGGTTGCTGACGTGGAACACGATCGGCGCAGTGGCGGGCACGCTGGTGACGGGCTTCGGGCTCATGCCGGGGCTGGGTTTGCGAGGCGCGTTCCTCACGCTGGCGCTGGGCCTGTGTCTTGCGGCCTGGCTGCTGGCCCGCCAGCTCCATCGCAGTGGACCGGAACTGATCGCCGGAACCGTCGCGGTCGCGCTGATGCTAATCGCTGCTTTCGGCGGCGAAAGCTGGCGGCACTTGTTGAGCTCCGGAGTGTTCCGGTTGCGCGAAACGGAGCTGCGCAGGAACCTCGTCGCGCACCGCCAGCAGCATGTGAAAATCCATTTCTACGAGGACGCGGCGGATGCCTCCGTGGCGGTCGAGCAAGGCGACGGGGTGGAAACCAGCGACCAGCTCATGCTCCGCATCAACGGCAAGCCCGACGCCACTTCACGCGGCGACCTTGCCACGCAATTCCTCCTCGGTCATCTGCCCGTGCTCGCGCGGCCGGAGAGCAAGGACATCTTCGTGCTCGGCTTCGGCAGCGGCGTCACGGCGGGCGCATTGCTCGGTCACCCGGTCGAGCAAATTGTCGTCGCAGAGAACTGTGCGCCGGTGCTCCGCGCGGCGAAGTTTTTTGCTCCCTGGAATCGCGGCGTGCTCACCAACCGGCTTGCCCGCATCATCAACGAGGACGCCCGCACGCTGCTCAAACTCAGCCCGCAGCGCTACGACATCATCATCAGCGAGCCGTCGAACCCGTGGATGGTCGGCGTGGGCAGCGTGTTCAGCCGGGAGTTTTACGAACTATGCGCCAGCCGACTCAAGGACGGCGGCATCATGACGCAGTGGTTTCACGTGTATGAAATGCACGACGGCATTGCCGAGCTGGTCTTTCACACGTTCGCCAGCGTTTTTCCGAATCTGGAAATTTGGGACCCGGGCACGGGTGATCTCATCCTCCTTGGCTCACAGAAACCCTGGGCGACCGGCCCCGAGGTCTGGCAAAAGGTGTTCGCTCGCACCGAGCCCCACCGCGACTTGGCCGCCATCGGCTTGCGTGCCCCCGAGGCGCTCTGGGCACGCCAGTTCGCCTCGCAGCGCACCGCGCGGCTCTTCATTGAGAACGGCCCGGAGCAGTCTGACGAATTCCCCCTGCTGGAATATGAAGCGCCTCGGGCCTTCTACATCGGAGCGTCCGCGACGGCGTTCCTGCAATTCGACGAGCGCACCCGGCAACATCAGCTCGCGCCCAAGGCGAAACGCGCCGCGCTGGCGAGTCTGCCCGCCCCGCTGATCACCCCGATCTTCCCCGCGTTCGGCTCGATGAATTTCGCCGCTGCGCAGGCAGCCAACGCGCGCGCCAACAGCCTGACCAACGGCTACGCCCCCACGCCGCCGCAGAGCATTTTCACGCCGCCGCGCAGCGACATGGAATATCAACTCCTCGTCATCGGGGTGGAGCAGACGTTGCGCAGGCAGAGCACGGTGGCCTCTGAGCAAACCGTGAACGACGTCGGCGAGGCCATCCGCGAGTGCATCGCCCATGGCGAACTGGCGCGCGCCCAAAGCTTGCTCGGCACAGCGGGCGGCAAATTACGTAACGCCGCCGAACTGCGCTTCCTCGGCCGCGTCTGGGAACAGGCATCCGCCGCCAAGCCATGAAGATCGGGCTGATTTCCGACACGCACGACTACTTCGATCCGCGCATCCCCGCGCTGTTCGCCGGCGTGGAGCACATCCTGCACGCCGGGGACATTGGCACGCCGTGCATCATTCAGCAGTTGGAAGCCATCGCGCCCGTGACCGCGGTGCTGGGAAACAATGACTTCGACCCCTCCTGGCGCGAGACCGAGATCGTGACGCTCGGCGGACGCAAGTTTCTCATCCACCACATCGTCGGCATCCGTGAACTGGCGGACGGCATCCGCGACCGGATCGCCCGTGCGCAACCGGATGTGGTCGTGTTCGGTCATACCCATCAACGGCACGAGGAACGCCGCGGGGAAACGCTCTTCCTCAACCCCGGCTACGCGGGCAAACCGCGCTTTGGCATGGAACGCAGCGTCGCCCTGCTGCACCTCGAAGCGAAGGCGCTGCGAATGGAATTCCTACCGCTGACCTGAACCGGATCAGACGAGCAGTTCCGCCGGTGCGACCTCGATCTTCTCTTCAATGTCCTTGGGAATCGGCACCGATGACATCTTGCCGTGCGCGTCCCGCGTGACGCAGACCACGGTGAGCTTGCCGCGCGCGACCTCGACGGGATGCGGGCCGTTGAGCTTGCGGAACTTGAACAAGTAGCTGAGGGACTTGGCCTTCTTCTCCGCCACAATCATGTGGATTTCCACCTCGTCCTCGAAATGCAGCGGATACCGGTAGTCACACGAGGCATGCACACGCGGCCAGCCCACCGGCGGATCCGTGTGGCGGCTGATGATGGAGAAGCCCAGCGAGCGAAAGAACGCGTGCTCGGCAGTCTCCATGTATTTGAAGAAATTCGAGTAGTGGACGATGCCCGCCATGTCGGTCTCGCTGAACTCGACGCGGCGGAGGGCTTTGAACTCGGAGGCCATGATGAAGGGTGCGTTTAGGCTGCGCACACTGTGCCGCAAGAATCGCGAAGCCGCGAGTTGAATGTGCGCTAGCTTCCCGGCACGGTCGTGCAGTGCCACGCTGGCCCCGATCAGTCGCCCAATGAAGCTGCCCTTCAAACTCACGCGGCGCCGCTGGTTGATCGGGCTTGGGCTAGGCCTGCCCGCCACGATCGCAGGTGACGCTTTGGCCATCGAGCCCAACTGGCTGCGCCTCCACAAAGTGCGGCTGGCGAAAGCGCAGCCGACTCATCGCATCGCCCACTTCACCGACCTCCATCACAAGGGCGATCGGAAGCTCCTCGAATCCGTCATCCGCCAGATCAACGCGCTCCAACCGGACTTCGCGTGCTTCACCGGGGATTTGATCGAGGAGGCCAACCACCTACCCGAAGCGCTGGAACTGTTGCGGCAGCTTCGCGTTCCGCTCTACGGCGTGCCCGGCAATCACGACTACTGGGCCAAGGCGGATTTCAAGCTGATCGGCGACGCGTTCAAAGCCACCGGCGGGGCGGGGCTGATGGATTCGACCGTCCGCACGGCCGATGGAAAATGCTCCATCACTGGACTCACGTGCGAGAGCGGCCATCGTCCCGCGCCCGTGCCCAACACCCGCAACGTGCTGCTCATCCACTATCCCGCGTGGATGAAACGGTTCGAGGGCGTGCGCTTCGATGTGACGCTCGCAGGCCATTCGCACGGCGGGCAGGTGCGGCTGCCGCTCATCGGACCATTGTTCACTCCGTGGGGCGTGGATGAATACGACTGGGGCTTGTTCGAAACCAAGACCGGCCCGCTCTACGTCAACGCAGGCATCGGCTGGTTCTACTTCAACGTGCGCTTCCGCTGTCGGCCGGAGATCACCCTGCTCGAAATCTGACGGTTAAAACCAAACGGGCGGTGCCGCGCCACCTTGCATCGCGGACCGCCCGCCGGAAACTACTGATCAGGTCGGACAACAACCTCAAGCGCCTTTCTTCTTCTCGAATTCGAGTGCCTTCTCGATTGCGGCGTGGGCTGCCTCGACATCTTTGATCGCTTGGTGTTTGTGACCACCGAAATCATGCGGGGCTTTCTCCAAATAGGCTTTCGCTTCCTTGAGCTCCTTGAGCGCGCGATGGAGCGGGCCTTCGCCGTCCTTGCCCTTTTCCTTGCCCTTGCCCTTGCCTTCAGCCGCAGTTGCAGTGGAACCCGTTTGCAGGACCACCGGCAGGGCCAAGGCCGCACCGAACAACGCCGAACGGCGATTCAACAATGATGTTCTCATGAGTTTTTGAGTAGATGTTAGCTGTCAACGAAATAGACATTGGCGGTCCGCAAAAAGTTACGCCGACCCAAAACGGGGAAAAGCATGGCCGGAGAATGGGTGGACGCAGGGTGCGTCCTCAGTCAGCTCTCTAGCCGAATCGAGGCCGACCGGCCGTGGGCATCCAACCCTTCCAGCTCGGCGAACTTCTGCACGGAGCGAAGCGCCTTCTTCAGCGCGGGCTTCGAATAATCCACCACGCTGGTGCGGCGCTGGAACTGGTCCACTGTCAGGCCGGCGAAGCTGCGGCCCGCACCGCCCGTAGGCAGCGTGTGGCTCGGGCCAGCCACGTAATCGCCCAACACCGTCGGTGACCAGCCGCCGAGGAATAGCGCGCCCGCCGTGGTGATCTGCGCCACAGCCCGCTGCGGCTGGCGCACCATGACTTCGCAATGCTCGGGCGCGAGGCGGTTGACGAGCGCGATGCCATCGGCGAGGGACTTCACCAGGATGAGCCAGCCGTTGTTCGCCAGCGCCTTGGCGATGAACTCACGGCGCGCGAGCTGCGGGAGCTGGCGGGCGATTTCCTTCTCGGTGGCTTTGAGCATCTTGGCCGAAGTCGTCACGAGCCAGACGCGCTCGTGCCCGGAGCCGTGCTCGGCTTGGGCGAGCAGGTCGGCGGCGATGAACTTCGGGTTGGCCGAGTCGTCGGCGAGCACGAGCACTTCGCTGGGGCCGGGCAACAAATCAATCGCCACATGCCCGACGAGCAGACGTTTGGCTGCCACGACGTAGGCGTTGCCGGGGCCGAAGACTTTTTGCACCGGACGGATGGTCGCGGTGCCCAACGCCAGCGCAGCGATGGCTTGCGCGCCACCGGCCTTGTAAATCTCCGTCGCGCCCGCCGTCCGCGCGGCGAAGAGCAGCGCGGGGTTCACCGAGCCGTCCTTGCCCGGTGGCGTGCAGACGACGATTTCGCGGCAGCCCGCCACGCGCGCGAGCGTGATGGTCATCAATGCGGTCGAAACCAGCGGCGCAGTGCCGCCAGGGATGTAGATGCCCACGCGCTGGAAGCCGTCGAACTTCTCGCCAACCGTCGCACCGTGCGAATTGCGCGCCGACCAGTTCTTGCGGAGGGATTTCCGGGCGAAGGCGGCGATGTTTTTCTCCGCCTCGGTCACCGCCGCGCGGAGGGAATCATCCGCAGCCAGAGATGCGCCGAAGATTTCCGCCTGCGAGACAGCGAGCTGTTCGGCGGCGAGCTGCGCGCCATCGAAACGCGCGGTTAGCTCCAGCAAGGCCGCGTCACCCCGTTCACGCACGGCGGCCACGATGCCGCGCGCGCGCTCCTCGACCACCGGGTCAAACAAGCTCGACGCGGCCGCAAGCTGGGTGAGCCGGGCGGCGAAATCCTTGTCAGAAAACTTCAGGACGTTCATGGGCGGCGAGGCTACGAGGTGGGCTGCCGAAAGTCAAAAGCGCGGGATTGCTCCCGCGCCTGACATGGAAAGATTCGAAAGCGCCCCACTAGCTCGCGAAAATCTTCGTCATGCGGTCGGACAAATCCTTCAGTCCTTCCGGCGAGCCGCCGCCGCCCTGCTCGGCGATGCCCCAGCCGGAGTAACCGATCTTGTCCAGCGCGGCCATGATGGCGGGCCAGTTGTTCGTGCCTTCGAGGAACTTCACGCCGAAGCCCGCGCCCGCGCCCTTTTCGTCGCGGAGCTTGGTGCTGTATTCCTTGATGTGCAGCTTGAGGATGCGCTTGCCGATGACGGGGATCCACTCCTCCGCCGGGCTGTAGCGGCCCACGTTGCCGATGTCGAAGTGCCAGCCGACCCACTCGCTGTTGATCGCGTCGAGCAAATCAACCGCCTGCTGGGGCTTGGTGACGAAGTTGTTCCAGACGTTCTCGATGGCGATCTTCACACCGAGATCCTTGGCGACGGGCGCGGCCTTTTTGATCTCTTCAACGCAACGCTTGAAGCAGTCGTCGTAAGACACCTTGTCGTTCACCACGCCGGGCACGAGCAACACGCTGGTCGCGCCATAAGCCTTGGCGTCCTGGAGTGAGAGCACGAGGCCGTCGTAGCCAACCTTGCGCGTGGCCTCGTCGGGCGCGGAGAGCGGCTTGGCCCAATGGGTGTGGCAGCAGACACTCGCGGCTTTGAGGCCGGTTTCCTTGAGCGCGGCGACCACCTCGTCGCGGTTCATCGCGCCCATCGGCTCGACGCCGAGGAAGCCGGCTTCCTTGACCTGCTTCATCTTTTCGAGCACGGAGCCCTTCACGCCCACGGTGCTCCACATGATGGCTTTCTTCACATCGCGGGACTTGCCGTCAGCAAAGACAGCGGGCGCGAGGCCGGCGGCCGCGGTGGCCGTGGCGAGGGTGTGAACGAAGTGGCGGCGAGATAAGGGCTGGCTCATAAGTGTGATGTCAGTGCTGGGCACCAGAGTTGGAAACCGCCGGGCCGCGTGCAATTCAAATGTGCGGGTGACAATTGCACCGGGCATGGCCAATCGCTAGCCTCGCGCCACTTGAACACGCCCGCCGCCACCGTGCCGCCAGCGCCCACGCCCTGGTATCGCATCCTCTACCTGCAAGTGCTGCTGGCCGTCGCGTTGGGCATCGTGGTGGGCTGGGTGAAGCCGGAGTTTGGCGCGTCGCTCAAGCCGCTGGGCGACGGCTTCATCAAGCTGGTGAAGATGATGATCGCCCCCATCATCTTCTGCACCGTCGTCCACGGGATCGCCTCAATGCGCGACCTGCGCCAACTCGGCCGCGTGGGGGTCAAGACGCTGTTCTACTTCGAGGTCGTCTCGACGGTCGCGCTCATCATCGGACTGGTGGTGGTGAACTGGCTGCAGCCGGGCGCGGGCTTCAACATGGACGCATCCACGCTCGATCCGGAAATCGCCAAGGGCTACGCCAAGGGTGCCGAAAACCAGACCTTCACGGCTTTCCTGTTGAACATCATTCCAACGACGCTGGTCGATGCATTCGTCACTGGTGACCTCCTGCAAGTGCTCCTCGTCGCGACGTTCACGGCGTTTGCCATCTCCGCGCTGGCCGAACCGCATCGGGTCGCCGCGCTGAACGCAATCGAGCGCGGCTCGGAAATTTTCTTTGGCATCATGCGGCTCGTCGTGCAATTCGCACCGCTCGGCGCGTTCGGCGCGATGGCCTTCACCGTGGGCAAATACGGACCCGAGGCGCTGGGCAAGCTCGCGCAGTTGATGGCCGGGTTTTACGCCACGGCAGCCGTGTTTGTCTTCGTGGTGCTCGGTGGCATCGCGGCGGCATGTGGATTTTCCATCTTCCGCTTCCTCGCGTTCATCAAGGAAGAATTGCTGCTGGTGCTCGGCACCAGTTCCTCGGAAACCGCCCTGCCGGGCATGATCCAGAAAATGCGGCGCCTAGGCTGCTCGCAAGCCACCGTCGGCCTCGTGATCCCGACGGGCTACAGCTTCAACCTCGACGGCACGAACATCTACATGACGATGGCCGCCGTCTTCCTCGCCCAGGCCACGAACACGCCGCTCGACCTCCGTGAGCAAATCACGTTGCTGCTCGTCGCCATGGTCTCCTCGAAAGGCTCCAGCGGCGTGACGGGCGCGGGCTTTGTGACGCTGGCGGCCACGCTCGCCGTGCTGCCCAAGGTGCCCATCGCCTCGCTCGCGCTGCTCGTGGGCATCGACCGCTTCATGAGCGAATGCCGCGCGATCACGAACCTCATCGGCAATGGCGTGGCGGCGATGGTCATCAGCCGATGGGAGGGCGAAGTGACGCCGGAGACGCTGCGGAAGAACTTGGCGGCGGGAGGAAACAACGCAGGGAGTCTCTGACTTTTATCAGGACCACGCGCGGTAACGAGGACTCCTCACGTCGTCCCCTACCCCGACCACCGCTACTTCTTCTGACCGGCGAGTTGATTCTCTAGTTCCTTAACCCGCCGCAACAGCTCGGGCAACTGGTGCAGCGCGAGCCACTGGCGCTTGGTCTGTCGGTCGGGTTGCGCGGGTGAGCCGAGCCACTTCCCGCCGTCCGGGATGTCGTGCATCACGCCGGACTGCGCGGCGACGGTGACTTGGTTGCCGATCTTGAGATGCCCCGCGAGGCCGACCTGGCCACCGAGGACGACGTAGTTGCCGAGCTTGGTGCTGCCGGCGATGCCTGTCTGGGAAACGACGATGCAGTGCTCGCCCATCTGCACGTTGTGGGCGATCTGCACGAGGTTGTCCACTTTGGTGCCCTTGCCGATGATCGTGGGCCCGATCGCACCGCGATCCACCGTCACGTTCGCACCGAGCTCGACATCGTCACCGATGACGACGTGCCCCACTTGCAGCACCTTGTGGTGAACGCCCGCGTCAAACACATAGCCAAAGCCGTCGGAACCGATGACGCATCCGGCATGGAGCCGCACGCGTTTGCCGAGCTGCGTGCGCGCGTAGAGGACGACATTGGGAAACAGCTTTGTGTCTTCACCCACGACGCATTGGTCGCCCAGGTGATTGCCGCCCATCAACACCGCCCGCGCCTCGATGCGGCAGTTCTCGCCAATGACGCAGTGCGGCCCGATGTAAGCGGTGTCATCCACGCGCGCGGTCTTCGGGATGACGGCGGTCGGATGACGCTGGCCTTCCAACACCGGCTCGGCGAAGAACAGCGGCAGCACCTTCGCGAAGGCCAGCCGGGCGTTCTTCACGCGGATGAGCGTCTTGGTCGTGGACTTGCGGTCGCCCGCCACGAGAATAGCCGTGGCGGCGCTGGCCTCGGCGGCGGCGAAGTAGGCATCGGTCTCGGCGAACGTGAGATCACCGCGCTTTGCGGCATCGGCGGGCGCGAAGCCCGTGATGAGCGGCGTGGCGTCTCCGAGAACTTCCCCGCGAACGTGTTTGGCAATGTCGGCAATGGTGTAGGGCATGGGCAAGTGATTAGAAAAATCAGTCGGTGCTGCGCTGGGAGAAGTTTAACCGGTTGCCTATCACTAATCACTAATTACTGGCCGCTCACTTCCCCCGCGCATCCACCACGGCATTCTTTTCCCCCAGCACGATGACCTTTGGCTCCCAGCCGCGCGCCTGCACCGCGTCCACTTCCGTGAAACTCATGATCGTGAGCTTGTCGCCCATCTCACCGAGATGCGCGACCGCCCCGTTCAGCTCGATGACGCCGGTGCCGCGCGCGCCCTCGATCGCGTAAGTTTCCCAGCGGTTGCCGTTGGCCAGATTGCCACAGAGGATGCGCTCATATGGGAACAACCCAACCTGCTCCATCAGGTCTGCCGCGATGGTGAGGCTGCCCTCGTAGTGGAGCGACGCACCGGTGACGGTGGCACGGTGAATCTTCGATTTCAGGACGTGAACAAGCATGGCAAAAATGTCGAATGCCGAATGGCGAATGCGGAACCGGAGGGCTGGTGCGGAGGATTCTCCCTTCCCAATTCGCCGTTCGCCGTTCCCAAGGTTTGACTTGAAAAACGCGGGGCAATATAAAGCCCGCCGTTCGCAACACAACACTCGATTCAAAACTCGTTTTCACATGAGCAGGAAAATTCGTTACGGCATGGTCGGCGGCGGGCGCGGGGCGTTCATCGGCGCGGTGCATCGTATCGCGGCGGCGATGGACCAGCAGATTGAACTGGTTTGTGGCGCGTTCAGCAGCGACCCCGAGCGCTCCAAGGCCAGCGGCGCGGACCTCTTCCTGCCCGCGAACCGCTGCTACGGCACCTTCGAGGAAATGATTCGCGCTGAGAAGGCATTGCCCGCCAGCGAGCGCATGGACTTCATCGCCATCGTCACGCCGAATCACATGCACTTCCCGCCGGCGAAGATGGCGTTGGAAAACGGCTTCCATGTCCTGAGTGACAAGCCCGCCACCTTCGACCTCGCCGAAGCGAAAGCTCTGGCCAAGCTCGTGAAGAAGACCGGCCTCCTCTACGGCCTCACGCACAATTACACCGGCTACCCGCTCGTGAAGCAGGCGCGCGACATGATCGCCACCGGTAAACTCGGCAAGATTCGCAAAGTCGTCGTCGAATATCCGCAGGGCTGGCTCGCCACGCGACTCGAAGCGTCCGGCCAGAAGCAAGCTGGCTGGCGCACCGACCCAAAACGCTCTGGCGCCGGCGGCTGCGTGGGCGACATCGGCACGCACGCCGAGAATCTTGCCGAATACATCACCGGCCTCCAGATTTCGGAGCTGGCCGCCGACATCACTAGCTTCGTGAAGGGCCGCAAGCTCGACGACGACGTGAACGTCCTACTCCGCTTCAAGGGCGGGGCGAAGGGCGTGCTGCACAGCTCGCAGATTTCCGTCGGCGAGGAGAACAACCTCAACATCCGCGTTTACGGCGAGCTGGGCGGCCTCGAATGGCACCAGAAGGAACCGAACACGATGCTCGTGAAGTGGCTCGACCAGCCCATGCAGGTCTATCGCACCGCCAATGGCTACCTGTGCGACGCCGCCAAGGCCGCCGGTCGCACCCCGCCCGCGCATCCCGAGGGCTACCTCGAAGCCTTCGCCAACATCTACAAAAACTTCGCCAACGCCATCCGCGCCCGCGAAGCCGGCCAGAAACTGGCGAAGGATTCCGTCGCGAACGACTTCCCGAAAATCGAGGACGGCGTGCGCGGCATGGCCTTCATCAAGGCGGTTGTCGAATCCTCCGCGAAGAATGCGGCGTGGACACGGCTGGATGTGTAAAACCGCAGCTCTTGCGGCGTTCCATTCAAACTCCCAAGGGTTTCAACCCCGCTAACGCAAGCAAAAGGGGCGGTCCGAAGACCGCCCCTTGAGGCATTCAAGTTACCCGCAACGGGCAGCGCTCAGAGCGTGTGGCCGCTGCCGGACAAGCTGCACGTCGGCGTGCCCGAGACGGTCG
>RFVF01000040.1 GCA_009922615.1 Pseudomonadota bacterium
ACCTTTTGCTGGCACAGGCTACTTATGGCCCGACGCCGAGGGCATCACTTCGCAACTTGTAATGACGGTGATCACATACCGTTCATCACTCGTTCGGCAGCGTGACAGGATGACCAACAACTCCGGCAACGCACTTTGCGCTTTTGGCCCTAATATATGGAAGCCTCGCCAAGCCAGATCTTTTTTGAACCAAGGCTCTCTTACCAACGGTTTGTCGATGCCGACTCGCTCAGCCAAAGCATTCACCTCGCGCCGCCAAGGTTCGTCCGGCGCTTTCAGAATTTGCAGCAAGACCGGCAAGGCATTGGTGCCGATCTGGCGAACCGCTTCGTCGCACTCATCGCTCACTTTAGGATCGTCCCCATGCTTGTCCAGATGCTCCAGCCATTGGGTCAACGTGCGCCCGGCATATTCCGGCTCGCGCGGGCCTTTGGGCATCCAACCCCAAGTCAAGAGGAGCCCCACCACCACGATGACCATCGCTGACTTGAGCCAAAACTTCGCCGACGAAGCAGGCTTCGTGTCTTTACCACTTTGTTCGTCGGTGGACATCAGGGCTTGCCAGATTCTTCCTGCCTTCCTGCTTTTCTCATCAACCTTTTCCCCGCAGTGCATCTCCACGTCGCACGAGCCGAGGCCTTGCGCGTCGTAGTTAAATTGCAGGTTCGGGTGGTCAACAGGCATCATCGTGTTCAAAGCGGGTTTTCCCTTCAAGTCATTCCCCGTCAGTCCGAGCCCTCGCCCTCAAAGTGCCGTAGGGATGCACCTGTGCATGTGACAGAGAGGGAGAAGGGTTAATCAGGAAAGCAGGAAAGCAGGATAGGAAGCCGGTTGGTTCGCAGAAAAACTCTCTAGGAACGGCAATGCTCGACTTAATCAGCCGGCGTGAAGCGCCTCCCCTCTCCTAGCGGGAGAGAGCCACGCAGTCCACGGCTTGAGTTGGCCGGGCCGGCAATTTCCGCTCGCACACTTTGGCTGCGGAAATTAAAACCACCGCATGAAATTTGCCCTGCGTCCCTTGGCATTGGCGGTTGCGGTTTGCGGTTTGCTGGCAGCGCCCACTTGGGCGGCCAACAAGGTTGATCCCCAGAAGGAAAAGCTTAAGGCCATCCCGCAGCGGATGCAGGAGTTCGTGGACCGGCAGTATGTGGCGGGCGCGGTGACCTTGGTGGCGCAGCACGGGAAGGTGTTGGCGTTGGATGCGGTGGGTTACTCCGATTTGAAGGCCAAGCGCACGATGCGGACGGATGATTTGTTTTGGATCGCGTCCATGACCAAGCCGCTGACCGGCACGGCGATCCTGATGTTGCAGGATGAGGGCAAGCTGTCGGTCGATGACGAGGTGGAGAAGTTTTTGCCGGAGTTCAAGGGGCAGTTGATGCTGGTGACGAAGAATGCAGAGGCGACGGTGTTAAAGAAGCCGGGCCGGCGAATCACCTTGCGGGATCTGCTAACGCACACGTCGGGCTTGAACTCGGACATTCCCGAGACGGGCCGGGATTTGATGCTGGGCGAGCGGACCTTGGCGTATGCGCTGCAGCCCTTGTCCTTCGAGCCGGGGAGCAAGTGGATGTATAGCAATCCCGGGATCAATACCTTGGGGCGCATTGTGGAGGTGGTGAGCGGGCAGAGCTTCGCGGAGTTTATGGAGTCGCGGCTGTTCAAGCCCTTGGGTATGAAGGACACGACCTTTTGGCCCACGGAAGCGCAAGCCCGCCGCGTGGCGAAGGCGTATCAGCCGGGCCCGGATGGCAAAGGTCTGGTGGAGGTGGATAATTATTTCCTGAAAGGGCTGCCCTTGACGGCGCGTTGGCGCACCGCGATCCCGGCAGGAGGATTATATTCCACGGCAGGAGACATGGCGAAGTTCTATATGATGATGTTGAACGGGGGAGAGGTTAATGGACGCCGTTATATATCCAAGTCCGCGCACCAACAGCTCACGACCACGCAGACGGGAGCCATCAAGACGGGTTTCACGGAGGGAATGAGCTGGGGGTTCGGCTTTCAGGTGGTGAAAGAGCCCCAAGGTGTCACCGCCATGCTCGCTCCCGGCACGTATGGGCACGGAGGCGCGTATGCGACGCAGAGTTGGGCGGACCCGAAGAGCGGGACGGTGTATATCTTGATGATCCAGCGCGCGAAATTGCCCAATGGCGACGGGTCAGAGATTCGAAAGGCGTTTCAAGAGACGGCTGCGGGGGCGCTGAAATAGCGGTGGGCAGCCCAGAAACCCTGCTGCGCGGGTGAAGTTCAGCCCACCGGCGCGGCGACGCCCGCCATCATGCGCAAGAGGACGGTTTGGGAGAAGTTGTCGCGCTCCAGTTCGCCGACTTGCTCCCCTTCGCGCAGGACGATAATGCGGCGGCAGAGGTTGATGAGTTCCGGGAGCTCGGAGGAGATGACCAGCAGGCCCATCTTGGCCCGGGCCAGCTCGTCGAGAATTTTGTGGATCTCCGCCTTGGCCCCGATGTCCACGCCCCGGGTGGGTTCGTCCACGATGAGGGCTCTGCAATCGCGCGCGAGCCACTTGGCCAGCGCGACTTTCTGCTGGTTGCCGCCGCTCAAGGTGGCGACGGGCGATTCGAGGCTGCTCATGCGCGTTTGCAAGCGCGTGAGGAAGTTGTGAGTGATGGCTCGCTCGTCCTTGCGGCGGATGATGCCCAGCGGGTGGGTCATGCGTTCGAGGGCGGCAAGGGAGGCATTCTCGCGGCAGTTCATCGTGAGCACGAGACCTTGGCGTTTGCGGTCCTCGGGAACCATGCCCACGCCGGACGTGAGCATCTGCGCGACGGAGTGGAGCTTCACCGGCTGGCCTCCGACGAAGACTTTGCCCGTCGCGGCCGGGTCGAGGCCGAAGATGGCCTGCGCAATCTCCGTGCGGCCCGCACCAACGAGTCCGGCGAGTCCGACGACCTCGCCACTGCGAATGGTGAAGTTGATGTCCCGGAACTTGCCGCGCGAGGAAAGCTTCTCGACGCGCAATACTTCCTCGCCCAGCGCCAATGCCACGTGGTCCGGCGTCTTGAACTCAACCTCGCGCCCGACCATCTGGTGGACGAGCCGGTCGTGGTTCGTGTGGGCGATGCGCTCGGTGGAAACGTGCCGGCCATCCCGCAACACGGTGATGGTGTCGCAGAGGCGGAAGATCTCCTCCATCCGGTGTGAGACATAAATGACGGTGATCCCGCGCTGCTTGAGCTGGCCGAGGAGCTTGAAGAGGTGCTCGCTCTCGGCGACGGACAATGAGCTGGTGGGCTCGTCCATCACGATGATGCGCGCGCCCGTGCCGACCGCACCGGCAATCTGGACGAGTTGCTCCTGTGCCGTGCTGAGGCGGCTGATGGGGAGATTCACGTCCAGGTCGCACTCGATTTCGGCGAGCATGGCGCGGGCTTTGGTGCGCATGGCCGCGCGGCTGACCACGCCGAATTTCTTGGGCAGATCGCCGAGGCAAAGATTCTCCGCGATCGTGAGATTGGGACAGAACGCGAGTTCCTGATGCACCATCGCGATGCCCAACTCCCGCGCGCGAAGCGGGTCGGTGGGCTGGATGGGATCGCCTTCGAGGCGGATTTCCCCACTGTCAGCGTTGTAAACTCCAGCAAGGATTTTACCGAGCGTGCTCTTGCCCGCACCGTTCTCACCCATGAGCGCGTGGCACTCGCCGCGCTCGATGGTGAATGTCACATCGTCCAACGCCAGCACACCGGGGAAGCGTTTCGTGATGTGGCTGAAGGTGAGGTAGGGCATGGCTTCGTCGCAGACCGATTCAATCGCCCGCCCGCCCGTGAAGCAAGCCAAGCGTGCTGCGCCGGGCTGCGACTAGGACTTCACCTCTGGCGCGGTCTGCTCCGGCGTAGCGCGACCGGGTGGAAGTTCGAGAATGCGGATGTTGCGGAAGTGGATCTCCGAACCTTCGGACTCCAAGCAGAGGTAGCCCTTGCGCACCGAGGCTTGGCTGATGCCGTTGACGAACTTTCCGTTGATCGAGAGCTTCACCACACCGTCCACGGCAACCACGTCGTAGGTATTCCACTCGCCCTTACCCTTGCAGCGGAGTTCGAAGGACTGGCTGCGAGTGCCACGGGGATTGTCAGGCGTGGTCTTCAAGCCATTCGCGCCGAACAACTCGCCGGAGACGTAGCCCATGGGCCGCGGCTTGCCGTCCTTGTCCGGGTTCAGGATGGGCCATTGCAATTCGAGCATCTGGACCTCCATGCCCTTGGGCAGGTTGCGCCCCGGCGGCACCGTGCCCTCGCTCCAGATGAACACGCCGGAGTTGCCGCCGGCCTCCATGTGCCGCCACTCGATGTGCAGGATGAAGTTCTCATACTGCTTCGCCGATCGCATCACACCGATGGGCTGGCCGCGGCACACGAGCAAGCCATCGCGCACGGTCCAGGTCTCCTTGCTGGTGTTCACGTCCACCCAGCCGGTGAGGTCCTTGCCGTTGAAGAGATCGCGAAACGCAGCGGGTGACTCGTTCGTCTGGGCGGCGATGACCAGCGGGAGGAAGGCGGAAATCAACACGAAGCAGATGGTTTTCATGGCGCAATCACTTGGGTAAGGCAGCCGGGGTAACCGGCATCGCGTTGATCCACTTGCGGAGCAGTGCCAACTCCTCCTTGGTGACACGCGGAATTTCCTTTTTCGGTGGCATCTCGTTGTAGTGAAGCAACTCGATCAACAAGCTCTTTTGCGCGTTGCCTGGCCGGATCGCAGGGCTGGTCACGCCGCCCTTGAGCAACGCGTCCATTGTCCGCATGTCTAGCTTGGCGTCGCGCTTCTTCGCGCCGTGGCACCGGAGGCACTTCACCTCGAAGATGGGCAGCACGTCGCGTTCAAAATCGGAAACCGCGTCCGGCTTGTCAGCGGCGGGTAGGTTGCCCGCCACCAAGCCACCGAACAGCAGCGCGCCGAGGACAGCTTGGAGCGAAAGCCGCATTGCCTCTGGCCGCGTGGGCTACGCTTGGCCGACCACGTTCACGAAGCAGTGCACGTGCGGCAGAACGCGGTAGTTCCAGATGAAGCCAGGGCCTTCGAGCCGCCAGTAATCCCAGCGGTCATTACCCTTCTCGGCGTTTTCCTTGTAGAAGGCGAGGCGCACTTTCTTCATGCCGCCGTTGGCCTTGATGAGTTGCATCACCTCGTCGCCGTCCTCCTGCCGAAACGGGCTGATGAGCGTGCGCATGACGCCCAGCACCAAGCCGCGCTGCGATTCGTCGAGGTCCGTGTAGCCAATGCCGGCGGGCGGCTGCGCCACCAGCTTGGCCTTGAGCGCCGCTGCGCCGTCGCCGGGATCGCCCACGATCACAGCCTGCTTTTGCTGCTGCGCGTTGAGCATGTCAAAGACGCTCATCACCTGCTTGGTCTGGTAGTAGTAAACATTGGCCTCGCTGTGCCCGTTGGCGGAATGGCCGTAATACATCGGCCCGCCGAACGCGGCGTTGGGCTGCGAGTTGCCATCACACCGCAGCGTGAGGTGATGTCCGGCGAAGACCCACGAGAACCGCTCCTTGCCCGAGGGATCGCCGAAGATGGCCACGCCGTTGCCCTCGAACGAACCCGAGGTGTCCCACGTGCCCTTGCGGCTGATGCGTTCGTAGGCTTCCTCGCCGGAGAGAATCGCCTTGAAGGTCATGCGGATTAGGTCCTGTTGCGGCTTGGTGAACTGCTCGCCCAGTTTCTTGCCGAGCGGGGCGGCGTTGTGCGTCTTGAGCCGCGTCGGCGTGCCGCCGTTTTCCGCACCGTGATCCCACGGCCGGACCATCGCCTTTTTCTGTTCGTCCGTCAGCGTCGCGAAGAACTCGCGCACCAACGCTTCCGCCGGCTTGGCCGGGCGCGCGGCTTCCGCCGGAGCCGCGCTGACATTGGGCGAAATCAATGCGGCGCCGCCCATCACGCCCGCAGCACCGCTCGTCACGACACGAAGGAAATCGCGCCGCGCAAGGCTGGCAGCCGGCGGGACCGTGGCGGAACATTCCGGGCAAGTCTGGAGTGCGGCGGGTGAGTTCATGGGATGACGTTGTGAGTTGAGGACACCACTTGAGGCGAATTGATTCGGGTTCATTGCCGCGCACACTACGCCGCCACCAAGGGCGGTCAATGGGTTATTGCCAGCCTTCGCCTGCAATTCCTAATTGCACCGCGGAATTGATTGATTAACTTGTCCCCAGTTCCCAAACGAACCACGTCGCACCATGTCACCCTTCCTAGCTGAACTGCTTGGCACGATGATCCTCGTCCTTCTGGGCGACGGCGTCGTGGCGAACGTCCTCCTCAACAAATCCAAAGGCCAGAACTCCGGCTGGATCGTCATCACCACCGGCTGGGCGCTGGCGGTGACGGTCGGTGTGTATTGCGTCGGCAGCATCAGCGGCGGGCACTTGAACCCCGCTGTGACGGTCGCGATGGCGAGCATCGGCAAGCTCGGCTGGGATTTGGTGCCGGTTTATATCGGCGCACAAATGGCCGGCGCGTTCCTCGGCGCGGTGCTCGTCTGGCTCGCGTATCTGCCGCACTGGGAAGTCACGGAGGACAAGGGCGCCAAGCTCGGCATCTTCTGCACCAGCCCCGCCATCCTGAAGCCCGGCGCGAACATGCTCTGTGAAATCATCGGCACGGCCATGCTGGTGCTCGGCGTGCTGGCCATCGGCGCGAAGGCGAACCTCAACCCCGAGTTCGGCTGGGACAAGGGCTTCGGCCCGGTGCTCGTCGGCGTGCTCGTGTGGGCCATCGGCCTCTCGCTCGGCGGCCCGACCGGCTACGCCATCAACCCCGCGCGCGACCTCGGCCCGCGTCTCGCGCACGCGGTGCTGCCCATCGCCGGCAAGGGCGGCTCCGACTGGGGCTACGCGTGGGTGCCCGTAGTCGGCCCGCTCCTCGGCGGTGTCGTGGGCGCGATGATTTACAAGCTGCTCTGGCCAGCATGACGGGAACACTGTTGAGAGTTGAGAGACACCGACTTCCCTCCTCTCAACTCTCAACTTACAACTCTCAACCTCCTCATGAAACACATCCTCGCTCTAGACCAAGGCACCACCAGCTCGCGCGCCATTGTCTTCGACCACGCCGGGTCCATCGTCTCCGTGGCGCAGCAGGAGTTCCGGCAGATTTTCCCCAAGCCCGGCTGGGTGGAGCACGACGCCAACGAAATCTGGGCCACCCAGTCCAACGTCGCCGCCGAGGCCATACTCAAGGCCCGACTCACCGCCAATGACATCGCCGCCATTGGCATCACCAACCAGCGCGAAACCACCGTCGTGTGGGAGCGCGACACCAGCAAGCCCATCGCCAACGCCATCGTCTGGCAGGACCGCCGCACCGCCGCCGTTTGCGACAAGCTCAAGCGTGCCGGCAAAGCCGCGCTCATCCGCCGCAAGACCGGTCTCGTCCTTGATGCCTATTTCTCCGGCACGAAACTCCAGTGGCTGCTGCAAAACGTCCCCGGCGCGAAGGCACGGGCAAAGCGAGGCGAACTCGCGTTCGGCACAATTGACTCCTGGCTTGTCTGGCAGCTCACTGGCGGCCGCGTCCACGTCACCGACCCGAGCAACGCCTCGCGCACGATGCTCTTCAACATCCACACGGGCGACTGGGACGACGAGTTGCTCGCCCTCTTTGGCATTCCGCGCAGCGTGCTGCCGCAGGTGCGTGCGTCCTCCGAGATCTATGGCGAGACGACGCATTTCGGCGCGGCGATTCCCATCGCGGGCATCGCGGGCGATCAGCAGGCCGCCCTCTTCGGCCAGGCCTGCACGCGGCCCGGCATGGTGAAGAACACCTACGGCACCGGCTGCTTCATGCTGATGAACACCGGCACCAAGCCCGTGACCTCGAAGAACAACCTGCTCACCACCGTCGCGTGGCGCATCGGCAACCGCACGGAATACGCGCTGGAAGGCAGCATCTTCATCGCCGGCGCGGTGGTGCAATGGCTGCGCGACGGCCTCGGTATCATCAAGTCCTCGCGCGATGTCGAGGCGCTCGCCGCGCAGGTCGCGGACACACACGGCGTTTATCTCGTCCCCGCCTTCGCTGGCCTCGGCGCACCGCACTGGGACCAATACGCACGCGGTCTCCTCGCCGGCCTCACGCGCGGCACGACCTCAGCACACATCGCGCGGGCCGCGCTCGAAGGCATTGCTTATCAAGTCGCCGACGTGCTGCACGCGATGGAGGCCGACGCGAAGATCAAGCTGAAGGAACTCCGCGTGGACGGCGGCGCGAGCACGAACAACCTGCTCATGCAGTTCCAGTCCGACCTCCTCGGCGTCCCCGTCGTGCGCCCGCGCGTCTCGGAGACGACGGCGCTCGGCGCGGCGTATCTTGCGGGTCTTGCCGTAGGCTTCTGGAAAGATCAGCAGGAGATCGCGTCGCAGTGGCAGGTGGACCGGCGCTTCTCCGCCGCGATGAAACCCAGCGAGCGCAAGCGGCTGACCGCCGGCTGGGACAAGGCGCTGGAACGTGCGAAGAAGTGGGAAGACAGCTAGTTCTTCTTCACCTTCACCGAGTTCTTGGCGACGGCTTCCTCAGCCTCGGCGGCCTTGGTCAGTGCAGCCCACTGCTCCTTGGTGAGCGTGCCTTCGAGCCGGGCTTTGAAATCCTTCAGTCCCTTCTCCCGCACCTCCTGCCGCAGCTCCTCCATCTTGGCCTTGTCGGTCTTGACCACCTGTTCGAGCTGTCCGCGATAGGCTTCCTGCGCAGCGGTAAGCGACTCGTCGAAAATCGCGTTGAGGCGCTCGACGAGCTTGCGCTGTTCGGCATTGAGGATGTTTTCCACCCAGGCCTTGAACTGGTCGCGGGCCTCTTCATACACCCGGCGTGCGGCATCACGTTCCGCCTCGGAAGCGTTGGGGTTTTGCTTTACGGACGCGCCGAGCTTCTGAAGTTTTTCGTTGGCCAAGATTTCCTCGCGCGCGGCGATGAGCTTCTCCTTCTGCTCGTCGCTCAGAAGCAAGGCGGCGTTCAGGCCGGGAATGAATGGTCCGGTGAGCGGCATCTTTTTTGCCGACCACAGCAGCGGGAAACCGGCGAGGTCGGTGGATTTCTGCTTCTGCGCCAGCGCGGGCAGCGCGAACGCGATGCAGAGGACGAACGGGAGCACAGTGGAACGACCGGGAAAAGGGGAGGTTTTCATGGGGCTACGACTGCGCGCCCAACGGCCAGATTCAACGAGGAATTGGTCCTACTCTTCCTGTTGCCGATCACCAACATGCGCGCAAACGCCACGCGTGCTGGCGGCAACGAAGGCCAAGAATTCCTTCGCGGCAGAGCCCGCGGCGACAGCCCCGGCCTCCGCCAGCGCATCACGGCGCAACTTGCCACTGAGAAATAGCAAGTGGTAGAGGCGCTTGAGCTCCGACCGCTGCTCTGCAGAGAAACCGCCGCGCCGCAACCCGATGGTGTTCAGACCGCAGATGGAGTTGATGCCGGTCGCGATACAAAACGGCGGCACGTCCTTGCTCACCGCCGCGCCGCCTTGCAGCAAGGCCAGCGGGCCGACGCGGCAAAACTGGTGCACCAGCGAGTTCGCCGAGAGGAACGCGCGCTCGCCGATCACCGCGAAGCCCGCGATGGCGATGCCGTTGCAAAGAATGGCGTGGTCCCGCACCTGCACGTCGTGGCCGATGTGTGCGTTGCCCATGATGAAGCAGTGCGAGCCGATGGTCGTGGCGGTGTCCGGCTTGGTCGAGCAGTGGATGGTGGCGTGCTCGCGAATGATGTTGTCATCGCCGATGACCAGGCGCGTCGGCTCGCCCTTGTATTTCAAGTCCTGCGGCGTGTCGCCCACCACGGCCCCAGCGTGGATGCGGTTGCGCGCGCCAAGCGTCGTGTGCCCGAGGAGATGCACGAACGGCCCGACCACGCAACCAGGTCCGAGCGTCACGTGGCCTTCAATGACGGCGTAGGGACCGACCTGCACGTCGGGCGCGAGCTGGGCGGTCGAGGCGATGAGGGCGGTGGGATGGTGCATCGCGGAAAGTGATCAGTAATTAGCGGTTCGTTCAACACGCGGACTAGCCGGGCCGCGCGGCGTGACTAAACACTAATCACTAATTACTTCTGAGGGAAGGCCGGCAGCGCCCTCACGAGTAGAAATAACCCAGCTCCCGCAACGACGTGTAGTCCCGCGCTCGCTCGGTCGTCTTGCGGCCAAGGATGATGTGGTCGAGCACCTCGATCTTGAGCAACTGCCCGGCGCGGATGAGGTCACGCGTTACTTTGATGTCCGCATCGCTGGGCGTTGGGTCGCCGCTGGGGTGGTTGTGGACGAGCACGATGGCTGAGGCGTTGGCGGAGATGGCGTGCTTGAAAACCTCGCGCGCGTGGACGTGGATGGAGTCGAGCGTGCCTTGGGAGATTGGTTCCACGCGGATGAGGCGGCGGCGGGTATTGAGCAACAGCACGAGGAAATGCTCCACGTCGTAGCCACGCGCATCCTCGCGCAACAGGTCGGCAATGCGCTCGGGATTGTCCATCATCGGTGACTCGGCGCGAATCTCCGCCGCCATGCGCCGCGCCAGTGTGAATGCCGCCTGGAGCGTGACTGCCTTGTCGCGTCCGATGCCTTTGACTTCGCAAAGCTCCTTCACCGACGCCTTCGAGAGGCGGTCGAGCGTGCGGAACTTCGCCAGCAGCTCCTGCCCAATGACCAGCGCGGATTTCCCCTGCAAGCCGGTGCGCAGCAGAATGGCGATGAGTTCCGAGTTGCCGAGCGAGTCCGCGCCGCTGGCTGCGAGCCGTTCACGCGGGCGCTCACTGGCGGGGATGTCCTTGATGCGCGGGCCGCTCACAGTTCCTTCACCACAAACTCCGCAAACTCCGCGTGCAGGTGCGGCGGGATACGGGCCTTGAAGCGCGCGGCCTTGCCCCGGTAGTTGCGCTCCACGATCTGCGCGACCTCGTGGAGCTTGGCAATGACGGCGGACTGCTCGTGCGGGATGGCGAGTTGAACGAAGTTGCGGACTGGCCGCAGCGCGGTTCCCAGCTCGGCCATCAATGCCTTGAACCCTTCGCCGGTGCGCGCCGAGACCGCCACGGCGCGTGGGTGCGCCAGCAACCATCGCGCGACCAAGTCCGGCGCCGCGCGGTCAATTTTGTTGAGCACGAGCAGGATGGGTTTGTCCCCGGCGTGGATTTCCTCCAGCACCGTGTTGACGGCGCGAATCTGCTCCTCCGCCTGCGGGTGCGAGCAGTCCACGACGTGCAGGAGCAAGTCTGCCTCGACGACTTCCTCCAGCGTGGCTTTGAACGCCTCAACCAGCCGCGTGGGCAGCTTGCGGATGAAACCGACGGTGTCGGAGAGGAGGACGTTTTGGTTCGTCGGCAAGCGCAGGCGGCGCGTGGTGGGGTCGAGCGTGGCGAAGAGCTTGTCCTCGGCGAGCACCGTCGCGCCGGTGAGCTTGTTGAAGAGGGTGGATTTGCCGGCGTTGGTGTAGCCGACGATGGACGCAAGCGGCCATTGATTGCGCTGCCGGCCAGCGCGCTGGGTGGAGCGCTGGCGACGGACAAGGGTGAGTTCCTCGTCGAGCTTGAGGATTCGCTCGGAGATTTTGCGGCGGTCCACTTCGAGCTGGGACTCGCCTTCACCGCCCATTGCGCCCACGCCACCGCGCTGCCGCGAGAGGTGCGTCCAGTAACGCGTGAGCCGGGGGAGCAAATACTGGAGCTGCGCCAACTCGACTTGAAGCTTGCCTTCGCGGGTGCGCGCGCGCTGGGCAAAGATGTCGAGAATCAACGCAGTGCGGTCAAGCACCGTGCAGTCGAAAACCTTCTCCAAATTGCGCGTCTGCGCGGGCGAAAGCTCGTCGTCAAAAATGACCGTGTCCACCTTCAGCTCGCGGCAGATGGACGCGAACTCCTCTGCCTTGCCGGTGCCGATGAAGGTGGCGGGACTAGGGGATTCGAGCTTCTGCGTGCCTTCCCCGACGATATTCGATCCGGCCGTGCGCGCCAATTCGGCGAGTTCAGCCATCGAATCTGCCGTCTCCCAGGTGGTGCCGGATTTCATCTCGACACCGACGAGGAAGACGCGCTGGGCCTTGTGCTTGGGATTGGCGATGAGGGCTTTCAAATCAGGACACCGCGCAGCGTAGCACGCGCGGCGGTAGGGCGGAAGAGGACTTCACGGCGGCAGCACCGCAACGGCCATCGTCGCGATGAGCTGTCGGCCAAACGCCAGCCGGTCTTCCGTCGTCGGCAGGCGCTGGAGTTTTACGCCCGGGCCGACGCGTTGCTCCATGAGCGCGACGGGCACACGGCGTTCCTTCCACAGCGCGTTGGCAGTGTTGGCGGGAATGAGCGTGATACCAAGTTTGCGCGACGGGTCGAAACTGGTTTCCGCCACGAGCTTCGCGAAGAGTCGCTGGAGTTTGGCCTGCCCCGGCTCGTCGTCCACCATCGTGTCGAGATACTCGGCGGTCTCGGTGTTGTGCATGTTCACCATCAGCTCGATGGCTCGCTCCGCGTGCGCGGCGAGGAGGGCTTTCTTCGCATACCAAATCTCCGGCATCAGTCGCAGCCAGCGCGGGTCGCGCAAGTCCACCTCATCCCAATGGCGGTTCACGTCCCAGCCGTGGGCATTGAAACGCACCTTGCCCAACGCACAACCATCGGGATCAAGCATCGGCGTGAACTTGAAAATGACTTGGTCGCGCAACGCACGGGCCTGCGGGTCATCCGACGTGACGAAGCGCAGCGCGCCTTCCATCACGAACGAAGTCCCAGCCTCCCAAGCGTGCTGGCGGGCCTGGAGCCAGACCACTTTCTTTGCAGAGTCGGGCTGCTCAAAGTTCGTTACGGTCACCAGATGAAGATCTCGGCCTAGCACAGTCTTGCCGATGACTTCGACGCGGGCGTGCGGCGAACGGTCCAGTTCGCCGAGCAGCTTCAACAGTTTCGAGTGCGGATACGGCGGAATGTGCGCGAACCAGACCGTGTCGCGCGCGGGCTTGAATTTCAGCGTGGATTCCTTCTTTTCCGCATCCCACTCGACCGCGTCCGTGTGCTGCCACGTCTCGCCGTCGTAGCTAAACACGGGCCGGAGCGTCGGGCCCATCGGACACGCGCCGGGCTTGTCGTTGTATTCACCGACCCAGTCCGTGAAGGTCAGGGTGAGCTCGCGCGCGGCGACGTTGTCCATGCGGAAGTAAAACCACGTCGTCTGCCGGTTGCGGCCGCGTTCGTCGTATTGCCCCTCGACGTGCAGTCGGAACGTGGTGTCGTCGAGTTTCTCGATCTTGCCAAGGGACGCACCCTCGAAGGACTTGTCGAAGGTGACCGCTGACTGCGCCAACGCCGTAGCCACAAGGGAGACAGCGAGGAACGCACTGGCAAAGAATCGCGGGGAGAACAGGGGGCAAGGTCTCATTTCACCGGCGGTGGGTTGAGCATTTGGGCGACGGCGGTGGCGTCGGGCACGAGGCCGGGTTCCGCCTCTTTCACCGGTGCTGGAGCACGCCGACGACGGGTGAAAAACCGGCCGTTGCCCCAGTCGTCGAAGATGGCGTAGCTGACGGGCGTGACGAGGAGCGTGAGCAACAGACAGAGCAGTTGCCCGCCGATGATGACCTTCGCCATCGAGGCGCGGCCACCGGAGCCGGGGCCGGTGCCCAGGGCGATGGGGATCATCGAGACCACAAGCATGAGCGTGGTCATGAGGATGGGGCGCAAGCGCACGCGGTTGGCTTGAAGGATGGCGGCTTCGCGTTCCATGCCCTGCGCGCGGAGAGTGTTCGTGTAGTCCACCTGCAGAATGCCGTTTTTCTTCACGATACCGAAGAGCATGAACAGGCCGAAGATGGCGTAAATGTTGAACGGCTCGTTAAGGGCCAGCATGCTCAAAAGGGCGAAGGGCAGCGACAGCGGCACCGCGAGCATGATCGAGATGGGATGGATGAAGTGCTCGAACTGCGCGGCCAGAATCATATACATGAAGAGCATCGCCAACCCGAATGCGATGACGAAATTCTGCGCGGTCTCGACGAGTGTCTTGGCGCGGCCCGTGAAGTAAACCGAGTAGCCGGCCGGCAGGTTCAATTCGTTGATGATGTCGTGCACCTGATCCATCGCCTCCTTCAGCGAAATGTCCACGGTGTTGCCGACGATGGTCACCTTGCGCTGGCGTTGGAAGCGGTCGATCTGGTTCGGGCCGCGCGCTTCGCGGAGCGTGACGAAGTTGGCAAGCTGCACGAGCGGCGCGTCGTTCGTCGTCGCCGCGGGGCGCAGCATCATCTGTTCGAGGGCCTCCTGCGTGCTCCGATCACGCGGCGCGGCGCGGAGCCACACGTCATATTGATCGTCGGACTCTTTGTAGTTCGAGATGATTTCCCCGCCGACGAGGGTGCGCAGGGTGTTAGCCACATCGGCGATCCGCACGCCCATCTGGCTGGCCTTCTCGCGGTCCACCTGCACTTGCAGCTCGGGCTTGCGGTTAGCCAAGGTGGTGTCGAGGTCGGCCATGCCGGGGATTTCGTGCATCTTCGCGACGATCTGGCCGGAGTAGTCGGTGAGTTTGCCAAGTTCAGGACCGATGAGGTTGAAGGTAAGGTCGAAGTTGCGGCCGGACTGTCCCGCTCCGGTGATCAACTGCACACTGCCGCGCACGTCGGGATAGCGGGCCAGCACCTGCCGCGCGCGGCTCATCGCCTCGAACTGCGACCACCGGCGCGTCTTGCCGGTCATCGTATCGTAGCGCCCACCCAATTCAGGAAGTCGGCAGTAGATGTTGGCGATGGTCACGTCGCCCTCGCCCCGACCGACACGGCCACTCGTTTCCCCGACCGTCACGAGCGTGTCCGTGATGGCGGGCTGGCCATCGATGCGGATGGCCTTCAAGTCCGCTTCCAGCTCCGAGCAAATGCGTGCAGTGCGTTCCAGGCTGGTGCCCTCGGGGGTCAGCAAGGCGATGTCAAATTCGCTCGAATCGTCAGAGGGTAAGTAGTTGACCTTCACGCGCGGCACCAGCCACCAGAGCGATGCCATGCACGCCAGCGAAGCGACCACGACAACCCAACGATGATGCAGGCTCCAGCGCAAAACGCCCGTGTAGCCGTCCGCCAGCCGACGCATGAGCCAGCCGCCGTGGGCCTTCTTCTCGCGCTCGCGCTCGTTCTCCGCGTGCCGAAGGAAACGCGCGGCGAGCATGGGCGTGAGGGTGAAGGAGATGAACAACGACACCATTATGGCAAACGCCACCACCACGCCGTAGCTGGAGAAGAACAGCCCCACGCGGCCCTTCATGAAGGCAAGTGGCAGGAAGATGACGACCAGGGAAAGCGTCGTGGCCAGCACGGCCAGCGCGATCTCCCGTGTGCCGATGATCGCGGCGGAGATACCGTCCAGCCCGCGCTCCTCCATTGTGCGGTGGATATTTTCGAGCACGACGATCGCGTCGTCGATTACGATGCCCACGGCGAAGACCAGGCCGAGCATGGTGAAGTTGTTGAGCGAGTAGTTCATCGCGCGCATCAGGGCGAAGGTGGCGATGATGGAGGCGGGAATCGCTATCGTTGCAATGATGGTGCCGCGCCAGTCGTGCAGGAATGCGAAGACCGTGATGGCCACTAGGACGGCCCCGAGGATGAGGTGGAAGTTCACTTCCTCAAGCGAGCGCTTGATGAAGCGGGACTGGTCACGGATGACGGTCAGCTTGAAATCCGCGGGCACTTCTCTTTCCAGTTCCTTGAGCCGACGCTTCACACCATCGATGACTTTCACGGTGTTGCTGCCGGACTGCTTGCGGATGACCAAGGTCACCGAATTCTCTCCGTTCAACCGGGCCAGCGAACGCGGTTCCTCCACGGAGTCCTCGACCTTGGCCACTTCCTTGAGGTGAATGTTTTCACCGCCGGAACTGCCGACGATGACCTGCTCAAATTCCGGCACGGTGAGCATCCGACCCAGCGTGCGGACAACCAGCTCGCGCGAGCCCTGATCCAGCCGACCACCGGGAATCTCGACGTTCTGCGACTGCAACGCTTCCCGCACATCTTGAATCGTCAGATTCCGCGCGCGCAGCCGATCAATGTCCACCGTCACTTGCACCGCCCGGGTGCGGCCGCCAGCGATGTTCACTGAGCCAACGTCGAGGACCGTCTCGAGGCTTTGCTTGATGACCTTGTCCGTCAGGTAAGTGACTTCCCGCAAGTCACGCGGGGCACTAACACTCACGGTGATCACCGGCGAAGCATCCACGTCGAACTTGTCGATGATCGGCGCCTCGGTGCCGGGCGGCAGGCGCGAGAGGATGGAGTTGACCTTGTCACGCACATCCTGCGCGGCTATGTCGCGGTTGCGCTCGTAGAAGAACTGGATGTTGATGCTGGAGACGCCTTCGCGCGTGACGCTGGTCATCTCGTCGATGCCCTGCACGGTGTTGATGATCTCTTCCAGCGGCTTGGTCACGCTGGTTTCCATCTCCTCCGGCGACGCACCACGTAGGGTGGTAGTGACGGTGACAATGGGCAGCTCGATGTTCGGAAACTGGTCGATGCCCAGGCCAAAGAAGGAAACCAGCCCGAGCACGACGAGCAGCAGATTCATCATCGTCGCGAACACGGGCCGGCGGATGCACAAGTCCGCGAGGCCGATGCCCTTCACGGGGGCAGCGGCGGCCGATGGTTCGGGAGCGGGAGTCGTGGCCATGGTCTACGGGCTGGCCTTCTCCACTGCCGCCAACGCCTGCTTCACGGTGACCTTGAGGCCGTCGCGCAGTTTGCCCTGACCGGTGATGACGACGGCATCCTCCGCCTTGAGGCCGGCGAGAATTTGCTGCCGACCGTCCCGGATGCGGCCGGTCTGCACTTCGCGCACGCGGGCCACGCCGTTTTCGACGACGAAGGTTTTGGTGACGCCGGCAAAATTGATGATGGCCTCGACGGGGACGACGAGCACGGGAACTTCCCGTTCCAGGACCAGCTCGCCGCGCGCGAAGGCGTTGGCCTTGAGGTTGAGATCGGGATTTTTCACCAGCACGCCGAAGGGAAACGCGCGCGTCTTCGCATTGACCGACGGGCTGATGAGCAGGACGCGGCCCTCGAACGTGCGGCCCGGATGCTGGTCCACGGTGAAAAGCGCGAGCTGGTCCTTCTTCACCTCGCCGGCGAAGCGCTCGGGCACAGAGGTGATGAATTTGAGGAGGCGGTCGTTGACAATGTGGAAGAGCGGCGTGCCAACGTGGACGAAATCGCCCGCGCCCACGAGCCGCTCGGTCACGGCGGCGTCGAAGGGCACCTTGAGCCGGGAGCGGGAGACGTTTAGGTCCGCCACGGTCTGCGAGGCGACGAAGGCCCGGAGATTCGCACGGGCCTCGTCGGCTTCGGCCGTGGCCTTGTCGAAATCACTGACGGACGCGATGTTGGATTTGCGTAGCTCGGCGGTGCGGCGGAGGTTTTGCTCGGCGTTGGCCAGCGTGGCCTGGGCGCGGGCGACATCGGCGGCGGCTTTGAGGGCGAGCGCGGCGAAAGCCGTGGTGTCAACAAAGGCGATTTCCTGGCCGTTGGTCAACCGGTCCCCGAAATCCACGGTGGTGCGTTCCACCCGACCCTCCACCTCTGCGCACAGCGTCGCCTCATCCTTGGGAAACAACGTGCCGACGATGGGGATGGTCCGGTCCGAGCGAATGGATTCAACGCGGGCAACCGTCACCGCGATGCCCTCGACCGGAGCGGCTGGCTTGACTTCCGGAGCGGGTTTTTGACAAGCCGTGCCGAGGGCGAAAATGATTCCGGCACAGATTGACCAACGGAAGAAGGGATGGCGGGAGCCGATGAAATTCACAATGCGGTGCGTTCGACGCGTGGCAGGCGGGGGAAATTTAGCCGGCCGACAAAAACCAGACCGGTCGCACCAGCTCGGTTACGGATTCGGGGTCTTCGGCAAATCCAGAAAGTCGGTGGACTTCTGCTGCGTGTCGGGTGCGGCAGGCGGGACGGGGGTAACCGGCGGCACGCCCGGTTTACGTTGACGCTCTTCCAAAAGCTGCTTGCGGAGGGCTTCGATCTCGGCGTCTTGCACGCGCTTGAGTTCCCGGGCTGATTCCTCGGCCGCGCGTTTCTTGGCCTTTTCTTCCTCGTCAGCGATGCGTTTGATTTCCTTGCGTTCCGTTTCGCGGACGGTCGCCTCGACGCCGCGGATGGTGGGCGAGCGCTCGCGCTCGGCCTGCGCGGCGAGGATCAACACGATCAGCTCGACGCGCGTGGGATTTTCGCTCGTGGAGCGGAAAAGCACGCCCAAACCGGGGATGTCCTTCAGCCCAGGCACGCCGCTGACGGACTTGGTTTTCTTGGTGCGAATCAGGCCGCCGAGGATGATCGTTTCACCGTCCTTCACGGCGACCTTCGCCTGTGCTTGGTGACGCACGGTCTTGGGCACTTCGAGGTTTGCGTCGATCTTCACCGAGCCGCCTTCGCTTTCAATCGTCTGGTTGATGTCGAGCACGACGAGGCCGTCGGCCGTGATCAGCGGCAACACTTGCATGTTGATGCCGATCTGAAGCTGCTGGATCTGGTTTTGCGAGCCGACGCCGACACCGAACGTCGTGCCGGTCACATAGGGCGTGGTGCCGCCGGAGAAGATCGTGGCGGCCTCGGCGTGCGACGTCTGGATGCGCGGGCGGGAGAGAATCTCGGAATTGGAATCGCGCTCGATGAGCGAGATGGCGGCAGCCCAGTTGTTGCCGATCTGCGCCAGGTAGCCAAAGCCGCTGGTGGCCGGACCGACGAGCGCCGTGGCGTTGGTGGAGAAGGTGAAAATGGAGTTGATGCCGCCCTTGCCGGCAAAATTCGCGCCGGGGGCAGCCGTTTTCTGACCGACGCCAAAGCTTGTATCCCGCGAGGTGTCCACGTTGGTCTCGAAGATCAACGCCTCGATCAACACCTGCTGCTGCGGCACGTCGATTTCCTTCAACAGTTTGGTGAGCATCGCCAGCTCGTTCGTGGTGGCGAGCACGAGGAGGGAATTGCTGCGGTCGTAGGGGATGATGCGGGCCTCGCCGAGCAACGGCGCGGAACCGGTGCGGCCGCCGGTGATGTTGCTGACGATCTGGTTGAGCCGCTGCTGAAACTGATTTTGCGCGGTGCCGGGCTGGGCAGCGCCCGGCGCGGCGGGATTGATACCCGGCTGCGTCCCAAAAGGCTGCGCGCCACCCGTTCCCTGCAGGCCGGTGTTGCCGCCGAAGGCTGACCCGCCGGTGCCGCGCCGGGAGGCCCCGGTGGTGCCGCCGCGAACGCCCGAGGACCCGCCCCCCGTGCCGGCCGCGCCGCCGGACGTGAGGCTACCGAGCACCTGCGCAACATCTGCGGCGAGCGCGTAGTTGATGGGAATGACTTTAAACTGCTCGTCCGACGGCACGGATTTGTCGATCTTCTCGAGCACTTCCATCATGCGCTTGATGTTGATGGCGTTGTCGCGGATGACGATCACGCCGGTCGCATCAATCGGCAGCAGTCCATTCTGACCTAGCGAGGCGAAGGGCTGTAGGGCGGAGACGATTTCACTGGGCTTCGCGTATTTCACCTCGACGATCTTGGTGGTGTATTGACCAGCCTCGGGCAGGTCACTCGCTTTGTTTGTGTTGAACATGGCGCCCTGCTGGCCGGCATTGGCCGTGGCCACAACGGTCAGGAATTTCTCGCCGGTGTAAATCACCGCGATGCCGTTGAGCGACAGCACGCTGTCGATCGCCTGTAAGGTCTCCTTCACCGTGAGCTTGGTCTGCGCCTTCAACGTAATTTGAACTGGCGGCAGCGAAGTTGGTTTCAACACGGTCCGCCCGGTGAGTTTCGAATAAACTTCCAACACCTGATCCAACGGGGCCGCTTGAAACTGAGTCATCGCTGAATCGAGGATCTGATCCGGCAGAAAGGTTTCGTCGTCATCGTCCTTGCCGGCCACAGAAGGCTTGGCCAGACCGTTGGTTCCCAGCGCGCCCGGGCCCGTAGCCCGTGTCGCGTTTGTGGAGGACTCTGTCCCAGGCAAAGTCGGGAAAGCCGGGAAAGCCGGGAAAGCCGGTGGAGGGCGGGTGGCTGGGTTGTTTGCGGGAAGCGGTAGCGCCGGGAGCGGAGTGAACTGCGCCGGGGCGGTGGTGACGGGCTTGGTTGTCGTCACGCCCGTGGTCGTGTTCGTCACCGCGCTGACGGCCGAGGGCGCCGTGGGCGCAATGGTCCGCACCGGCTCGACAATCCGACTCTTGCTGGGAGCCGGTGGGGCGGGCGGCGCAGGCACTTGAGCCCGCAACACGGTCGCGACGGCGAGAAGGAGAAGGCACGCCAGCTTGGATTTCATGGACGTTTGGGGGTTGCGGGGGAGGATTGCTTGCCGGTGGGAGCGGGCTTCTGATAGCTCGCCACCATGGTCAGCTCTCCCATCAGCTTCATCTGCGAAGGATCGGGTTTCACGGTCAGGTCACGAATGCGGATGGTGGAATTGTTTTCGCCGAGCGACACCATGAACTTGACCAGCTCGGCGTCGCCGGTGTTCTGAAAGCTGATGCGCAAGGTCTGTTCGTCGAAATACGCGTTGGCGTTCTGCCCGCTGGACTGTCCGGGGATGCGGTTGACCACGACGATGCCCGAGGCGAGCGCCTTGGCGTCCACAGTGCGCATGAGCGCGAGCGCCATCTCGCTCGACGCGAGCTGCGCGCCGCCCACGCCCTTGAGCTCGGTTTCCTTTTTCTGGAGCCGCGGGAGTTGGTCCACTTCTTTTTGGTAGTCGGCCAGCAAGCGCTGCACCTTGCTGATCTCCAACTGCACCTTGTTCCAGTCCTGAAAGTGCGGCCAGACAAACATCGCATTGACGACGATGAAGAGCACCAAAAGCGCGCCCACGACAATGCGCCGCTCCAGCGCGCCGAGATTCAACTTGTCGAAGAGGGATTTCATTCGATCTCAGGGCCGCGCAGCTCGCAGGCGAGGGTCCAACTGAACTGGCTGGCCGCCGCGCCGCTGCTCTGCGAGGTGGGCGCGCTGACGCTCTTGAACAGCGGCACGCCGTTCAACGTGGCCGATTGGAGCGCGCTGCTGTAGTCGGTGAGTTTGCCGATCTGCTCGGCCGGCACTGTGCCGCGCAACGCAATTTTCTGCCCACGTTGGAAGGCGAAGTCCGTAAGCTGCATCCCTTCGGGGAGCTTGGCGGAGACGGCTTTGAGACTTTCGATGGCGGCGTATTTCAGGGCGATTTGCTCCTGCAACACCTGAATGCGAGCCTTGGTGACCAGCGCGTTCGTGTAGGAGCCGGACAAGTCATTGACCTGCTTCTGCAAATCCGCGTGCTGCTGCTGCGCCTGCTGCAACATCACGAAATAGCCCGCCACACCGAGGAGATACAGCGCCACCAACGCGCCCAGCCCGCGTATCCACACGCTGTCCACGAACTGCTGGCGATAGCGCGTGGCAAACTCCGGCGGCAGCAGGTTGGCCCGGCTCTCGCCCCGCGCGGCGCGCTGGGCCGCCAGGAGTGCCAGAGTGGCGGCATCGCACGGCTTGGAAATGTCCACGGGCCCGTCGGAAACTTCACGCAGCACGCGCAGCCAGACTTCCTGGTCCTCGGGCACCGACACGAGTCGGTAGCGCGGCGGGCCGGTGAGCCAGCCTTCGAGTTCACCCGCCCACGCGGATTTCGCCAGCACTTCACCGAGTTCCCGCTGCCAGTGCTCCGGGCCGGTGAGCTTCACCAGCGTGAGACTGCGCAACTCGCCACCATACCACCACGCGATGAGACAGGAATTTATGTCCGCACCAGAGCCGGGATACACCCACGTGCCGTCACCCTCGACCTTCGTGGCGAGGACTTGATGCAACAACGGCGCTTCCAGCCGGTCCGCGAGGAAGCCGCGGCCTTCCAGAGTGCCGAGAAACTTCTCCACCTCGTGCCGCACCGCAATGAGCACGATGACGGTCTGCATCTCGCTGGGCACCGAACTGCGGGCGGGCACGGACTCGACGGTCCAGACGATCTGCGCCACTGGCAGCGGGGAAATCTTCTCCAAAGCCAGCTCGACCATGGACAGGAGTTCGGCACGGTCGCATTTTGGAAATTGAGCGACGCGCAAAAAAACGCTGCCGGCCGGGAGCCAGGCGATGTTCAGCCGGCTGCTGAAAAGCGCGTGCCAGTCCTTGGCGACCTGTTTGGCCGGCAGGGCCTCGCCGGCAGGGCCGCTGAACTCCTCATCCAGCTCTGCGGCCCCATTGCTGGCCACGTTAAAACACCAGAGCCGCCGCCGGTCGGCGGCCAGCTCGAGGACGTTGCAAGCATTGGGGGGCGAAGGTTTCACGCGATCACTCTGCCCGGCTTGGTGTGGAACGTTGTGGCCGAATCCTCGACGAGCGATTTCAAATGTTCCTCGGTCTGCGTGACACGAAGGACTTCCTCGATGGTGGTGACGCCGGCCTTTACCTTGTCCCAGCCGTCCTGGCGCAAGGTGCGCATGCCGTCCTCGATCGCCCACGAGGCGATGGTAGTGGCTGGCGAGCGGTTCATGATGAGCGGCCGCAACGCCTCGGTGACGAGCAGCAGTTCGTGGATGCCCTGCCGGCCTTGGTAGCCGAGCAAGCGACACTCTTCACAGCCCGTGCCCTTCCAAAAGCGGCTCGTGGCGATTTCCGCAGCGGGAAAACCGATGCGGTCTAGGTAGGCCGTGTCCACGACCTGCTCGTGTTTACAGTGCGGACAGATCGTCCGCACCAGGCGCTGCGCCATGACCGCCTCAACAGACGAGGCAACGAGGAACGGCTCAATGCCCATGTCGATCAAGCGCGTGAAAGCGCTGGGCGCGTCGTTCGTGTGCAGCGTGCTGAAGACCAGGTGGCCCGTCAGCGCGGCGCGGATGGCGATTTCCGCCGTCTCCTGATCGCGGATTTCGCCGACCATCACGACGTTGGGATCCTGACGCAGGATGTGGCGCAGGCCCATCGCAAACGTCAGCCCGATGTCCGACCGCACTGCGATCTGGTTAATGCCTTTGAGTTCATACTCCACCGGTTCCTCGATCGTGATGATGCGCTTGTGGACCGAGTTGATGGAGCTGAGGAACGCGTAGAGCGTGGTGGACTTGCCAGAGCCGGTCGGCCCGGTGACAAGCATGATGCCGTGCGGCTTATAGATGATGTCGCGGATGGCTGTCTCCTCCCTCGGCGAAAAGCCCAGCTTGTCCAGGCTGAGGAAAATCTTCCCGCGCAGCAGCAGGCGCAGCGAGACGCTTTCGCCATAGACCGTCGGCACCGTCGAGACGCGAATGTCGATTTCCTCACCCTTGATCCGCACGTTGATGCGACCATCCTGCGGCAGGCGCTTCTCGGAGATGTTCATGCCGGACATCACCTTGATGCGTGAGATGATCGCGGCTTGGAAGCGCTTGAGCTGCGGCGGCAATGGGATCTGGTGCAGGATGCCGTCAATGCGGTTGCGGATGCGCAACTCATCCTCCGCCGGCTCGAAGTGGATGTCCGTGGCACGGGCCTTGAAGGCCTCCCAGACGATCTGGTTGACGAACTTGATGACGCTGGCCTCCTGATCGCCCTCGGTGATTTCCTTGTCGCTGGCGAGCTCGAGTTCCATCGGCTCGTCCTCGGACATTTCATCCAGCGTCTCGGCCCCGACGCCGTAATACTTCTTCAACGCCTTCTCCACCTCGGCGCGCGGCGCGAGCGCAAACCGCACGGGACAGTGCGCGTCGAACTGCACGGCATTGACCAACGCGGTGTCGAAAGGATTGCTGAGAGCCACTGTCAGCACGCCGTCGGTGAAGCTGGTGGGGATGATGCCGTGCTGGAAAGCGACCTTGGTGGAAATGCGCCCCCGGGCCTCGACGGGGATTTCCAGCAGCTTGAGATTGACGAACGGCCACTCCAAAGCCGCCGCCAGCTTCTCCAGAAACGCCTCCTCGGTCAGGCCTGCCTCCCGGGCCATGAAGTCCAGCAACGTCTCCGTCGAGCCGCCTTCAGAAGCCGTGCGCCACAGCTTGGACCACGCGTCGAACTGCTCCGGCGTCGCGAGGGCGGCGCGGGCAAAGACATTCTTGATGGAAACAAAGGCCATTCAGCTTCGAAGGCTTGAACGGCGAGACTAGGGAAAAGTTGCGCCGGGAGCAAAGGATTTGCCTCAGGGAAAGTCCTGAGCAACCACCCCGTAACGCAAGCGCGAGCTACTCGCTGCGCGGAACGGCGACGATCTCACCGCGCCCGATCTTGGCCTGCTGCGCCGTGTAGTCAGAGAGGACGTTCAGCGCTTCTCGCAGATACACGTCGATGACCGCCTTGCCGGCATCGGTGTCCGGCACATCCTCGTCTTCTTCGCCGGGGGGCTTGACCTCGGGCTTTTTCGTTTCGGACTTGCCTGCCTCCTTGCCCTTCTCCTTGGGCTTGGGCGGTTGCACGGCGATGAGCGGGAGGTTCTTGTCCACCGTCTCGGTCTTCACGAGGAACACCTTGTCCGTGGCGGGCGGGCGAGCTTCCTGTTCTTTCTTGCGCGCTTCAGCCCGCGCCTCGGCTTCCTTCTTTTCCTGGATGCGTTGAGCCTCGTTCAGCGAAATCGTCTTGTCCGCCCGTTGCTTCTTCACGAGGTCAATGTCCTCACGGATGTAGGCGAAGTCCCGGTCCTTGGCTAGGCGGTCGGAAGAATGCTTCCGCAGTTCCTCAAGGCCACCGTTAATGCGGTCGGTGCGCTGGTATTTCGCGGGGGGAATGTTGTCAGCTTCCAACACGTTCGGCAGGAATGCCTCACCGGTTTCCAGATAATCCAGCACGTTGGGCAGGATGATGTCCGGCGTGACGCCGTGCTTTTGCGTGGTGCCGCCCGCGATGCGGTAGAACTTCGAGATGGTGAACTTGAGCTGGCCGGGATCGGAAACCTGACGCGTGCCCATCCATTGGGAAAGCGGGAAGAGGGTTTGCACCGTGCCTTTGCCGTGGGTGGATTGGTCGCCCACGACCAGTGCCCGCCCGTAGTCCTGCAGCGCCGCCGCGACAATCTCCGAAGCAGACGCGCTGTGATGGCCCACGAGCACGACGAGCGGGCCATCGTAAACCACGCGGCCATCCTCGTCTTCGAGCACTTCGATCTGCTTCGGGTTGCGCACCTGCACCACGGGGCCTTTTTTGATGAACAGGCCGGTGAGCTCAACCGCCTCGTTGAGCAGGCCGCCGCCATTCCGGCGCAAATCAAGAATCACGGCGGACACCTTTTCCTTTTGCAGGCGCACCAAGAGCTTGGCGCAATCCGCCGCGCACTTCTGGTAGAACTGCGGCAGGTCGATCACGCCGAGGCGTTGTTTTTTGCCATCGGGCGTGACGTGGTCGATAACCCGGGCGAACGCATACTGCTCGGTAAGCTTGATCTCGTCCCGGATGATACGGATCTCACGGCGTTCCGAGGCGCTGACTCCGTCGGCGGGAATGATCGTGAGCCGGACCTCGGTGCCCTTCTGACCACGAATCATATCCACCACCTCATTCAACCGCATCCCCACGCAGTCCACCGGGTCCGCTGAGCCCTGCGCGACGGCGATGATTTTGTCGCCCGGCTTGAGCTGCTTGCCCAGCTCGGCGGGCCCGCCGGGCGTGAGGCTTTTGATCTTGGTGTAATCATCATCCTCAGGATCCTGTCCGAGCAGGGCGCCGATGCCGTTGAGCTTGAGCTTCACGTTGTGGATGTCGAAATTCTTGGCGTCCGCCGGGGCCATGTAATCGGAGTGTGGGTCAAAAGCGTGGCCCAAAGCTGACAGGTAAGTCTGCAGGACCTCGCTGGAGTCGAACTGCTTCATGTTCTTTTGCAGCCGGGCATAGCGCCGCGTGATCTTCTCCACCGTCTTTTCCGGTTTCTCGGCCAGCAGCTTGCCGTTCAACAGCTCGAACTTCACCCGCTGACGCCAAAGTTCCTGCGCCTCCGCATCATCCTTGGGCCAAGGCAGCTTGTTGCGCTGCGCGATGAACTTCTCGTCCTTCGTGAAGTCGTGCTGGTCCTTCAACAAACTGCCCACGCGCGCCACACTCGCGTCCAACCGTTTGAGATACCGTTCAAAAATCTCGTAAGCCGGAGCCGCGTTGCCAGCCTTGGTCAGGTTTTCCAGGGACTTGCCGTATTTTGCGGTGAACTCATCCACGTCGGTTTGCAGAAAAACCATGTGGTTGAAATCCAACGCATCGAAATAATTCTTCAGGTGCACCTCGGCGACCTTCTCGTCGAGCCGCGCGCCCTTGTAATGCGCCCGGTCTAGCAAGTCGCCCACCGTCTTGGCGATCCGCCCCGCCTGCTCGCGCGTAAACTCGACCCCGAGCGCGGCGCCCGAAATCAATGCCAAGGCCAAGCTGGCGGAGAGAATGCGTTTCATATGTATTGCCGAAAACTTGCCCGAGAGCAGGGCGGAATCAACCGGAAATCCGGCGGCTCCGACAGGCGGACGGTCTCGGGTATGGACTGGCCGGATGGTGGATTGTTCAAAATGCCGCGTGGTCAGGGCGGAAAACCCGCGACCTCACGATAAATGCGGGCATAGTTGCGCACCATGGCTGACATCGAAAAGTCCTGCATCACCCGCGCTCGCGCACGCTGTCCCACAGCGGCCAACTCCGTTTGATTGGACAGCACGCGATGCAATTCCGCCGCCAGCAGTTCCACCGAATCCAGCGTGGCGAGGAAACCGTCGCTGCCGCTGGTGATGACCTCCGCGTTGCCGCAGGCGGTGTGGGCGAGGCACGGCACACCGCATGCCATCGCCTCGAGCACGGCGTTGGACAGGCCTTCGAAAATGGACGGCGCGGCGAGCAGGTCCAGCGCCTGATACCACGGCGTCGGATTCGCCTGAAAGCCGGCCAGATGAATGCGGTCACGCACCGGGCTAGCCTGCACGGCGGCGTGGATCTTGTCCTTCTCTGCACCTTTGTCGCCGACGATGACGAGCCGCGCACCGGGCAACTGGGAGGCGACGCGGTTGAACGCGTCGATGAGGAGCAGATGCTTCTTGTTCGGATCGAAGCGCCCGACGATGCCGATGAACTGGCCGTGCGGCGGCAGGCCGAGCGGCGTGCGGACGGCGGCCTTGTCCACCGGCTGAAAACGCTCCGTGTCCACGCCATTGAGAATCGCCGTGATCTTCGCCGCCGGAAATCCGTGCTCGATCAGATAACGCCGCAGGGACTCGGAAACGGTGTGCACCTTGCGGCAGGCTTGATAGAGCCGCTGCCGCTGGAGGAGCCGCGCGGGGCTGCCCTGATCGCCCTGGAAGACGCCGTGCTCGCCCTGCAACACCGGCTTCCACCAGCCCCAGCCTGAGGCGAGCGCGGCGTAGGTGAGCGGGCCAAGATTGTGCGGGTGGAGCACGTGCGCACCGATGTGTTGCGCGTGACGCGCGACGCCCAGCGCGGCGCGCACGGAGAAACCGGGTGGCTTGTTGAGGACAACTACGTTCCCCGGCTGCGGGAGGCGCTCGACGAATGCCCCGCCGCGTTCGAGACAGCAGACGTGGACCTCAAACTCGTCCGGCGGCAATCCGCGCGCGACGTTCACCACGCCGTTTTCCATGCCGCCCGGTTCAAGCGAGAAGACGACGTGAAGGATTTTGAGACGGCGCGACACGATTCCCCATCAGGTCTTCACTTCGCCGCGAATGGCGTTGAGTGTGTAACGGAGGAAGGAGCGCATGCGGAAGAGGGGCTTGTTGCCGTTCGCCGCCGGGTCCAGAAACCACGGCCAGAGCAGGACGGAAATGAGCAGGTCGCGAAACGCACGCGCCGGCTGTTTGATCCCGTTGTAAATGAGTGAGGTCTGGAAACGCCAGTAGCTGAAGACTTGGAGCCAGAAGCAAACATTGGTCCTCGGCACCACGCCGGCGGCGTAGGATTTCCGGAGCACGGCCGCCATGTTGTTCTTCATGCGGTCGGCGTTGTTGCTCATGTTGTTGCCGTGCTTGCGGATCTGAACAAGCACCTTGCCTTGGTGCCAGATGCGACGGCGCGCGGCGATGCGGATCCACATGTCGCGGTCTTCGGTGCTGCGCAGGGTCGTATCAAAGCCACCGCAGAGGGCGAAGACCTCTTTGCACGCCACCGCGCCCGTGGGCGAGAAACGCGTGCGCATGAGGATGTCCTTCACGGTGATTTCGCGGGGTAGCACCGGCACGTGGACGGCGAACGGCAACGGCTTTTCGTCCACATCCACCAACTGGTCGTCGCACGCCACCAGCGCGTAGTCCGGCGGTAGTTTCGCAAACGCGGCCATGCTGTCGCTCAAGTGCGTGGGCAGCAGGAGATCATCGGCATCAAGGAAGGCGACATAGTCGAACCGGGCCTCGCGGATGCCAGTGTTGCGGGCGGCGGACAGGCCGGCGTTGGCTTGATGAACGTAGCGGACGGGCGGGCCGTAGTTTGCCATCACCTCGCGGGTGTTATCTTTCGAACCGTCATCCACCACCACGACCTCGAAGTTAGGATAATCCTGCTTCAGGCACGACTCGACGGCGGACGGAAGGAAGCGGGCGTAGTTGTAGGCAGGGATGACGACCGATACGCCAGGTGGCGTGGAAGCGGTGGCCGGGTGCGGCGACTCACTCATGCGGAGCAGGCTTCAACGAGACTGATTCCGGCTCTGATCCTGCGTGCGGGTGAGGGTCTGATACCGGTTGTAATAATGGTTCGTGTAGTAGTAGTAGTGGAATCGGTTCATCGTCGCCATCAGGTCCAGGCGGTTGAGGACGAAGCCGTAGAAGTTCGCGTGATTGTCGTTGAGGATGTCGATCGCCGTGCGGACGGCACGCGTGGGCGTCTGACCGGACCAGATGACGAGGATGACGCCGTCCATCGCGGGCTGCATGACGCTGGTCTCGGCGAGGCCAAGCACTGGCGTGGCATCCACAATGATGCGTTGGTAGCGCTTCCGCAGCTTGTCGATGGCCGCGATGAAATTGGGCGAGCCGAGTTGCTCGATGTCGCCTTCCAACTGATCACCACACGGGAGGATGTGGAGATTTTCCATCGTGGTCGGGCGGCACGCGTCCTCGACGTCGTATTTCTCCATGAGCACGTTGCTCAAACCGGGCGAGGAGCGGCTGCCAAAGAGGTGATGCAGGATGCCGCGGCGGAGGTTGGCGTCGATGATGAGCGTCTTTTCGCCCATGTGGGCGAAGGACATGGCGAGGTTCGAGGCCACGACGGTTTTGCCTTCCTTGGGTGAGGTGCTCGTGACCATGACGACCTGCGGGAACTTCGACGAGGCCGCGCTGGACAGGAGGTTGGTGCGGATGACGCGGAAGTTCTCGATGAAGTCCGCATTGGCCACGCCGTCACTGAAGATGAGCGGGTAGGACTCGGCAATTTCGTCCTCAAAATCCGGCACCAGTCCGAGGCCGCGCATGTTCGTGGTCTCCTCCATTTTCTCCATGTTGGTGACCGTCTGATCCATGAACTCCAGCAGGAAGGGAACGCCCAGCGAGAGCGCCAGCCCGAGCCCAAGGGACATGAGGACGATCTTCAGCCGGTTGGGGGAAATGGGGATCTCATCGCGAACGGTCTTGAAGCCGATGAATTCCAAGTCCACCCGCTGATGGTTGAGCGCCACCTGAAGTTTGGTGATCTCGCTCTTCAACTCGGCAATCCGGGACAGGTAGTCAATGCGGCCCTTGTCGACCAACTGCTTCCTGCGAATGTAATCTTCATATTCCTTCGTGCGCCTTTCGATGGTGGGTAATTGCTCCTCCAAGCGACGGATTTCCTGCTGAAGCCAGCGACCCTCGATGAGAAACTTACCCCGCGCATCCATGCCCGCCTCTTTCAGCTTTCGATCGACGGCATCGATCTGCGCTTTCAGCTCCCTCATCTTCTGGTGGCCCGGCTTGTAGGTGGCACTCCAGTCTTGATACTTCGTCTCCAAGTTGAACTTGGTCCGCTCCAATTCACGCCAGTCCTCCACGCCGGGCCGCACCCCTCCTCGTGGCATCACTACCGTGCCGTTGGAAGGCTGCTGGGCGCGCGGCAGTTTTTGCTTGGACTCCGCGTCGAATTCCACAAACCCGCCGCCATCCCGATACTCGACCTGGTTGTAAAAATTCAGGCGCTCCAACTCGGTGTATTCGGGGTGATCAGTAATTTTCCGATTCACATAGTCCCAGCGTTTCAGGCGTTCCTTATATGCCTCCAACAGCTTGGGCACGTCCTTGAGTTGCTCGAGTTCGTTTTTCAACTGCTCAGGGTTGACGTTGGCGTTGTTCTTGTTTTCTTCCTCCAACTCCTTCTTCCACAGGACCTCCCATTCTGCGATTTGGGGCAGGTATCGATTGGTCGTCGCCTTGTAAAGGTATTCAGCTTTTTCCACCCGATCGCGTAGGAATTCCTCAACATAGGCGCGCGGGAAGGTGCGCACCCACTCCGGGGAGTAGGCAACGACAGACAATTCGATATTATGCTCCGAGTCCCAAGTCGCCCGGACTTGCTTCAGCATGTCCTTCTTGGGCAAATCAACTGTCGGCGTCCAGCCCGTTGCAACGTCGTCGTCTTCGGAATCGGTGGTCGGCTTGCCACTCTTACTTCTCTGTTTTGCCCGCTTGATACTCTGGGCCTTGAGCTTCCGTTCTTGGTCAATCCGCTCGCGCAATTCTTTCAGAGTCAGCTTGCTGGCGTCCAACCCCGACACCAGATTGGTCAACCCGGTCAACCGCAGGATGGTGCGGCTCTGAACGTGTTCCGCCTCGAACTCTTTAAGAAACTTGTCATCGGAAAAGCGCCGCGCATCGTCCCCCTTGAACGCGGTGTCAATGTCCGGTGTGGCGGAACCAATGGCTGTATATTGGACCCGGCTGATTGAAGAATAAACCGGCCGACTGAAGATGTAGAAGATCAGCCCCGCCGTCAGCGACAGGGTCATGAGCAGAATGATCAGGCGCGCATGCTTCGTGGCGATGGCGACATACATCACCACGTCCGTGAAGTCGGCTTTGCGTTTTTGTGCGCCCGGAATCATCGATCAGTCATTCATTACGCCGGAACTGCTCAGAAACTGAAGAAGCTCTCGGGCACGACGACGATGTCCTTGCCCTGCAGGACGATGTCCGGAGCCAGACCCCGCTGGATTTCCTTCACGTTCAGCGGCATCTGCATCTTCTCGCCATTGCCCAAATCCCGGACCACGTAGCATTTCTTCAGGTTCGCGAAGCGCGAAAAACCACCGGCACGCAGAATGGCCGCGTAGGCCGTGAGGGTTTCATCTTGGAACAGCCGCAGGGTGCCAGGCTTGGTGACGTTGCCGGTGACATACACCACGGGCGCGAAAGCGGGGATCATGATGATGTCGCCGGGATTCAGCGCGATGTCCATGGGGGGAATGCTGCCGGAGAGGATGGCGGCGACGTTGACTTCCTCGACCGCCCCCATGCCATTGTCGATGCGCAGCAGCTTCGTGCGCGTGAGGTCGCCGGAAGGAGTGATGCCACCCGAACGGATGATCGTGGTGATCAGCGTCGGCGTGACGCCATCGGGGATTTTCAACGGGCCCGGCGTGACGAACTCGCCCGCGAGATAGATAATGGTGGATTGTTCCGCCGAGGGCGGCAGTCCGCCACCACCGGTGGCATTGGGACGGTCGCCTACAAACTCCAACGTGACCGTCGCCTTGGTCAACTGGCTCTCCTCGAGCATCGCCTTGATCGCCGCCTCGGCCTCGCTGATTTTCTTGCCTCCCACGGAGACACGACCCAAGTTTTTTACCGTGATGGTCCCGTCCCGTTTGACCGGATAGATGGCATTGTAGGAATCGTCCTCGGTGACGATCAGGCGAAGGGAATCACCGGAGTTCACTGCGTCCGGATCGCCGCCCGCCACCGCACCTTTCATCGCGGAAATCTTGCCCTGCGTTTCGGTGTCGATGCGCTTGAGCTCTTCGGTGGCGACCTTGTAACGCGTGTCCAGCGCGGCGATCTCCTTGGTCCAGCGCTCAATGTCCTGCGGGTTGCCCACCCGGCCGGCGGAATCCAGTTCACGGCGGGCGAGATTGAACTTGAGCTGCACTTCATCAAGCTCGCGAAGAACGATCTCACGCTTCTCCGTTAGCTTGTCCAGTTCCCGCTGGATCGCCGCGCTGTCCACGGTAGAACGGCCCGTGCGAAGAATGCCTCCCTCTCCGGCCATGGGCGCGGGCCGCGAGCTGCCCACCGGCAAAAATTGCGGCGGCCCCTTGCGCTCCGGCGTCGCCGGCTTTTGGCTGACGACGGAGGTCATGGCGGGCTGATCCGGCGATGCGGTTGTGAGGCTGGCCATGGGCCGGGCCTGGGTAAGCCCTTCGCGAGCACGCCGCTCCTGATCTGCCCGCCCCGCCTCAATGTCCTGCATCAATCGCGTCGCGTCGGCATCCAGTTTCGTAAGCTCGGCACGAATAGTCTGCAGGCGTTCGCGGCCCTTATTTTCCGCTTCGAGCCGGGCCAACTCGGCCTTGGCGGAGTTGTAGCGGGCTTCCCAGTCGGCGGAGTCCTTGGCAAGCCGCTCGGCTTCGAGTTGGAGTTCAGATTTGCGGCGGGTGAGATCGTCCAGCTTGCGCCGCATTTCCTCCGGGGCACCCGCGAGGCTAACGCTGGGAGTCACAGTGACCGGCGGGACTCCACCAGCGGGACTCATGACGGCTGCCGGCGGGGGCACGTTACTGGTGCGCGCGGGATCGAGTGCTGTGACTGCGGTGCGCCGGGTGGTGAGGCTCTCCGCCATGCGGAACTCTTCCAGCTTGGAAAGCTCGGCCTGAGCCGCCCGCAACTCGATCACCGCCGGCGGCACCTCCGCGGGCCGGGGCTCAGTTGACGAAAGGGCCGCGTTGGTGGAGATGTTGGCCGACGAGGCCGGCGTCGCAGCCGGAACCAAGGGCGCGAAGGCAGGTGCGGCGGTGCCGGACGAACTCAAGGCAGGAGCCGGGGCACTAGCCGGAGGTGGCGGTGCCGGATCAAAGTCTCGGGGCGCCAAAATAGGTTTGGCAGGGGAACCAAGGGCTGATTTCGGCGCGGGCGTGGGCTGCCGACTGATGGCCGGGGAAGCCCCGACTGGGCTGGCACCCGGGGGAGAGAAGACCGAAGAGGTAGTTGACAGACCGCTGGCCGGACTCCCAGACGCCGGAGAGAAAAAGGTCGGAACCGGGTCGCCACCAGCAACTGAAGCGAGTCCGGAGGCGCCCGAGTCGCGCCGGGCTTCCAGCGCTTTTAACTCGGCCCCCAAGCGATCAGAAGCCTTGAAGTCGCCCTGCTGTAGTGCTTGGAGATACTGGCGGCGCACCGTCTCCACCTGTGCCGTCGTCGGGCCGGCGTCAGCAGCAATGGCCCAGTGGACATCTCCCACGAGCAACAGCACGGCGCAGGCCGCGCGCATAAGTCCGCTGGTCATCGTTGTTAGCGACTAAGGTCCGCCGTCTTCAAGGAATTAAGGTTGAGTCAACTGGCGTGCTTTGATGCCACAGCTAACCTGAGATTGGCAAAAACATTCTTCGGGTTTGACAGTCAAAATTTTCGGGTGAGTGTGAGCGAGGCAACGTTCTCCACGTAGCTGTCCAAGGGGATGTTCGATTCCCGCCGCTCGTTTTGAAACAGGAAGGATGACTCGAAGGTCGGGGTGTGGGCGATGACCAGCTCGAACCGGATCGTGTGCAGGTCATTACGCAACGGGGGCGTCCCCTCCCGTCCCACATTGTGGGCCCACGCATAGCCAAGCCGGGCGACGATGCGATCAAGCACCCGATAGTTGAAGCGGCCTTCCGTGCGAAATTGTTTGCCCCCAAAGGAATTGTTCGGGTTGTCGATCGGCTCCACGTTTTGCTCCTGAACCGCCGCTTCGAGGATGATATCCGGACTCGCTTGAAGCTGCGCGTGATAGCCAACCAGCGTCACCAACGACCGGTCCGGATAGGTCATCGAACGCTGGTAATCCAACTCGTGCTCAAAGCGTTCCCGCGGCCGGTTGATCAACCGGACCGACCAAGTGTAGCCCTCCTGTGTGGAGTCTCCCGCCAGGAAGTAACCCATGTCGGCGCTCAAATCGAGATACGGCGTGATCGGTCCGATAATGCCGCCTCGCGTCGCGGCATCGAAGCCGGAGCGGCCTTCCTGATGCCGCGCCGTGTAGTTGAAAAACGGCTTGAACCTCAGGTTCTCGCGCTCCGAACGCAGCTCGGCGATGAAGGAATCTGCGCTGCTCTGCTGCCCGAGGCTGTCCCGCGCCTGCCAGATGTTTTCGTGGGTGTAGCCAGCCGTGAACCGCGTGACCGTCGGCAACACGGTGCTGGCATTGACGCCCACCACATTCCGAAAGGACGGCGACGAACGGAAGCGCCGGTCCGTGGGCCCCTGCGCCTGCGTATCCCGGTAGGAATAACGGCCCGCCGTATCCTGCAGGTCGTTGGCCTGACGATCCAGCAGATCAAACGCCCGCCCCGTGCCAAACCCGCCGCTCTGCACGGTGAAATCCTCGAGCACCTGAAAATCCAGATGATTGAAAGGAATGTCGTAGGTGAATTGCGTTTGGAACAACGGTGCCAGACTGAACGAATAATCCGCGAGCGGATCGCGAAAGCCCACCTCCCCTTTCAACGGCAGCCAGATCGCCGTGCCAGCCGCCGAGAGCCGCATCGCCTCGTTGATCTGGTAAATCAGCCCGGACTGCAACCGCACCACGGCGATCTCGTCCGTCTTCCGTCCGACCTGGACGAGGTTGATGTTGTCGCTGACCAACGCCGAGGCACTGAGGGAAAACACGCGCAGGTAAAAGTTGCCCAGCTTGAACTGCGCCTCTTCCGGCCGGCCCGCAAAGCCAAACAGAGGCAGTCCAGCGGTCGGCCCCAGCGGCGCGGCGACGCGAAAGTTTCCCTCTCCGTAGCCGAACTTGGGGATGCGGATGATGCCATCCTGAAAGCTGCGAAAGAAACTTTGCTGCGCCGCCTCCGCGTCGCGCACCAGACTCGATTCCGTCGTGCCCGCTCCACCCAGCTCCGCGTCCGGCTTGTCACTGAGCGTCGTCGTAGTGAGCCCCTCGCGCAAACCGCCCGGCCGGAACGTCGCATTGGCGGCTCCGGTAGTCTGGCTGGACAATTGCCCGGCTGCCGTGGCCACGCAGGCCAGCGAGAGCGCGCCCCCGAGAAGGAAGTTGGAGCGGCAGCTCAGGAAGCGCATCACCGAAACGGAGGAAATTTACCGTTGCACACGCTTGGGCTTGCGCCAGAACGAAAGCGAGCCGGTGGCGGCGTTCTTCCAGGCAATCGCCAGATACGGCAGGATCGCAAAGGGGCCGAACATGATGACCAGCATCGTCCAGAGCGAGCGCCGCTTCCGGTCAAACGGCTGCTGGTTGATGCTCCAGATGACGCAGCCGAGCATGATCAGATAGAGCAGCACGGCGATGCTGTAGATCTGGCCGGTCAACTTCGCACTGTCCACGCTGAACCGTTGCAGAATGTCTTTCATGATCCGTTTAGCCCTGTTTCAGGAACCTAGCATTGAGAACAGGTAAATTCTTACCGCGACCGACCCGCTGCCTCAATCAAAAATCCGGCCGCCCCGTTCACGCCAAATCCACCCACTGCCGCGTCTCGGCGGACTTCAGTGCCGCGTCCGTCACGTCCTGCATCCGCGCGCCGTCGTGAAAAGTCACGCTGCACGGGCGCTGCTCACGGATGGCATTGATGAATTCCACAGCCTGGTCATAGCGGAAGCTCACCAGCGGATCGCCCACACCGGGATCGCGCGGCGAGCCGGGCCAGGTGTAAAACTCGCGCGGAATGGGCAACGCCTTGAGCCCCGGCCCGCCGACCTTGCCGAACTGCAATTCATTCCACGTCCCTGTCGTGAAGCTGAAACTCGCCTCGCTGCCGTTCAACTCCACGCGGTCCGGGCTGCGCCAGCTTTCATTGGTGCCGCTGGCCAGCTTCGAGCTTTCCAGCACGCCGCTCGCGCCGCATTGGAACTCGGCGAGAATGGCCACCCAGTCATCCGTGTCATTCGGCGCGCCGCCCCGCACGGGTGTAAGGGTTTTGAGATTCGCCACCAGCCGCGCCATCGGGCCGACCAGATGATGCGCGAAGTCAATGCGATGGGAGAGCATGTCGCCGATCTCGCCGGTGCCGGCGAGTTTCTTCTGCTGCCGCCAGCCGACATTGCGGGTGCCCCAGTCTTGGAGGCGACAGGAGCGATAGTGATACGGGCGACCCAGCTCACCCTGATCCACGAGATGTTTCAGGTAACGCATCGCGGGCACGAAGCGATAGGTGAACGCGGTCATGTGCCGCACGTTGGCCTGCTCGGCCGCGTCAGCCATCGCGTGGGCGTCGGCCGCGTTGAGCGCGAGCGGCTTCTCACTCAGCACGTGCTTGCCCGAGCGTGCGGCGGCGATGGCCACCGGCGGGTGAAACGCATTCGGCGTGGCAATAATGAGCGCGTGGACATCGTCGCGTTTGACGATGTCCTCCCACTTCGTCGCGGTGACGGGCGCGCCGGTTTGCTGGCGGGCGGTTTCCAGAGTGGTGGGGTTGGCATCGCACAACGCATGGACCTTGACGTCCTTGCAAAGCGCCAAGCCGGGAAGGTGGTTTTGGAGCGTGATGCCGCCGGTGCCGATGATGGCGATGTTCAAAGTGCTCATGTGAAAAGCAGGCGCGAGTATGCCGTGGAACTTCGCAAAGGCAAGGCGCAGGGCGGGTAAATGAATTGCGGGAATTCGCCGAAGCCGTAGAGTCCGGCCCGCGTCCAACGCGTCGAATTTAACAAATGAAATTGCTCAATCATTTCCTCGCCAGCCTGCTCCTCGGAGCCGCCGTCCACTCCACCCGCGCTGCGGAACCCACCTGGGTGACTTACGAACCCAAGACCGGTCCCGGTGCTGGCAAGCACATCGTCCTCATCTCCGGCGACGAGGAGTATCGCAGCGAGGAAGGCCTGCCCCAGCTCGGTAAAATTCTCTCCCAACGCCACGGTTTCAAATGCACGGTGCTGTTCCCCATCGACCCCGCCACGGGCGAAATCAACCCAAACAAGGGCAACAACATCCCCGGCACCGAGGCGCTCAACAGTGCTGATCTGCTGATCATTCTCACCCGCTTCCGCAACCTGCCCGACGAGCAAATGAAGCCCCTTGATGAGTATCTCAAGGCGGGCAAGCCCGTCATCGGCCTGCGCACCGCCACCCACGCCTTCAACGGCATGAAGGGCGAATTCGCCCGCTACAACAACGGCTACAAGGGCGAGCCTAAAGAATGGACCGACGGCTTCGGCCGGCTCGTGCTCGGCGAGCAATGGATCAGCCACCACGGCGGTCACAAGAGCGAGTCCACGCGCGGCCTCTTCGCGCCGGACGCCAAAGGCAACCCGCTGCTCAACGGCATCAAGGACGGCGAAATCTGGGGGGCGACCGACGTCTATGGCGTGCGCCTGCCGCTACCCGGGGACGCCAAACCCCTTGTGCTCGGTCAGGTCGTGAAGCGCAAAGGCCCGGCCGACATGAGCGACCGCAATTTCGGCCTCAAGCCCACCGACGACGAGCCGGCTGAGGGCAAGAAGAACGATCCCATGATGCCTGTGGCATGGACGAAGAGCTATCAGTTGCCCGGCGGCAAACCGGGCCAGGCGTTCGCCACCACGATGGGTTCCTCGACCGATTTGGAGAACGAGGCCCTGCGCCGCCTGCTTGTCAATGCGACTTTTCAGTTGCTCAAGCTGCCCGTTCCGGCCAAGGCCGACGTGGCCGTGGTCGGCGAATACAAGCCGACCGCCTACGGCTTCAACGGCTACAAGAAAGGCGTCAAGCCCGCCGATCATAAACTGTAAGGCGCCGGAACCGGGCTTGCGTTTGGGCAGCCCCTTGCCACCATCCAGCGCGCATGGCCTTGCCACAGTCCCCTGTCACGCTCACGCCGGAGCAGATCGCCGAGTTGAATGAAAAACTCGCCGTCGCGCGGCATGACATCAACAACCACCTCTCCCTCATCGTGGCTGCCGTCGAGTTGCTGCGTCGCAAGCCGGAGCTTGCCCCGCGCATGATTGACAGCATTTCGCAGCAGCCCGACAAAATCATTGCGCAAATGCGCAGCTTCTCGGCGGAGTTCGAGAATACGCTGGGCATTAAGAAGGACTGATCCACCGCCAGCGCGGGTCGGCGTTGGCCGTCGCAGCGCTTACAGGTCTCGGCCGGTGGCGGCGTGGACCAGGCGGCGATATTCCTCGTCGCTTACCAGGCGGGGCACAGCGCGACAGGTTTGCTCGAAGCCGGGGAAGTTCCACAGGTTCGGAAAATCGCGGCATTGCTGCGGCTTGACCGGCTGCACCGCACAACTCTCTCCGTCGAGAAAAATGCATTCTCCATTGGGCTTGTCCCGCAGCGCCAGTCCCCGGCGATCCGGTCGCAACCGCGTGGCTTGCTCAATGAACTCGCGCTCGCTCTGGCCGCGAAACTGCGCCAGTCGCGCGATTTCAGCCTCGGCCAACCGCACTTGCCCCGGCCAGCGGCAGCAGGCGGTGCATCGCTGGCATTCATGAAAAATCGGCACCGGGCAAATGGTAAGAATCCACCTCACCATGGCAAGCGGGTGGAAGGCTAAAAAATCCCACACAAAGTTGTTGCCATCCGGTTATTCGTGTGCTATTCGCGGTTCCGTCAGCCGGAAGTTCAAACAACCATCAACACATCAATTGCTGGAGGAAAACGCATGAAAACATCATTCACCAAAACTGTCATCACGGCATCCATTGCCGCTGTCTTGCTGCTGGGGTCGAGCTTGAGCGCGACCGCGCAGGAGAAGGAAAAGGGCAAGGAGAAGGAGAAAACGGAAGAAAAAGCCAAGAAAGGCGGCGCTGGCTTCGTCGGAAAGGCGGTGGCTGTGGACAAGACAGCCAAGACCGTGAAGCTTTCTGGCAAGGCGGCCCGGGTAATCCAGATCACCGCCACCACCAAGATCACCAAGGACGGCAAGCCTGCCACTTTGGATGACCTGAAGGAGGGCGACGAGGTCTCCGGCGGCTATCGCAACGCCGCCGACGGCAAACTCGAAGCGACCACCCTGACTATAGGCCCCAAAGTCCCAGCCAAAGGCAAGGACGAGAAAAAGGACGACAAGAAATAATCCCGTAGAACTTCCGGCTCGGCGGGCAGGCTGGTGACAGCCTGCCCTTTTTCGTGCCTACACCTTGAGCGAGTAATGGCGAATGGCATTGAGCGACCAGAGCTTGCGCTGCTGCTCCGCTGGCCGGCTGGCGACGATCTGCCGAAGCATTGTCACCCATTCCTGATACGTCGCACCGAGGAGGCAGACCGGCCAATCGCCGCCGAACACAACACGGTCGGGACCGAAGGCGTCCAAACAGTGATTCACCGCCGGGGCGAGATCCTCCACCCCACCGCCTTTGGTGAGACTCGCGGCGACACCGGAGATTTTACCGATGACGTTGGGGCGTTTGGCCAACGCGTCGATCGAGCGTTTCCATTCATCCGCCGTGTGGCGCGGACGCTCTTCGCCGGGCCGGGAAGCGCGGAAACACTTCAGGTCAGGGTTGCCACAGTGATCCAAAACAAAACGTGTGCCCGGGCAGAGCTCGGTCAACTTGGCGGCATCCATCAACTCCGGCGCCCGCATGCACAGGTCAAAGCTCTTGCCCTGTTCGCCCAGCAGGCGCACGCCGCGCACGAACTCGGGCTTGAGGCAGTAGCCGGGGGGCGTCGCTGGCGAATGCAGCACACGGCGAACCCCCTTGAAGGCCGCCTGTTTCGCAAAGCGCTTCACGTATGCGGAAAAATCCGGCGCATCGGGCCGGCCACCAATGACCGCCGCCCGCGTGGGAGTCTGACCAGCTGCGGCCAGCGCGAGGATAAACTCCGCCTCGTTCGCCAGCGTGCTTTCCGCCACGTCCACCTCCATGTAAACGGCGCGCACATTCAAGCCCGCTGTCGCGGCACGGTATTCTTCCGTCCGGTAGTTTTTCCGCAACAACGCGGGTGCGTCGCCGAGCCACGGAAGTTTCTGACTGCCGAGATCCCAGAGATGCTGGTGGGTGTCAATGATGAGTGAATTAGGCGCGTGGCCAACCGTGGCGCATCCGGTGGCGGCCAGGGTGGCCAAACTGGCTTGTTGCAGAAAATCTCGGCGAGTCAGGTGCATGGGCGGATGCTGCGACAAGCAATGATACGTTGCACCTGTTTTTTCATCCGCTCACTCAACAAAAAAAACGTGCATCAACGGCAGGGCTTGCCTACGTTGTTGCCGATGTTCCCCATCGCGGACACCAAAAATCCGGCGGCAGTCCAGGCCGCCGTGGCCGCCATTCACGGCGAGATGTTCCGCCGGGGGGACCGGGAATTTGTCAGCCGCGCCTTCGATTGGGCAGTGGACGCCTTCCTAGGGAAATACCGCGATTACCAGCCGATCGACGCGCTCTATCACGACCTTGAGCACACCCTGCAAGGCACGCTTTGCTACACGCAAATCCTCCACGGCCGGCAGCGTGTCGGCGTCGCTCCCGCCGTGCCGCAGCGGATGTTCGAACTCGGCCTGCTCGCCATCCTCCTCCACGACACCGGCTACTTGAAGGTCCGCGGCGACAACGAGGGCACCGGTGCCAAATACACCCTCATCCACGTCAGCCGCAGTGCCAACTTCGCTCAACAGCTCCTCGCCGAGAAAGGCTTCTCCACCGAGGATGCCGGCATCGTTATGCGCATGATCCGTTGCACGGGCGTGAATGTGAAAATCGACGCCATTCCCTTCCAGAGCGAAGTCGAGCGCATCATCGGCTTCTGCATCGGCACGGCGGACTTGCTGGGCCAGATGGCGGCCGCCGACTACGTGGACAAGCTGCCCATTTTGTTCGCCGAGTTTGCCGAGTCCGCGCGCTACAGCGGCACCAAGACGATGTTCGAGAGTGCCGAACACCTGCTCAAGATGACGCCAACGTTCTGGGAGAAATACGTGCGGCCAAAAATCGAGAAGGACTTCCAAAGCAATTACCGTTTCCTGAGCGAGCCGTATCCCGACGGCCCGAACGCCTACCTCGCGGCGATTGAGGCGAACATCGAGCGCTCCAAGCGGCTGGCGGCGGACCCCGCCGTGATCGTCGCAAAGTAACCCCGCGCTAGGAGACGACGCGAGGAGTCCCTGACTTCTTGCCTCATTCCAGCTTCCGCGTTCTGCGTTTGAAGCGAGTCGCCGAACGAGGTCTCCTGCGGGGATTGGTTTTTCCTTCTCCCGCTCGCCCCCAGCCCGTTGAATCCCCGCCGTGTCGCGCGACTATCAAATCAAACGTTTCTCCGCTCCTGTGGAGTTGCGCATCGATTACGCGCGCGAACTCAACCAGCAGCAACACGCCGCCGTCACGGCTGAACCGGGCCCGGCTTTGGTGATTGCCGGCGCCGGCGCCGGC